>NC_017542.1:1239500-1541500 GCF_000237325.1 Paenibacillus polymyxa M1
TTCTGCTCCGTCTACATAGATCTCCGTACCCGATACATGAGATGATTCATCTGAGGCGAGAAACAGAACCAGATTGGCGACTTGCTCTGGCTCACCGGGAGCATCCTCCAGCGGATGCTCTCCGCCCTTCGGAAATTCGACTGGAATTTGTACCTTCTTCAAGTCTTCGGTAGGGTACGTGTTATCATCAATTTTCGTGTCGATGGCTCCTGGGCATATCGCGTTAACCCGAATTTTGTAACGTGCCAGCTCCAGCGCTGCCATTTTCATAAAAGCAACCTGAGCCGCTTTGGTGGAAGCGTAAGCTGAGAACCCAATACCCGAAAAGGTTCGGTTACCGTTGATGGAGCTGGTGATGATAATGCTGCCGCCGCGTTCCTTCAGGTATGGAACGGCATATTTAACGGTAGCGAAGGTGCCGCGTAGATTAATGTTCATCGTGTGGTCCCATTCTTCCAGCTCCATGGTCTCAATAGGGGCCATGGTGCCATTAATGCCTGCGTTGGCGAATACGATATCCAGCTTCCCGTATGTCTCCGCGACTTTAGCGAACCCCTGCTGAATCATGTCTGGCTTGGAAATATCACATTCCAGCACAAGTGCTTCACCGCCAACCTGTTCAATGATTGCTTTGGTTTCCTCTGCATGCTCGGGTGTCCGATCCAGCAAGACCACCTTGGCGCCTTGTTCTGCAAAACGAATTGCGGTTGCTTTACCGATTCCTGAACCTCCACCGCTGACCACTGCTATCTTTCCTTGCAATCTCTGCTCTGCCATTGACTATTCCTCCCATTCCGTTCATAAGCTAAACCTGACTCGTTATTCCAATACCTCTGAACGCTAATGATGAAACAGTAGCTGCTGCATTTCACCCCATTTGCGAAATATGGTAACATAGGCGAACCATTAGGAACATATAGCCCAAACCTGTAGATTCTGAGCAAGTATCGGAAAAACGTGAGTGACGGAGGTGGATCGAATTGGACAATAAGAGAGATGAGCGATCCGAATCGACAGACTCTATAGCACAAATCGGAAAAATGAAACCCTGGGCTCTGAACGGTCCCAGTATTCAAATTGATCCGTTGTTTCCCTATTACGCCAATCGGTCGCGGGATAGCATAGCGGATGAGATCGCCCTTGCGGGCTACCAGACCGTGCATTATTTTGTTGTACGTGAAAATGAAGTGGATGGAGCGCTTGTTGCTGCTTTTCAGCGCAGAGGCATCGCGGTGTGGGCGATGGTGCTGGGCAACGGTTCTTTTGGCGTGTCCCAGCTGCCGCCAGCGTGGAAGGAATGGCGTATGGAGTTGCTGCGCGAGCCCAACGACGGCTTTCAGCGGCTTTCGCATTTTGCCCACGAATATGTGGAATGGAAAAAGAAAGCCGCTGCCCGGCTCGTCACCGATATTCCGTTTGACGGCTTTGAGGTGGCGGAGCCTTATTTCCCCGAATGGAACGGGCTGCGCAGTGGAGTGTACGGGGATATTGGGCCACATGCACAGCGTGCCTTCCGTGCACGCTGCGGTGAGAACATTCCAAATTTCCGCGATAAGCATGCGCGGAATTACTACCGGAAGGTCCCCAATCTGTACGCGCAGTGGGTCGATCTGCGCGTTAACGCCGTGAATGGGCTCATCCATGAGCTGGTGAACGGCGCAGGCGGTGTGCGTGATGTCCGGCCGGACATCTGCGTGGCGACATGGTCGCTCGCTGTGAGTGGGCGTGGCGATATTCCCGGTCAGCTGCGGGAATGGCAGGGCCTGGATGCGGTAGCCATGATCGGGAGCGTAGCTCCGGATATGCACGTACTCCAGACCCATTGGCCGGACTGGATGCGCCGCCGTCTGCCGCCACAGTATATTCACGGCTATGCTCGTATCGCGCAGTCCATACGCGCCGCTTATCCGGACCTGTCCCTCGGAGTGCAGGCAGATATCGGTTCACTTGCGCGGATGGTTCGAGACCGCAAGTGGACGCGACAGTTCGGGGCTACCGCCCTGGAGGGCGACTACAACGCCTGGACTGCCTATGAATATCATCTGGGAGGCTACATGTACGATGAGCCTCCAATACCTCTTAGGGCGGAACGTTCAGCCGAAGATGAGGTGGTTATTTCTTTCAGCAAGCGAATTACTACGCCGTCTTTAGATGAGCTGCGTATTTGGAGCCGTGAGGACAACGCAGATTCAACTCCCGCTTTGAACCGCAAGCTAACAAATGATTCACTAACACTACTAGAGCTTGTGGATGCAGCAGCAGACGGAAACCGTCTATTGCTCCGTATACGCAATTTACCATCGAGGGCATTTAGTATGCGAGTAGATGGTGTACAGGATACACCAGAGTTGTGGCTACTCAAGGGGAGAAAGGCACATCGCAATCTTCCCGAACATGAAGTGAAGGTTCCTTAAAATTTGGGTAATAACAAAATAACAGCTGTATAACGGCTCATTTGCCGGTGCATCATGAATTATATATATTAAGGCAACATCTTTTCATAACTTAAACAATAGTGGAGTGAAAAAGGTATGTGGGATTGGGATTACCTGATTCGGGTCATGTTTGCCGGATTGTGCGGCGCGTTAATCGGCTATGAACGCAAAAGTCGGATGAAGGAGGCCGGCATTCGCACACATTTCATTGTCGGGATCGGGGCGTCACTTATGATGGTGGTATCCAAATACGGTTTTCAGGATCAGACTGTATGGTCCAACCTGTCGCTGGACCCTTCCAGAATAGCAGCACAGGTTATAAGTGGAGTCGGTTTTATCGGCGCAGGAATGATTTTTACACAAAAAAATAGAATCAAAGGGCTTACCACCGCTGCGGGCATCTGGACTACCGCCGGGATTGGTATTGCTGTCGGTGCAGGAATGTATGGGCTTGGCGCGGGTGTAACGCTGTTTATTTTGGCGGCTCAGTCCTTGCTCCATAGTCGTTTTTATCAGATGGCTACCCCGTCCACACGGCAAGTAGTTGTTCAGGTTGAAAATGAGCCGGGCGTACTGAATCAAATTAAAGAACTGCTGGAGAACAGAAAGCTGACCATTCACAGCTTTCACGCCGAGCGTATCAATAACGGTGAGCAGTTGATGGTTCATATGCTTCTAAAGCTGTCCCGGTCAGAGGGAGTGGAGGAATTGTTGTCACTGCTGCAAGAGATGGAAGGTATCCGTTCAGTCGAGACCAAATCCAATTAGACGACTTTACGGCTCATTTAGTATCTTTTTGTCGAACGCTGACAGACTCATTTAACAGTAAAATACTTTAAAAATAATGATTGAAAACGCTTCCTTTTGTGTATATACTCTTACTACATCACAGAGTCAGCAGCTTAGAAAGCATCAGGGGATAAGCAACAACGACCTCATGCGTATGCACAAGGTCGTTGCTGTTATCCCGTTTTGAAAGACAGGTTATTTTACTTTGACGGGTTCTGGATATTTTTTACCTAGCGTATCTACAGTAACTTTTTTCATTGTAGCTGGTTTGGTAGGTTTGTCATTGCTATCCCGTTTGGAGTTGACGATAGCGTCGACCACGTCCATTCCGGACGTTACTTTACCGAAAGCGGCATATTGACCGTCGAGGTAGTCCGCATCGGCAACCATGATAAAAAATTGCGATCCGGCCGAATCCAGATCCGCCGAGCGGGCCATGGATAATACGCCACGTGTATGTTTGAGTGTATTGTTAACGCCGTTGCTCTTGAATTCCCCTTTGATACTGTAGCCGGGGCCGCCTGTACCGTTACCTTGCGGATCACCACCCTGAATCATAAAGCCTGGGATGACGCGGTGGAAAATGGTACCGTTATAAGCTCCCTTTTGCACCAAGGAGATGAAATTGTTAACCGTGTTCGGTGCTACTTCCGGATACAGCTCAAGCTTGATTTTCTTGCCATCGTTCATGACAATCGTGACAACTGGATGTGAAACAGTCTTGCTTTTGTCTTTAGTTGCAGCGGGCGTTGTAGTGCTTGTCCGGCTTGCGGCTTCCACATCGGCCGCTTTTGTGCCACATCCGGCAACCAGCACGAGCATGATGGCCAGCAGGCACAATGTGTACCATGGGCGTATCGATTTTCGGTTCATTAATATTCCTCCTGAAAGGTTGGATGGTGTAACATCCTAATTTATAGTTTGGGGACAGCGCAGAACACTTTTCCATTTACTATCATACCTTTTTTGTTGGGGATAAGGAAATACGGGTTTGAAAGCCGTATTCTTGACCCATACTGCTGCTATTCCCAAGGAAAGGGGCAGGATCATGATGGAGGTAGACAAAAAACTGGCTAAAGGTCTCATATGGGGTATGGCGTTCAGTCTGCCGGTTTGGGTAGGGGTGCTGTATTCAGTACAACATATTCGTGACTGGCTATAACATAAAGTGTAAAGATAGGCCAAAACCGCAATGGTTTTGGCTTATTTATATTTGTGCCAGTCCAAATCGCTGTTATTCAACAGGTGTTCAAAGTTGTTGTCCAGCTTCTTTTGTTCAGCTTTTTTTGCTTCGAGGGCACGTTGCCGTTCGTCTTCTTTACGCTTGTCCTGTTCTGCTTGCGCTTCATTGGCTTGAGCCTTAAGCTTGTTCAGCACGTCCTGACTCAACAGATCCTTTAACGTAGCAGGTTTGTCCTGAGCCGCAGGAGCAGCGAAAGACGAATTTCTCTTTTTAGCCATGTCATCATCTCCATTCCATTCGATTATATCAGCTTCTTCGTGGTTGTTCCACGATGAAAGGCTAAGGTCTACGGTAGACTTTTCTAATTTAGAGGGTAATAATGGAATGAACAGAAGGGACGTGTGGCAGCATGCATCTATATTGGAAGCGAAACCTGATTGTTTTGTGGATCGGAGTATTGTTTTGCAGCATGGCCTATTCCGTGTCGATTCCGTTTTTACCTATTTTTCTGAATACGGAATTGGGTGTTAACGATCACCTGGAACTATGGTCGGGGATTGCCTTTGGAGTTACTTTTTTAGCGAGCGCGTTGATTGCTCCGTTTTGGGGTTCGCTGGCAGATAAGTATGGGCGTAAGCCGATGTTGATTCGATCAGGCTTCAGCCTGGCTGTATTGTATCTGGTATGTGCTTTGGTGACAGACCCATATGTATTTGTAGGAGTTCGCTTGTTTCAAGGACTCCTCTCCGGATTTATTCCTGCGGCGATTGCGCTGGTCGGGACGGGCTCGCCTGAAGAAAAAACGGGCTACGCCCTTGGCATTATGGCGACTGCTGGAGCGACGGGCAGCATTATAGGGCCGCTGATTGGCGGTGTGGTGAGCCATTATTATGGCAATCGGAATGCCTTTTATTTCTCTGCGGCACTTGTATTGGTATCTGCGTTCATCGCGACGTTTGGCGCTAGAGAGGATAGCTTCAAGGGCACCAGTACCCGCTCGCATGTTCGTGATGATATCAAAGAGGCTATTGCTAATCGTCCGTTGTACTTTTTGCTTATTCTGGCTGGATTAAGTACCTTTTCCGTCATGATCTTGGAACCGTTAATTACGGTGTATGTGCTTGAAATGGGCGTGGATCGCAGCCATGCGTCTTTAAGTTCCGGGATTGTATTCTCAGCTGTAGGCATTGCGGCGGTGCTGATGGCTCCCCGATGGGGCCGGATTGGAGGGAAAATCGGCTTCGCCCAAGTGCTGCTGATTGGACTGATCGGTTCGGGAATCGGGAACATCTTGCAGTTTTTTGTAACCAACTTTGTTGGTTTTGGTGCGCTTCGGTTTGGATATGGATTGTTTTATGCGTCTGTCATGCCGGCGATCAATGCAATGACTGTGGAAGTCACCAAGCCGGAGTTTCGCGGACGAGCCTTTAGCCTGAATCAATCAGCTACCCAGCTCGCGACGATGGCGGGACCGCTGATTGGCGGCATGCTTGGCAGTTGGATGCCCATTCGCTGGATCTTCGTATTAAACAGTGGCATCTTGCTGGTTGCAGCGTTGTTGCTATGGGCGAAGGGAAAAAACGTTTTCCCGATTTCAGCCCAAAATAACGCAACGGATCAGAATATTCATTCTGCCGGATAGGCCAATTAGATAATTATCCCAAACCCTTATTTTTAGTATATTATTCATAACCCTTTACACTGATCATATGACAGGGAGGGATATATTATGATAAGAGACGACATTTTGCGTCAACAGCTTGAGAATGCTCGTCAAAAGCTGTATATTTTGCAAGCAAAACATGGTTTTAATCATGCTAGTGTGCTCAAACAGTCTGTAATTATGGATAACCTCATCAATCAATATAACCACCTTTTTTATATAAAAGAAAAAAAGCCGACTGCCTAGATATAGCCGACTGGGCGAGAACTTTTAGAAAGGCCACTCGCCCTAGTATTGTAGGACTGCAATATCTTTAGGTACGGCTTGTTTGGTGTGCACTCATCAAGACCCCTAGAATAACGACCAAACCGCCAATGATTTGGCGCCATGTAATCGTTTCGTGCAATAGTAAGACAGAGAACAACACCCCAAATATCGGAACCAAGTTCATTAAAGAAACGGAACTGCTCGGTGACAGCTTGATTAATCCGTAATTATAAAGCAAAAATGCGATAACAGAGCAGAACACACCCAGATACATGAGCAACATAAACGATCCCGTTGTCGGAGCCTGCCAACTATCCTTTTCCAATAAGGCTAACGGTATGAAAAAGATACTACCTGCAACGGTTTGATAAAAAGATAACGTCACCGGCGGATATTTGTCCACAACCTTACGCGTCATGAAAGTGTAAAACGCCCACGCAAATCCAGTTCCAATCAAGATTAAATTTCCGATGAGTTGATTCTTACCATCCGAGCTTTCGCCAACGGAGGTTAAGAAATATACCCCGATCATGGCCAGTGCTATGCCGCAGATTTTATATTTGGATAATTTAACTTTATACAAAATAAATTCAAGCAGCGATGTAATTGCCGGATACGATGCGACAATTAATGCTGCGTTGGAAGCGGTTGTCAGGCTAACCCCTATATTCTCCATTGAGAAATAAAGAGTGATTCCAAGAACCCCACTAAACGAAATCGTAGCCAAATCCTTTGGCTTTACTTTGACATGTTCTTTTTTGATTAGCAAAACGATACCTAGTACGATGGAAGCTATGATAAATCTGGATAGACCCAAGGTAAGAGGAGGGAACGTCGTATAGGCTGCTTTGGTGGCAATAAACGATGTGCTCCAGATCAATAAGGCTAGAATCGTAGAAGTATAGTAAATCCGGTTGCTTTCGCTGTGATGAGCTATGACTTTGTTCAAGTTGTATCCTCCCTGAGTTCATCCCCTATGAAAGTATCATAGTAGCTACTATAGTTACTACTATGAAAATACTACTAAAAAGATAGTTTGTATATCAGTTTTTGTCAAGGGGAAGTGATATAGTAAGGAAGAACATGAATTGAGGAGAAGACGTCATGAAATCAAAACCAAACATATTAGAAATTCTACGTGATTTGAATTTTAGTGAATATGAAGCCAAGGCTTATGTGACTTTATTGGAAAGCTCTCCACTTTCGGGATATGCCGTTTCATTGAACTCTGGAGTACCGAGATCCAAAATTTATGAGGTTTTGTCGGGGATGGTCAACCGTGGGGACATCATGGTAAGTCAAGAAAATACACCTCTGTATGTGCCGCTTCCTCCACATGAATTGATTGCCCAGAGAAAACGCAAAGCAGAACAGATTTTTAATGTGGCGCAAGAGAGTTTGGAGCAGTACACAGCATCGTTTCAAAATAGAGAGAATATTTGGAATATTTCGGGTTATGAAGCCATTATCAATCGCATCAACGAAGGTGTGAAGGGAGCAAAACACCGAATTTTACTGGAAATTTGGAAAGAGGATGCCGAGGTGTTCCGGGATGCCTTAGAGCAAGCTGCTCAGCAAGGAATTGAGGTGATCCTTGTAGCATATGGTGATCTTAACTTTGATTTTGCTACTGTTTACCGTCATGATATGAGTGAGGAGATTACGTCCGAAATCGGTGGTCGGTGGATTGTGCTTAGCGTGGATGACCGGGAGGTTGTAGCTGGCATACTTTCACTTGGTGATGACAGCCGCGCTGCATGGACGCTACACCCAGGCCTTGTAATGCCGATTACGGAAGTGATTATTCATGATATTTATATCATGGAAATCCTATATGAGTTCCGTGAAGAATTGGAGGCAAAATTTGGCCCTAATCTAATCCATCTTCGCAATAAATTTGCTATGGGTCCGAATGGAAAAGGATATTATGTTCCTTTGACTGAAAAGAGCATTAAACGTGTATAGAGATTGTCCGAGGTCCGTTGTGCAAAAATAAAAGGCCCATGGAATATGATTCCATGAGCCTAATTTATTGAATGCTGTGTTTAGGATGATAACCACTTAGGCATTCTTTTTATTGAAGGTTTTAGGCATAAAACTAGTTTTACGCTTTGAATAAACCGGATTCTTTGACTTCAGACAGGAAGTTGTGGAACTCAGGTATGTTCAGCTGTTGCTGAGCATCGGACAAAGCGACTGCCGGGTTCGGGTGAACTTCTACCATGATGCCGTCGGCACCAGCTGCCAGGGCAGCCTTGGCGCAAGGAGCCAGGATGTCCTTACGTCCTGTAGAGTGAGTTACGTCCACCAGTACAGGCAGATGGCTTTCCTTTTTCAAAATCGGAACAGCGGAAATATCCAGCGTGTTACGTGTCCATTTTTCATACGTACGAATACCGCGTTCAATCAACATGACTTGTGTATTGCCACGGGAAACGATGTATTCAGCAGCATGAAGGAACTCTTCCATTGTGGCAGCCAATCCGCGTTTGAGCAGAACCGGAGTTCTGGTTTCACCCGCAGCTTTAAGCAATTCAAAGTTGTGCATGTTGCGCGCGCCAATTTGAATGATATCGATGTATGGGATGGCTTCCTCCAAATGTCTTGGATCGACGATCTCACTGATTGTAGCCAGCCCGAACTCGTCGCCAACGCGTTTGAGAATTTGCAGGCCTTCAATACCCAGCCCTTGGAAATCATACGGAGATGTACGCGGTTTGAACGCGCCACCACGCAGAATCGGCACACCGGCTTCCTTGAGAGCCGCACCTACCTCGCGAGTTTGTTGGTAGCTTTCCACCGAGCAAGGACCTGCAACCATGATGGAGGCTTTGCCGCCCACCAGTGTATCTTTAACCTTGATAACCGTGCTATCCGGCTGATTTTTGCGGCTGACAATCAGATGTTTTTTGTGTTCTTCTTTTTGATAGTTCAGAGAAGCCTTGAAAATATTTTTGAACAGCTGGCGAATCGTAGCATCGTCGAAAGGTCCGCGATTAGCTGCGATCAGCTTGTCCAGCATTTGTTGCTCACGCACTGGATCAAAGTCAGGTACTCCTTGAGCTTCTTTCAATTTTCCTAGCTGTCCTGCCAGTTCAGCGCGTTGGGACAGCAGCTCCAGCAATTGCAAGTTTGTAGCATCGAGCTGTTCCCGCAACAGCTCCAAAGAATTTTCATTGGTTGACATACAGTACACCCTTCCCGATTTAAAAATTGTTTTTCTTTCAGCCCATAGACTTTTGCAGAAAATAACACAAAAAGGCACTCGTCGCAAGGGACGAATGCCGTGGTACCACCCTAATTACAGAAGTATACATGCAAGTCGTCAACGTCATTCAATCGACGGCAGTAACCTCTGAGCTTGATGCCCGTAACGGGGGCTTCCGGAAACCTCTACTGCGGTCAAAGGAATGAATCCTTCTGTCGTCGGTTCAAGGCTCGACTCGGGAGTGAATTTCAACGCGGGATTGCGGTACGCTCTCAGCAATACGTACCTTTCTGTGGGAATCCGATGACGCTTACTTGTCTCCGTCTATGTCTTTGTTCATGGTATTCAAAAGATTTGACCTTATTTTAAACAAAGTGGATGCAGAAGGCAAGCCCTGATTTCCGATTCTAGTTTTTGCATTCCCTATCTGTGCTATCATCTTGCTTGATCTCTAGGTTCGGGCTTCGCTGATGCGACTCCTCGTGGGTTATCTTCGGCTATGCCATCGTCCGTATGAGTTTTGTCCGCAGTCCTGCGGTCATCCTCTTCTACAGGATTCAAGGTTTTATAGCGTTTGTACTCCATATCAGCTTGAGACATCGGATCTTTATACATAGGAGATTAGTCAACTCCTTTCGGTATATACACTTCATTACCCGCATAGCAAGATGAGAAACCGCTTTCTTATCTCCTATAACATGCAGTAATTAATCCAGAATATCGTCACTGTCCAGTTGCTCTTCTTCATCCCCATCGGTACCATTCAGCAAATCTGTACCATGCAGGAATTCAGCAGGCGCAGAGGGATCAACAGGACTGTTCGGTGTCAGTTCATCGGCATCAGGTACGTCCTCCAGAGGAGTATCAGGCCCCTCGATCAGATTCTCCCAGTTTGTTTCTGCATTTTGCAGGGAAGGCTCAAAATCATGATCCTGTAGCTCAGTCTTTTGATTGTCGCGATTTGCCATCTAACTCAGCTCCTTTGCTTTTTGTTGCTTATTTCGACCTTACCCAAACCGCAGAACGGCTAAACTTAGAGTTAGTGTGTCTGTAAAAAGTTAAAATCATGCGAATAGGGATATGCTCTTTCCCAATAAGCGTTTTTTTGGTAACTGCTGTGATATGATAAAGAGGAGTTGGAGGGATATGAATTGGAATGGTACATGTTTGGTCCGATGATTAGCCGGATCCGAGTAGGTCAAAAGGCATCTACTCCAGGCTATTCGCGTACCGTTATTCGGCGTCCGGATGGTTTATACTGGACAGACGGCGGACAGGCCGGAAAAATAGTAGAAATACGCGATTATTTATTCTCCGATATTTGGACGATCTATGAGGATGAAGAATGTGAACCTTGGATAGGGCTTAGAGAGCAGATGGAGCAACGCGAACAGGAAATGATCATTAACCAATATGAAGATTTTACAAATAATGATTAAAAAGAACATGATACCCTTATTTTGAAGAAGGTATGAACATCATCGTATAGAATAATATAGTTTCAGGAAGATAAAATGTTAAAACATATACAAATTTGTAAATCCTACTACGTAACTTTGAGGTGCTTAATATGAGGCATGTGCCCAAAGCTGTCGCCGCTCTGCTAGCGGTCATTGTGATACTATTGTCGCTGGACCACATCGGCTATGCGGCCAAAATGACCCCGGAAAGGGAGTATAAGATACCCTCCTGGGATATGAGATGGGGAGCAGAAGACGAGGATGGCTCTTTAGATGAGGTAACTGATCACAGTAAGGTCTGGATGCATATTGAAGATGATACACAGCTGCTCAAGCAGCCAGGCAATAGAGGCACCGCCTGGATTCGTATTAAGCTACCTTCGTTAAATGATGAAACACCAGCGGTGCTTTTTGAAAATATTTATGGCAGGCACATTACACTGTATAAGGATGGCACCAATTTTTATGAATCGTACCGTGGCTATAATTATGAGAATAATCGTATTCTGATTCCGCTGAAGCCAGAAGACAGTGGTAAAACATTATACATATGGACGGAAAGCAGTAAGAATAGACTGGGCATTATCGGAAATGTGATGACTGGTGATTATCGTGACTTGTTGGGAAACTTGGTCAGAATGGATGTCTTGGATATTGTACTGGGCAGTACATTTATCTTTATCGCCCTGGTGCTATTGATCTGCTCGTTTTTCCTGTTCCGTCCAAGTATGGCCATGTGGTTGTCCCTAAGTGCGATTGTATTGTCGATCGGTCTGATGATTGTAACGTATTCACCGTTTTTATATACGTTCTATCGAGGCTATGGCAAGCTGTATTTACAACTTTTTGATGTGGCGCTATTTATTCTGTTGCCTTCATTAGCCTTCTTTTTTGAGCAAAATATCAATTCAATTTTACTGATTCGGAAATTCAGAAAATTGTTAACCGCCTACTCTTTGTTCTGCTTCATCATCATGATTGTGAATTTAGGAGCACAGGAGCGACTCAACGATGTATATTATTTCTTCAGTGTAATCGTCCTCGGTATATTGCTCGTAGCTTTGATGGTACTTTTGGTATTTGCTTCGATTCGCATGGCGCTTAAGGGAGACCACGAAGCGATCATTTTATCGACAGGCTTTGCATTTTTTGCAGTCATCACGATCGCAGAACTCAGCTGGTTCTTTATCCGGGACGGACACTACAATATGTTTTTATGGAAATGGGGCGTGTTCGGTTTTGTCCTGGCATTGATTGCGATCTTGGGCAGAAGGCTGGCGGAAAAGCACAAGCAGGTGGTTCGGTATTCCAGAGAACTGGAGATGTTCAATAATGAGCTTCAACGTTCAGAGAAAATGGAGATTATTAGCGATTTGGCTGCATCTGTAGCTCATGAGGTACGCAATCCGCTTCAGGTTACACGTGGATTTCTTCAGTTGATGAGCAAGCAGGAGGATGGTAAGAACAAAGACTATCTGCATATCGCTCTGGAGGAGTTGGATCGAGCGTCCGCGATTATTACTGATTTTCTGACTTTTGCCAAGCCGGAGTTTGACCATACCAAAACGTTGACCATATTGGATGAGTTCAAACATATAGAAGGAATTATCAGTCCAATGGCAAATCTGCAAGGTGGTAAAATTTCGCTGGATATTCCCCAGGAAATCAAAGTGCGCGGGAATTCCTCCAAATTCAAGCAGGCATTTATCAATATTATCAAAAACAGTATTGAAGCGTTGCGAGAACAGGGACATATTCATATATGGGCTTATGTGGACAATGGAGAAGCAGTCATTCATATTCGGGATAATGGTGAAGGGATGGATGCTCAGACCTTATCCAGACTAGGTGAGCCTTATTTTTCGAATAAGACTAAAGGCACGGGTTTGGGGATGATGGTGACCTTTCGGATTATTGAAACGATGAATGGTAAAATATCTTTTACAAGTGCAAAAGGGGTGGGAACAGAAGCGACCATCCGCTTCCCCGTAGCCGGATAACATCCGGCTTTTTTGCGTTCGGAGAAAACGGAGGGAAGCTTGCTGAGCCCACCCGCTTGAGATTAAAAAGTATAGATTAAATAAGCTACAAGAACCAATCTACCACATCGCGCGAGGTTTCTGGGATGTAGCGAGCACGCCTGAAGGGTTTGGAGGGATAACCAGATAAAATTGATCAGACGTTTCCTCTACCGTTTTGATTTGGATATGATCGGGGATCACGACTCCTAACACATCACGAATTGCAGATTTGGGATCTGCCATCAGTTTCTCTCTGAAACTGGCATCCTCCCAAGCTTTTTGAATGACTTGTGTTTGAAGAACTTCAGTAGCCATCAAAAATCACCCTCTCATTCAATTGGTTATAATTACCTAGTCAGTATACCACGTAAGACTCAGAAAAATCTAGCATTATTTCATATTTTTGGAGAGCCAATAATCAAGCCCGCCTCTTCGCAAATGTGAGCGTCCGCCTTCAATTTCTGCTGCCTCTTCGCTGAGCTCTGTTGCGATGGAATGTGCGAACCTATACAGACCGTGGATGGAAGGCTCCATCGTCTCTAGCTCCTGGACTGATTGATTCGCAATGTTCGCATAGCTGGCGAGCGCCCCGCGTACATAAATCGCTTCCTGAATTTGTTGTGGTCCTAGTCCTTCACAGTACGCCGTCTTTTGTTCGGCGCTGATATGGGACAATAGGCAGTTATAGCTATGTTCCACCAAGTCTTCTGACCAATCTGCCCAATCATCCGACATTTGGAGCACGAGCAAGCTCAAATCTGTCATATGGGTAACAGTCTGGATCAGATCGGCATGATCTGCGAGCAATAAGGCACCCGTTCCGGCCATTTTTAATGGGCTGGCTTTTAGTGCGACCTTATTTCTTTCACCTTGAAAATAGTCCTCTGTTCCTTCGGATATCACACTAACGGCCCATTCGTCCACATACGTCCTGGCATATGACCAAAAAGGAGAGGTTGCCGGAAAAAGCTCCTGATAAATGTTTAGACACTCGGTATAGAAAAGCTGACTTAAGGCAAGTTGCGTTTTACGGTTGTCTGCTGCTGTGTCCATCACGTCGTCTTGAATTAAATAATGAGCCATGACGAACACGTTGCCGAGTGACAGCTTGCGACATGTTTCGGGAGACAGTCCGGTCAGTTCCTGCAGCCAAAATGGAAGCAAATAGCATATGTAATTACGCGTACTGTCTTCCCGCAACGGATTAAACCGCGCCAGGTAGTCTAACCCCTCTTGCTGAAAGGGAACCGGAAATGTGGCCGTCCGTTCCTCCGCTTGGCGGAATACCTTTTCCAATTCTTCTTTGTATGCAAAATACCATTCCATGGCTACCACCCGCATCTCTTATAAATGTTTTTGTAGCGACTTATAGTTGTTATCCGCCATTATATAAGAGGTTGCGATATTGCAATATTATGTTATTTTTACATTGAGAATTATGTGAAAAAGATATCAACAAAAATCCCGGTCGGGAAGATCCCGCCGGGATTTTGTTTTTTTAAAATTAGATGATCTCCAAATAGTCAAGATAAGCATCCCATGTCCCATCATCGGCTGTTACAACAAGCTCAATCTTTTGATTTCCGGTGCCATGGTTGACATTTTTTAAAGTATAGACCGCAGGACTGCTCCCGCCGAAGTAGAAGGTACCCTTCGTTTGTCCACCAATTTTCAAGTCAACTTTGGCCATGTTGGAATTATTTGAAGCACCCCGGAGTGAAAAACTATGGGTACCGCTGGTGAAATTCTGTGTGAATTTCACCGAATCATTGTTCGTGTATAAAGCCACTCCGTTGAACGGCGAGCTGATATTTGAAGTGTACTGACCGCTCTTCGTCATATTTACTGCTTCGATTTTTGTGCTCGTGTTTGGCGGTGTTTCGTTGTTTTTGCCGTCAGGCGCTACCGCCCGGCCATTGCTTGGAGAGATCATACCAGAGCAAAGGTTGCGGTTTTTGAGATTCTGTGCGATTTGTGGGATCGCTTGGAGTGTAGTCTGATACTGATCATGCATAAGGATCACATCGCCGTTTTTAAGTCTGCTTGCGGCAGCTACGATCTGTGCGGTGGAGGCGCCGTTCCAGTCCTGGGAGTCAACGTTCCATAACACTTCGGTAAGACCGTTTTGGTTCTCAATGGATTTGAGGGTTCCATTGGTCTCGCCATACGGAGGACGGAACAACTTTGGTGCCGTGCCAGTAATAGACTGTATTGTTTGCTGTGTGCGTGTAATTTCCGATGACATCTGTGATGCGCTCAGTTGCGTCATATGCGGATGTGACCATGAATGGTTACCGATCCACATGCCTGCTGCTTGTTGTTCACGTACGAGCGAAGAATTATTCTGCGCGTTTTGTCCAAGATTAAAGAGCGTTGCGCGTAATCCGTTTTGCTTCAGGGCACTAAGCAGTGCTCTGGTATTAGAGGGATTGGGGCCATCGTCAAAGGTTAACGCTACATAACCGTTCGAGCAATCAGCCGCATGCGCCTGATTGTTGGAGATTACCAGCGACCCTGTGAATAAAGACACGGTGATTGACATAATCGCCGTCCATTTTCCTAATTTAGCTATAGACAAGGTTCTTCCTCCTAACAATTTTAATAAACAGTAAGGTTAGTTGATTTTAGAGTCGTTCCGCCCTTAGGATTATCTGTCGTTAATCGTAATGGTATTATTAGTTACATTGGCACTGCCGTACGCATAAATAAGAATTACCATTTGGTTGGTAGTTGGCGCTGTAGTTTACAGAAATATTTCCGATTTGCTGGTGTGTCTTGGTTTCGTCGAATTTCTTGCCTTTACGGAATAATGCTGACTGTGATGCAATGCATTCTGTAGTAGCTTGATACAACATTTATTTCCAAAAATATAGTTGTAATCGATTACAAATTAATATTATCATGTTACCCTTCATATTTAACCTGAAAAACTTCAAGTTATATTGTAGAAAGTTTAGTTGTTTATTTTTGCTCACTCTACACGATAGTGTTCTCAAGGAGCGCGTGAAGATCGAAGGTTGGGTGTAATTGTGATAGCAATGCTCATGAGCTCTTTTTCCCGTCTTATGGTTACTTAACAGGCGAAATACGAATAAAAAAAGCTGAAAGAGAAAATATAGATGAAAAAGGGTGAAAGGAGGGTCCACAACATGAAAAAACAATGGAAATTGACCGCTGCTATCCTATATGGAGGAGTAATGATGTTTGGTGCTACAAGTGCCGCAGGAGCATACAGTATGGAATCAGAGCATTCGTTGCAAGCTCTCACTCCCAATAATTCAGTCCAAGGGGAAGCCCAACAGTGGAATGTTGAACCACAGGACGATGACGGGCACGGACATGTGCACAGACATAGACACGGTAAAAGACCTGGCGGCTTGAATCACCATCTCAACGAGAAAGTAGCTAGGCTGCTGGGCATCACTCCTGTCCAGTTAGAGAAAGAGCTGGGACAGGGGAAATCGTTGGCCGAGGTTGCTAAAAGCAAAGGAATTCAAGAGGATCAGCTCATTGATAAATTGAAGAACGAAATGACCGTGGATTTGAAACGGCTTGTGAACCGTAAAGGTCCGATTACATTTGACCGTAAATCTGGAACTTCGAATGAAGCTCAATTGAAGCAATAGTCTGGGAGTAAAATTGTTTTACAATAAAAAAGGATGGGGAGAACCCATCCTTATATTTCAACTTCCTTATCATTTACGATGTCATATTTAGTTACTTTACCAGTGTATTTGTCTACGTAATAGAATCCATAAGTTGCAATGTGATCAGGGAAATCTTCGAAAGCTCTTAAAGAGTATTTTGTTCCTTCGATCCCTTCAACCATTACGTGTAAATTATATTTAGTAGCTTCGTTTTTTATTTTATCCAAAAGAATATCGAGTGCTTGATTTTCTGTAATAATATTTTGCTGTTTCCCTAAATAGAGTTTATTACTCTTGATGCTGATTGGTCTGCTTTCGGCAGTTCCAATATCCTTAACAGAGATGTACGTGTTTCCGTTGTAAATTAAGCCCTCGGCAGTGTTCTTTTTTGTACCCTCTAAAAATACATCAAACTTTTTCACAACAGCATTTACACTTGTTCCAGACGCAGCCATTGCGGTTGCACCCGTAATCATCATCCCTACGGTTAAGCCCACGAATAGCCCCTTTAATTTGTCATTCATTCTAATTACCCCTTTTATGTATGTAAATTTATTTATTAATAATATCCCAAATATCACCATACATAAAGTGATTGTTGTGAGGAGAGTCAGCTATCTTTAAAAAGCTTAAAAAAGTCTATCGTTTCATTAAAATCATCATCATCCGTATAAATGTTCATGACCTTGCCTATTTCGATTGCAAAATCTACATACTTATTGGGTTTAGCAGATATGATATTCTTGTGTATCTCCAGACCCGATGGATGACTCACATGATTTTTAGGAGAAACACCTGCTAGCTCCAATAGTTCCGTGGCAGAACAAATGGTCGCGATCACTTTATGATCATTATTCAGTGCTTTAATGAGAGCTAGAAGTTGCTTGTTTGTCTTTAATTGAGTGTTATCTCCACCAGGTATAATTAGGAGTTGGATGTCCTCCGCAGACACTTCATCAAGGGCTACCGCAGGCGTAACTTTAAAATCCTCATAGGAAATGACAGGATCTTTGGATACTCCAATCGTAACAATATCCCCTTTGGTTTTCATAAAATAGGTTGCTAGCATAATTTCAAAACTAACATACCCATCATAAATTAGAACATGTGACTTCATTTATACACCCACTAACCATTTTTCTGTTTTAAGTCCGTTAAAAGCGTTTTTAGGAAGTTTACATATAGTCAGAATATATCATCTTAAAGAGTTTAAATCCATATTTTACAGCAATATCATTTGGAAGTTTTGGAATCTAATTTATTAAATTTTGGTCATTATGGTTTCGAAGTTAAAAAATAACCAGTCGCCTTGAGATAAACAGCGACTGGTAATTGGAGTTTACTGGGATCAAGTTAATCAACACCTATAATAGCTTTTTAAGCTGAGATATACGGCTTTGTGACACGCCAAGCCATTCAGCATATTCGCCTTGCTGGGCTGTTGGATACTCACGCATAAGTCTTCTTAGATGTTCAACCAAATGTTGCGACGATGATCGTTTTATGCTTTTCTCACTATCTCCAGCTTCCTTAACAGCAAGAGCAGGTATTGGACAATCCTCGATGTTTCCCTTCAAATCTTGTATGCATTTCTTACATAAAAATGAATGTCTGAAATAGCTTAAATCCTGGACCGAATGGCATATGTGGCAGCAGACTCCAATATACTTCCGCATACTTAACAATCCGGTTTCAACATCCAAATAAAATTCTAAAGACTCGCCAGCTTGAATACCCATAGAGGTTCGCAATTCCTTTGGAATAACAATCCGGCCTAACGTGTCCAAGGGACGTGTCATACCTGTATTTTTCAAGTGACCTTCTCCTATCATAATAATCTATCATCCAATGATCTCCTAATAAAAATATAAAAATCTATAAAGTAAAAGTATTTATTGATGTTCCAAAAGATGGTATTATCATGAATGAAAAAACAGTAATTATACTATTTGTTTCAAAACTATATGAATTATTGAAAATGGGAATCTATGAAGATGCTGAAAGGGTGGTTTATCCATGGAAATCACACCTACGATACAGGCAGAAGTTCAAACCTATCTGAAACGAAAAGGCTTAACCATGACCGAGTTTGGTCACACGATCGATTTGAATGTAGGTACAGTTAGTGGTATTGTGACGGGCAACCGGTCTATGTCTGTTCACCAACTGGATAGTATTACTGCGGGAATGAATTTACCACCGGATTATTTTTACGAACGATACATTGAAGAATGCATTGAAGAATGTCCGCTAAACTGGAAAAAAATCAGTCCGTTCCTGTACCGATGCATTGAGCTAGGGCGATTGGACTGCTTGCAGCGAGTTGTCATTCTGTTATTGGATAACCCTAATTATCTGCCATCGCTCTTTGAAGTCGCCGAAAATGTATACCAAGACGGTTACAACGAAGCAGCCGCTTACTTATACAAAAAGGTAGCTGAAAGTGAGAAGCAGCAGCATTCAGAGCGATTGGCGATCTGCCAATATCGCTTGTTCCAAATCAACGTCGGACAGGATCGGGCTGTAAACCTTCAGGCTGCCATCGAATTTGCCCCTTTTGTGGATCGTTTAGACGAGATAGAGCAGTTGGATGCTTTAAAAGATTTGGCAAATGTCTATAGGTCATTAAGTATGTGGGACAAGGTGTATGAATTTGCACATCGGATGGGTCAGTTAGGACAACTCCAATATCATTTGGTTCACAATTCCAAGCGAAAAGGAACAGAGCCACGAAAAAAGCTAAGCAGACCATTGTTTGTATACATAGCCTACGCCGAATTGATGTGTGCTAATGCTTGTGATGCAAAAGGCGATCATGCACAAGCATTAGCACATCTTCGTGGTTATTCCGATCTAAGCTGGGTGAAGGAAAATGATCCAGATACACTCCATTGGCTAGAAAAATTTGAGCATTGGGCAAAAATTAATACCTGTGTTAATAAGCTTATGTCTGGAGATATTAGTGTGCTGCCAGATTACGTTGAACATATATCTGGAGAGCAACATATATTTGCAGAACTTTTAAATGTCATAGAAGTAGCTAATCGTTACAACATCGATATTGATCATATTCTTCAGCAGTTTGAACCCCAAATTACAGTCTATCGTGATCAAGAATATACGAGTACATTAACAGAGCAGCAAGTCATACTCGAAGAAACTGTACGATTCTGGTATAAGTTAGCTAAATACAACCTATATAAAGGGAGATACCTTTATGGGTTTAAATGCTTAATAGAAGCTTTGAAAAAAGCTGGTATAATTAACCACGCACTACTTATTTCCAATTGTGCAGGCTTATTTTTCTGTTTCAGTGAGCTTGCTACTCCTGAAATGCAGGCACAATTTTATTCTGCTTATAAGGAGGTGTGGGAAAAAAATGATCAAGAAGACAGTTTTAATTTTGGCAACAATTAGCTTTTTACTGGTAGTTGGATTACCAGTTCCAACTGAAATCCCAAGCGCTAACACAGTCCAAGTTCAAGGACATATTGGCACAGCTTAGTCGATTTTTTTGTTTTTTTCATTGGCCAGCTTATTGCTGGTCTCTTTTTGTATTATTTTGTAATTTTTTGCTTCAAAATTGATCCTGACGTATTTGTACATCCCTTCTTAAAATGAGATTCAGTAGGAGGTATGTAGGATGAACAAAGATGAAACGGTAACGTTAACTCAACAAATCGAACATGCCAGACAACACTTGCTTGATCTTTACGCAGAGTATGGCTTAGGACATGCTTGTGTACTGGAGCAGTCTATGCTTTTGGATGAACTAATTAATCAGTTCAACCGTATGTTTCAGACCAGGAAGCAGCCTCACCCGGTTTTGGACCAGATCCTTAACAACGACGATGGTATGTTCAGTTTATCCCCCCATTCTTTTTATGCAAAACTGTGACTTCTCCCACGTAATGCTTATAATTATTCTATATAATGACTTATTTTAAAACAAAATACATATCCATGTCATAAAATGTTAATCAGTTACGGACATGATTCAGCATGCTTAGACAACAAAAAAAGCAGAGCTCAATACGTGAGCCCTGCGAAAGTCCTTGAGGGTGTTCGAATCCCCCATATTGAACGCTGAAGCAGAAGATTAGCTAAGCTCCTGTGTGCTTTTGGAAGCACGTTTGGAGGAGAGGAACTGAAAATTAGGCCGCCAGTTCAATCGCTGTCTGCCTTTGGAGCCAACAATCCAGTTGCCGCCAGGCAGATGGGCAAAGAACCAACTGATGCCCAGGGAAACACTTGCCACGACGACAAACGTAATGAGCGTAGCTGTAAAATGATGATCACCCAGTGCAAGCGGACGAGTGTAATAGGATATGAAGGATAGCACGAGTGCATGGGCCAGATATCCTCCGAAGGAGTAGCGTCCAATCCAGTTAAGCATACGGCGAAACGGCTCGGTACGCGGGTCTTTTTGCAAATGAAGCAGCAGTCCGTACAACAAAAGCAACTGCGAGACAATCAGCACGAAGGTGCTTGGCTTTAAATAGGTAGAAATATTGAGATTGATCGTATCGCCAGACTGGATCAGCATCGTGTGACCCATGAGCATGAACAGACCAATAAAAACAAATACATTCCATGGCAACGTCTGCTGGGCCAATCCCCGCCAGGTGTCCGTCATATAGGCGCACACTGCGCCCAGCATAAAATAGAAAAAATACATAACAAAGTTATAAGTGCGGTAATCTAACAAAGTCTGCCCAAAGGACGGCAACCAAGCGCTCCATGCAGACATGTCATAGTAGGACCATTGTAACAGCAACGCATAAGCCGCAGCAGCAATCAGCATCACAGCCAAAACAAGCTGCTTGCGCTTTTTGGTGCTATAACGACGTAGAAACGTTCGAATCTGCTCGGTTGCTTTTGCAAATAAAGGAAACCAAATATAAAACTGAAAGATCATGACCACAAACCATAGATGATATCCGCTGACAGGGATGATCATTTCCTCGAACATACCTTTGTAAAAGGATAAATTTCCCCACTGCGCGGTTGACCAGTTCTGAGTACACACCCAATAGACAACCGTCCAGCAGAGAAAAGGAACATAAATATCTCGAAACCGTCTGCCAATATAACGGGAATAGCCAATCGGTTTGTTACCATTATAAAATAACAGCGTCGCAGACAGGAAAACGAACGTCGGTGTGCCAAAACGTGTCAAATGGTACAGCATCGCGAGCATAACGGAATCCGGCTGTTGGATGTCGCTGCGATAAATATATTCGCCAATGCAATGCTGAAGCACGACAGCGAGGTAGGCAAGACCCCGTAGTTCTGTCCACTCTGCGATACGCGGCTTGCTCATCCATATCACTCCTTTTCCTCAAGATTCGCACATGTTTTTCCTAGCACAATTGTAGGTATTGTACCGTAGGAACATTAGTGCAGGATTAACGCCACCTGAAAGTAAGAAGAGTGAAGTAGTTCCAATTTAATATGATTGCGTTTACAATCTAAGTGAAACCAGAATAAATTAAAGTGAATTTATAACTTAAGGATACGCACAGGAAGAGGAGAGGAAGGATGAAGAAAACGCTGCTGGTGTACATGCTGCTGATTGCAGCCTTTGCTCTCTATGTGTTCAGATATGAACAAACCGGGCGGTTGAATGGAGCTTGGGAGGAAAAAGGGCTACGAGGCAGTATCGGAGAAACGTATATGATGATTACGTTCCAGTCCGGTTTGGAGTATTGGAAAAGCGGGCTCAAGGGCTTCGAGGATGCTGGGGATGCCTTGGGGGTAACGGTGGAGTATCGGGGGGCTACCCGGTATGATGCACAGGAGCAGACGACGGTCATTGAGCAGGCGATTGCCCGTAAACCCGCAGGCATTGCCATATCAGCGATTGATCCCCACTCCCTGATCCCGGTCATTAATAAGGCACTGGATGCCGACATCCCTGTAGTGCTGTTTGACGCCGGAGCGCCGGGGAGCCGGGCATATACTTTTTTGGGCACAGATAATTATAAGGCAGGCGTGACCGCTGCGGAAAAAATGGCAGAGCTGTTGGGACGTGAAGGCCAAGTCGCTGTTCTCACACTGCCCGGGCAGCAAAATCATGAGGAACGCTCGCGCGGCTTTCGCGATACCATTCAGCGGCAGTATCCTGCCATGAAGGTGGTGGAAGTGGTAGATGGTCGTGCTGACGTGATGGTGTCTAGGGATGAATCGCAAAGGCTAATGAAAGCTTATCCGAAACTGGCGGGTATTTTTGTGACCGAAGCCACCGGAGGAACAGGTGTGGGTGAGGCAGCACTGAGCCAAAAAAGCAGTCATCCGCTGAAGATTATTTCTTTTGATACGAATAAAGCGACACTGGATATGATTCGTGATGGGACCATCTCGGCAACGATTGCCCAAGGGACATGGAATATGGGCTATTGGTCACTTCAATATCTGTTCCATCTGCATCATCATTTGACGATTCCTGCACCTTCTTCGTCTGGAGATAACACCCCGCTGCCCGTGCGGGTGGATACTGGGATTTCCGTCGTCACCCGAGCGAATGTAGATGATTATTATGCAAAATAAATATTGGAAGCGCATCCACTTAAGGATGCATCAAATGATGCCGAGGTTACGCTTGCGCAATATGCCTTTACGCTATCAGCTCATGGTGCTGTTCTTGCTGTTTGGCATCGTGCCTTCGCTGGGACTAGGCCTGCTGGTGAATTGGACGGTGGAACGGATTATTGAGCGGCAGGTGGAAAATCATACGATGCAGTTGATTGGCAAGGTGAACGAAGCACTGGATACCAAAATGGAAAATTTGCAGAACATGACGTATCTGGTTGCCTTTAATCCTGATATTGGGGAGTTTTGGAAAGGGCGGACGCTGGCCGATGGCCACGCGGGTCATACAAGTGGTGCAACGCCAGAAAATCAAGGGAAGCAAGCACAGCAGCCTCTCCTTAACCAGGCACCTGGCTCCAAGCAGGCAGTAAGTTCCGTACAGGAGCAGGATACCCTATATGAAATGAAGCAATTTTTGCAGGGCTTTACCACCTTATATCCTGAAATTGCAGGGATTCTGATCGTGAACGAAAAAGGCGATTATATCAGCAATGAAATGTATGCTCGAAGCACGCGTAGCCTAACGGAAGAAGACTGGTACACACAGGCGGCGCAGCATGCAGGTATATTCACGGTGCTGGGACAGCCAAGTCACCGTAATGTGACCACTCATGTCCGGTATAAGGACAGTGAAATTGTCTCTGTCGTTCGCTCGGTCACGGACCCAGAGACAGGACATGTACTGGGTGTGATTATGATCGATCTCAAGCTGCGGGCTGTGTCGCAAGCCGCCAGAGATGTAACCTTGGGCAAAAGCGGGTATGTCATGGTGACAGATGCCAAGGGACGCAGTGTATATATGCCAGATATGCCTTTGATTGAGCGCATTCCGCCGCAATGGTTCGGGACAGAGGATAGCGGAATGTTTACCCGTGAAGCCGGAGGTAGGGAATTGCTCTTCATGTTCCAGGCTTCCGAGTTCACGGGCTGGAGAACAGTGGGAGTATTCCCGGCACGCGAATCTACACTGGAAGTGCGGCAAATTCAGTTCTACGTCGTCTGTTTTGTTTTCATTGTATGTCTGTTTGGTTTAACGGCATCCTTGCGATTGTCCAGTTCCATCGCGCAGCCGATTTTCCGGCTTATGTCTTATATGCGTAAGGCAGAGACAGGGGATCTTACGGTTCGCCAGTGGAGTGAGCGCGGGGATGAAATCGGAATGCTGGGCCGTAGCTTTAACCGGATGCTGGAGCAGATCCGCCGTCTCATGTTGCTTAGTGAACTAAGGGAACGGCAAAAACGGGATGCCGAACTGCGCAGTCTCCAAGAGCATATTAAGCCGCATTTTCTATACAATACGCTAGATACAATTCATTGGATGGCTCGGAAAAATGGAGCAGACGACGTATCCGACATGGTGGGGGCGTTATCGAAATTGTTCCGCCTTGGACTGAGCAAAGGGGATGACTTTATTTCGCTGCGCTCTGAGGTTGAGCATATCACGAGCTATATGCAAATCCAGCAAACCCGTTATCGTGATCGACTTCGCTGGGAATTGAATGTTCCCGACGAGCTGAAGGATCTGTTTGTATTGAAGCTGATGCTTCAGCCTGTAGTGGAAAATGCGATTTACCATGGTATTAAGGCCAGACGCGGTCCAGGCACAATTTGCGTAGAAGCTAAAGCCGAGGACGGCAAGCTGCTGCTGACGGTACGTGACGACGGTGCAGGGATGACGGCGGAGCGTCTGTGTGAGCTGCGTGAATGGCTGGAAAGACCGCTGGAGGCGATGGAAGGAAGACGGAAACAAAAGGAAGTTCGTACAAATGGCAGAAGTTACGGCATGCTGAATGTACAAGCACGTATCCGATTGTCTTTTGGCGAGGAATATGGAATTACATTGGACAGTAAAGAAGGGACAGGTACCTGCGTTACAATCACTCATCCGTTGCTGCTGGATATGGCGCAACTGAAGAAGCCTTATGACAAAGGAGAGGGTCAGGATGACGAAATCCAAGGGAACAGACAACGCGACAACGGCGAGTCTGATTGACCAAGCCATACCAGAAGTAAGCATAGCCACGGCTAAACGTTATCAAGTATTGATCGCAGATGATGAGCCGATCATTCGTGAGGGGATTCGGGACTGCCTGGACTGGACGGCTTTGGGCATGGAGGTTGTAGCAGAGGCCGAGGACGGTGAAGAAGCGCTGAAGCTGGTTGGTCAGCTTAGCATCGACATTGTGCTGGTCGATATGAATATGCCGTTCATGGATGGGATTGAACTGATTCGGCAGCTGAGGGAAGGACGCTCGGAGTGCCGTTGCCTGATCATTTCCGGGCATGATGAATTTGCTTATGCACAGGAAGCTGTCCGGCTTGGCGTAGAAGATTATATTCTGAAGCCGGTAAATGCGGATCAGCTTCACGCTGCATTGTCACGGCTTCGTCAGCGACTGGACGAGGAGCACAAACGCGCCGCCTATGTAGAACAAGCTGCCGGGCAGATTGAACGGAATATTCCGCTGCTGCGTCAGCGATTTTGTCTGGAATGGCTGGAAGGACAGCACACGGGAAAAGACGTCATGGAGCAGTTGGCGTTTTTACGTCTTCCATCCCGGCCACCTGTTCAGATCGGTGTCGTACGGTGGCCTGCGGCAGAGGCCCGGCAGACGATTATGCGCGAGAATGACCGCCAGTTGTTTCTTTTTGCCGCTGAAAATATTATTGGCGAACTGCTGGAGGACCGACCGCATGTGTTGTTCCGCGATGCGAACGGACTGATCGGCATATGCCTGTGGCAGGAGGCACCCGAGACGATCGGCGCTTCCATGGAGCAGGCGATTGGACGTTACCTGAATATAGCGGTTCATACGCATGTGGAGTCCAACGAGGGTGGGCTGGAAGGCGCAATCAATGCGTACCGGGTGAGCCGGGATCGGGTGTACGGTGAAGCGCAGCTATCTCCCATCGTACGCCGGGCACGGCAGCTTATTCAGGAAGGTTATGCCGATCGCGAGCTGACGCTGGAAGCTCTTGCCTCGCGGCTACAGGTATCGGCTGTATATCTCAGCCGTGTGCTCAAAAAGGAGCTCAACGACAGTTTCGTGACCCTCGTCACGCGTGCCCGTATCCGCAAAGCAGTGCAGCTACTGGACTCTACGACATTGTCTGTGCTTGATATAGCAGAACGTACGGGATACGATAGTCAGCACTATTTTAGCACTGCTTTTAAAAAAGCCATGGGCGTGTCTCCTGTGCAGTACCGTAAGGGCGGGGGAATTCAGGAAAATTCGTCGGAATAGGAATGTTGGATTGCGGAATTGCCTTGCGCCCTCTCATGATAATCTGTGCTAAAAAGTGTGTGTGTAATCACACCCGCACGTTCAGGGGTTTGTTACGCTGTAGATAACGAACAAATATCTATCAATATTTGGAGGAAAACGATATGTTTTGTTATCAGTGTGAACAGACGCCGAGCGGCGGGTGTAAAGTCATCGGAGTATGTGGGAAAAATGAGACGGTAGCAAGCTTGCAAGATACAATGATTTTTGCATTAAAAGGGATTGCTGCCTATGCGACACATGCTCGTCAGTTGGGATATACCGATCCTGAGGTGGATCGGATCACGCATGAAGCGTTATATATGACCTTAACCAATTCTAACTTTAATGTACAAGAGCATTTGGAGATGGCGATGAAGGTCGGAAATGCTGCTGTACGGATCATGGATGTGCTGGATCGTGCGCATACGGATCGTTTTGGCATTCCACAGCCGATTACCGTCAGCCAAAATAAAATCGAAGGCCAATGCATCGTCGTGACCGGACATAATTTGTACGCGCTGGAAGAATTACTGCGTCAGACCGAAGGAAAGGGCATCAATATCTACACTCACTCGGAGATGCTGCCTGCCCACGGTTATCCGGCGTTGAAAAAATATGCACATCTCAAGGGCAATATCGGCAAGGCCTGGTACGATCAACGCAGATTGTTTGAGGAATTCCCAGGGGCGATTCTTGCTACGACGAACTGTGTTATGCCGATTAAAGGCACCTATGCAAACCGCTTCTTCTCGTATGAAGTAGCAGGGCTGGAGGGTGTTGCCAAAATTGTGAACGACGATTTCTCTCCACTGATTGAACGCGCGTTGGCTCTGCCAGCCGCAGATGTAGACTCTGAACAGGTGCTTACGACAGGATACCATCATGAGACAGTCATTGGGCTGGCACCTGAGATCATTCAGGCAGTCAAAGATGGACATATCCGCCGTTTCTTCGTCATCGCAGGCTGCGACGCACCAGGCAAAGGCGGTAACTATTACCGCGAGCTGGCTACATCCTTGCCGAACGACACGGTCATTTTGACCACGTCTTGTGGTAAGTTCCGCTTTAATGATGTGGACTACGGCACCGTTGGAGATACTGGCATTCCGCGTTATATTGATTTGGGACAATGCAATAATTCCGGTTCTACTGTGAAAATCGCTCTGGCATTAGCCGATGCTTTCGGATGCACAGTGAATGAGCTGCCTGTCAGCATTGTGCTGTCCTGGTTTGAGCAAAAAGCGGTTGCCATCCTGCTAGGCTTGTTCAGTCTTGGTATCCAGGATATTCGCATCGGACCGAAACCGCCTGAGTTTATTTCTTCTGGTGTATTGGATGTGTTGGTGGAGATGTTTGGCTTGAAGCTAATTACGACCGCAGAGGAAGATATGAAAGCGATGCTGGCGTTGTCGTAAGAGGTAGGTAGGGAACTGCAGAGTGCAGTTCCTTTTTTTTGTTTCATCGTTCATCCATTCTCATAAATATATCCGTAAGAATCTTTAAGGCCAGCTCAGTATCTTTGGATTCACGAGTTCTTAGGAGAGACAAAATGGCTTTTATACTCGAATCTTCTTCGGTAAGCTCATCATTTTCCTTCACATATGTAAGCAATTGATAGACGCCCACGTTCAATGCTTTCGCTATTTTCTCCAGATTTTTCAAAGATATATTTCTCTCCGCACGCTCGATGAAACCAATATAACTCGAATTGAATCCTGCTTGTTCGGCTAAAGCTTCTTGCGAAAGCCCTTTGGACTTTCGAATATCTCGGATACGTGTACCGACTAATTCTAAAAGTTCTGACATGAATACACCTCTCTATAGTTAGAAGTGTAGAGAAAG
This sequence comes from Paenibacillus polymyxa M1, assembly GCF_000237325.1. NCBI lineage: Bacteria > Bacillati > Bacillota > Bacilli > Caryophanales > Paenibacillaceae > Paenibacillus > Paenibacillus polymyxa. The sequence goes on from NC_017542.1 coordinate 1,267,873, forward strand.
AGTTACATCTAATTAATATGCGTTAGTAAGTAAATTGAATTAAAAACTACTATATAGTAATATTCATTATGAAGCTTGTCCGATAGCTAGAAAATTATACATTTTAGTGGTCCATTCATATGCTACGTTGCTCACACTGTTTATGAAATTCTAATTCAGGAGTTGATTCCCCCCATGAAACATTACTCCTTAAGCAACCAACTACATAGTGAAGCTGATTTTAAATTGCCTAAGTATAGTGACACCCACATATTGAATTGCATGCTGGATTTTCAAAACCTTGCCCAACACCAAATACAGCTTGCCCAGATGATGCGCGACCATAATCAATGGCTAAACTGCCTCATTCTTTGCGATCGCGCCATGTTTTCAATGGCGAAGGCCATATATGTACATCGAAATCAAATCATACCTTTATCCATCAGCCTATCCATGAACGATCTGCTCAGGCTAATTCGCTCGGATGCGGAGCCGTGTTTAGATATGGTGCTGTTTATGGGTACCGTGCATTATTTGGTTTCTGGAGAGGATGAAGCATCCGAGGAGACGATGAAACAGGAGGAAGTAGACCTGTTGCTTTATAAAACAGACTCTATTCTAGAGCGTCTATCACGGCGGATTGTAGCTAATCCATCGAAGCGCTATCCGTCTATTTTTAAAGAAACCTCGTTACATTAAATTGTTGAATTTTTTAAACTTCATATCAGAAAGGGTGTTATTTGATATGCCTACATACAACAAGCTGGTGCGGGACCGGATCCCGCATATCATTATGTCTCAGGGTAAGGAAAGTCGGACACGCATTTTAGACACAGAGGAATATAAGCAGGAACTGCGAACGAAGCTTCGTGAAGAGACTGAGGAATATTTTGCAGCGGACAAAGATCAGGATGCGCTGGAAGAACTGGCGGACATGCTGGAAGTCATCCGAGCGCTGGCGGAAGTACATGGAGCGAATGTAACCGAGCTGGACAAGCTGCTGGCGGCCAAAACCGAGGCACGAGGCGGATTCCAGGAGCGGGTGTTCTTAATTGATGTCGATGAAGTTTAACGTCAAGCTCATTCGGATAACTTAGCGGATGAGCTTATAGCTGGAATACAACATGCCTCCGGGGTAAAGCTGTTGGCTCCGCATCTAAAATAGCTTTTCAATCAATTGCAACTACCCTCCATTGCCCCTCATTGTTTTTTATTAAAGTAATACCTTCCCCCACACAAAGGTTAAAATTTTATAAAAAAAGTTCAAAACCTGCAAAGACCTTCCCCAGCCTGGAATGATACCATGTGTTTGCACATAAAAAAAGGAGAGGTACTCATTGCCTCACTTATGTAAGCGCTATCTAACTTCTAGTCTAATTAGCACTGACCTGAGGATTTTACAAAATCCTTACCTTCAAATGACCTGCATCACATGAGGAAAGGGGAACTTCATATGAAAAAAGGAGCTGTTGTTGTTTGGCTTCTGGTTTTGGCCCTGATGCTTTCGGCCTGCAATCTGGCGGAGAGTGGAACGGGCAGCAAGGAAAAAGGCTATGTGGGTATTTCCATGCCGACCAAATCGTCCGAGCGTTGGGTAGGGGACGGGGAGAATATGGTTCGGTTGTTTCAGGAGCAAGGCTATAAAACGGATTTACAGTATGCCGAGGATGTGGTGGAAAATCAAATTTCCCAAATCGAAAATATGATCACCAAGGGCGTCAATGTAATGGTCATCGCTTCGGTCGATGGGAACACGCTGACGGATGTAATTCAGAAGGCACACGACCAAGGGATTCAAGTCATTTCTTACGACCGTCTGATTCGCAACACACCGTATCTGACGTATTATGCGACTTTTGATAACTTCAAGGTGGGCGTGTTACAGGCGGCATATATTGAGAAGAAGCTGGGCCTCAAAGAAGGCAAGGGCCCTTTCAATATCGAGCTGTTCGGCGGATCACCGGATGATAATAACGCATACTTCTTCTTTAATGGTGCGATGTCCGTACTTAAACCATACATTGATTCCGGCAAGCTGGTTGTGCGCAGCAAGCAGATGACGATGGCACAGATCGCTACGCTGCGATGGGACGGAGCTTTAGCACAGTCGCGGATGGATAATCTGCTGAGTGCCTACTATTCAGGGGCCAATCTGGACGCGGTGCTCTCCCCGTATGACGGCATTAGTATCGGTATCATTTCATCCCTCAAAGGGGTCGGATATGGATCTGCGAATAAGCCACTGCCGATCATCACGGGACAGGATGCAGAACTGGCTTCAATTAAATCTATTGTGGCTGGTGAGCAGACCCAAACCATATTTAAGGACACCCGCAAGCTGGCTGAGCAAACGGTCGTGATGGCCAACAGCATTTTACAGGGCAAGCAAGCGAAAGTGAATGACGTTAAATCCTATAACAACGGTAAAAAGGTAATTCCTGCGTACTTGCTTGATCCGATCTCGGTGGATCGGACGAATGTGGAGAAGGATATTGTCGGCAGTCACTATTACACCAAAGAGCAAATTGGTCTCAAATAAGAGTAAGAATCCAACCGAAAGGAGCGTATCCCATGACTGGAATCATTTTGGAAATGAAGGGAATTACCAAAACCTTTCCTGGCGTAAAGGCATTGGAAAATGTAAATCTCAAGGTCAAGGAAGGCGAGATTCACTCGCTGTGCGGCGAGAACGGTGCGGGCAAGTCGACGCTAATGAAGGTACTGAGCGGTGTATATTCGCATGGAACCTACGAAGGGGATATTATTTTCCAAGGCAAAACGTGTGAGTTCAAGGATATCAAGCAGAGTGAGGAATTGGGCATCGTCATTATCCATCAGGAGCTGGCATTGATCCCGTATCTCTCGATTGCGGAAAATATATATCTGGGCAACGAGCGCGCTAGCGGCGGTGTGATTGATTGGAAAGAGACTTTTGTGGGGACACGCGATCTGCTGTCTAAGGTCGGTTTGAGTGAAAATCCCAATACATTGGTTACGAACATCGGGGTCGGCAAGCAACAGCTGGTCGAAATTGCGAAAGCGCTCTCTAAAAAGGTAAAGCTGCTTATTCTGGATGAACCGACAGCGGCATTGAATGAGGATGATAGTGAAAATCTGCTTAATTTGATGCTGGAGTTTAAAAAACAGGGCATTTCCTGCATTCTCATCTCCCACAAGCTGAATGAGGTCGCAAAGGTGTCGGATTCGATTACGATTTTGCGAGATGGGAAGACGATTGAGACGCTGGATATGAAAAAGGATGAGGTCACAGAGGATCGGATCATTAGCGGGATGGTTGGACGCGATTTGACCAGCCGTTATCCAGAGCGTCATGCCAAGATTGGCAAAGTTGTGTTGGAAGTGAAGGACTGGACGGTGTATCACGAGCATCATGCAGACCGCAAGGTGCTGGATCAGGTGAATCTGAATATTCGCAGCGGTGAAATTGTCGGTATTGCCGGGCTGATGGGAGCAGGACGGACCGAGCTGGCGATGAGTATCTTTGGCAAGTCATACGGACGCAATATCTCGGGTCAACTGATTAAGGACGGTAAGCCGATCCAGAACAACACGGTTACGGACGCGATTAACAACGGTTTTGCCTATGTGACGGAGGATCGCAAGGAGTATGGCCTCATTTTAATGGATGATATCAAGCGCAATATTTCGTTGACCGGTCTGAGCAAGCTGACGAAAGGCGCTGTGGTCAATGAGCAGGAGGAAGTCGTCGTTGCAGAGGAAATGAAAAAAAGCATGAACATCAAAGCGCCGAGCATTTTACAGAAAACCGGTAATCTGAGTGGCGGTAATCAGCAGAAGGTAGTACTGAGCAAATGGATTTTTGCCGGACCGGATATTCTGATTCTAGATGAACCGACGCGCGGCATAGATGTGGGTGCTAAATATGAAATCTACACGATCATTCATCGACTTGCCGCTGAGGGTAAGGGTGTGCTGGTCATTTCGTCTGAGCTGCCAGAGGTACTAGGCTTGTGTGACCGGATTTATGTCATGAATGCCGGGCGGATCACCGGAGAGGTTAGCCGTGAGGACGCATCGCAGGAAACGTTGATGAGATATATGACCAAGTCAGGAGGCGTGAAGCATGGAAACCATAACTAAACTATTTAAAAATAACATCCGCCAATATGGAATGATGATTGCGCTGGTCGTCATTATGATCTTGTTCGAGGTGCTGACAGGCGGCTTGCTGTTGAAGCCGATTAATATTACCAATCTGATTTTGCAAAACAGCTACATTCTCGTGCTGGCCATCGGGATGGTGCTGGTTATCATCACTGGGCATATTGACTTGTCCGTCGGCTCCATAGCCGCTTTTGTCGGTGCGGTTGCCGCCATTATGATGGTCGATTGGCAGCTTCCAGCGTGGATCGCTGTGATTGCAGCTTTGCTGGTCGGAGCGTTAATTGGGGCATGGCAAGGGTTCTGGGTCGCTTATGTACGGATTCCGGCATTTATCGTGACCTTGGCGGGGATGCTGCTCTTCCGCGGATTAACAATGATCGTGTTGGAAGGCCAGTCGATCTCTCCTTTCCCGGGAGGATTTCAGAAAATCAGTTCAGGTTTCCTGCCGGATTTTTCAGCTACCGGTTATAACCTAGTATCCATCATTGTCGGCATTGCTCTTACGGTATGGTTTATTGTGAATGAACTTCGTGAACGCCGTTCTCAGCTTAAATATGGATTTGAGGTTCCACCACAGGCGTTATTTGTACTCAAATTGATCGTAGTGGCTGCTGTGATTAATCTGTTCACCTTCATGCTCGCGAGCTATGCGGGGATACCGAACATTCTTGTCCTGCTGTTCATCCTGATCGTGGTATACTCCTTTGTCATGAACCGTACGATTATGGGTCGTCATGTGTATGCATTGGGTGGAAATGAAAAGGCAGCGGGCCTGTCCGGTGTTAAAACGAAAAAAGTAACATTCTGGGTATTTGTCAACATGGGCGTATTGGCTGCCATTTCCGGTCTCATCTTTGCTGCACGTCTGAACGCGGCTACGCCGAGAGCGGGTACGAACTTTGAACTGGATGCCATCGCAGCTTGCTTTATTGGTGGAGCTTCGGCGTCAGGCGGGATCGGCACGGTTTTTGGAGCCATTATCGGTGGTTTGGTTATGGGCGTACTGAATAACGGTATGTCTCTGATCGGCCTCGGTATTGACTGGCAGCAAGGCATCAAGGGCTTGGTACTGCTGCTGGCGGTTGCCTTCGATATTTACAACAAAAACAAAAGATCAGTTTAAGCTTATATTCAATATTGTAAAATAAGCAAACCTCCAGTCCCACTTGAAATTGTGGCTGCTGGAGGTTTTTGCTTTGTTAGGTTTATGGCTATCAGCTAACCCAACTAAGTCGTCACCATTTGTCCGCCGTTCACATGCAGCGTCTGGCCGGTAATGTAGGAGCCATCATCCGAAGCCAGCAGGACATAGGCAGGAGCCAATTCATAAGGCTGCCCGGCCCGCTTCATCGGCGTATTGCTGCCAAAGGTACGAATGACTTCAGGCGACTGTGTGGCCGGATTCAGCGGAGTCCAGATCGGACCGGGAGCAATGGCATTCACGCGAATACCTTGATCGACCAGATTATTAGCCAAAGCACGCGTGAAGCTGACAATGGCTCCTTTGGTAGCTGAATAGTCAATCAGATTCTTTTGCCCAACATAGGCTGTAACCGATGCCGTATTGACGATGCTGGCCCCAGCCCGCATATACGGCAAGGCTTCTGTAGTCATATGGAAGAACGAAATAATATTCGTGTCAAACGTGTCACGAAGCTGCTGTTCACTGATATCCAGATACGATTCGCGCACAAACTGAACACCCATATTATTAATGAGGATATCAATACGACCGAAGGTTTCCATCGTTTTTTGAACAACCAGACAGCAGTTGCTTCTTAGCCTTAGATCACCCGGAATTAACAAACAACGTCGGCCAAGCCTGTGAATGACATCACGGGTTTCCATAGCATCTCGATGCTCATCGAGATAGGCAATGACCACATCGGCTCCTTCCTTGGCAAAAGCCACTGCAACCGCGCGACCAATGCCGCTGTCCCCGCCGCTAATAATAGCCACCCGATCCTGAAGCTTTCCCGTGCCGATATACTTTGGATTATCAAATATAGGGCGTGGAACCACCAGGTATTCCAACCCCGGCTGTCTATATTGATGCTGGGGAGGAAAAGCAATCGGAACTTCTTTACATTGGGTTTCTTTACCATAATAAGGATATTGATATTGGCAATTCATTTAATAATCCCTTCTTTTAGGCGTTTTGAAATCCAATATATTCGAAATAGGCGCAAACGGTGAATCGGGAGTTATCACCTTATGCCGAAATCGTTGCTCCATCTGCCGGAATATGGACACGCTTCTCCAGACCTTCACGATTGATATGTTCCGTAAGCTCGGAGCGAGTCAGTACACAATGGTTGATTGCTTCCATATGGACAGCAACGACTTGTGTGTAAGGGGCATGCTGTGCAACAGCCGTTACATCTTGGGCAGTCATAATAATGGGATCACCCACCGTAAACCGCGCTCCTCCAGCGTTCACGATCGTCCAGTCAGGGCGGAATTTATCCAGTGCTTCCGCGACTTCACTGCACCAAATGGTATCCCCGGCCACATAGACGACAGGCTCACCTGGAGCCTGAAATACAAAGCCAGATACGGCTCCCATCTGTTCCCCGATTTCTCCGGTACCGTGATGCCCGGTTGTACGGGTAATCTCGATTTTCCCGACTGAGCCAGCCACCGAAATCGGAGTAACCTGTGTAAAACCGTCAGCCATGATTTGTTCTTCATTTCCGGGCTGGCAGAAGACAGGAATTTGTTTGTCCAGCCAGCGTACTGCCGCCGGGTCCCAATGGTCTGGATGCAAATGCGTGACGATGACCACGTCAGGCTGTCCAAGCGTCTGCCATTGTGGTGGCAAGGGAACCAGCGGATTGCGGAAAGTGTTTTCCGTATTGGGAACTGGTGGATTTAGGCCAGCATCACTCAGCATCGGATCAATCAGAAATTTTACTCCAGCGTATTCGATCCATAAGGTTGCGTTGCGGATTAGTGTGATTTTCATATATAGAAGCTCCTTTAATCGTAAATGTTTTTTGACCGAGTGTATTTTCGGCCGTTCTTTGTTTCTGCTACAATCATATCTGACGCAAGAAGATGCAGGCTACGGCCTGCTGAAAGGAAAACCAGCATTCTCGTTTCATCATGAAAGGAAAAATAACTATGGAACTATTCGTACCTGATGACACCGACCTGCGCATTCTTCATCATTTAATTGAAGACAGCTCTTTAACGCACAAGGAGATTGGTCAGCTTGTTCATTTGACAGGCCAAGCAGTAGGGACACGTGTTCGAAAAATGCAGGATGCAGGTATTATTGAAGGCTATACACTGCGCTGGAACCCGGAGAAAATTGGGCAGACGATTCATGCCTTTATTACGGTATTTTTAAATTCAGGAACGACTCACAGTGCTTTTCAGACTTTTGCACGGGAGCATCCCTCTATTGTCGAAATCCATCGGGTAAGTGGGGAAGGCTGTTATTGGATGCGGGTGCGCATGTCATCACAGTCAGAGTTAAATACCATGCTGGATGAACTTACGAAGTTTGGTAACTACAAATTGAGCTTTTCCATTGGTGAAATTTAATAGTAAAAGCTTTCGGCATTTGTGCCGAAAGCTTTTGTTTACGAGGGCAATTGAAGTCAGCGTTATAGGCTCATTTTAAAAATATGCTGTAAGCCGTGTTGTCCCATTTTAGTGTTACCTTCATTGATAAAGCCGCATTTGAGATACAGATTTTGGGCAGCTTGATTACGGGCATTGACGCCCAGTACAATCTCGCGAATATGTGGAAAGTGTCTAGAGATGAACTGTGGTAGCAGAAGCAGCCCTTGTTTAGCGAACCCTTGTCCCTGATCTGCATAATGAATAGAAAACGCACGTAGCAACAGTGCCTCAGAAGTATTCGTATAGTCTGCTAATTCATCTCCATCGTATAAAATGAAAAATCCAACCGGCCTTCCAGTAGCCGTAATGACGACGGGATGGCGGTGTGGGTCTTCCTTGGCTAGTGCCAGCATTTCAGCTGGCATTCCAGTAAATTGCTTCTGCACCTCAGGCAAATAAAAGGTATGTAAAATAGCATCATGCTCACAATGGTAAGGGACAAGCTCTACATTATTCATCATTACACTCCGATCTGTACAAATTTCAACTTACTATACATCTCGTTGCTAAAAAAAGAAACCTGAACTCGCCTTACTTACGTATTATCCATACATAAACTAGCATAGTCAAAAGGAGACGTCTACGCTTATGAAGCAGCTTATAGAATATCGGGAAAGTCAGGATGTATTGCACCAAGAGCTGAAGCATATTGAGAAGTGGGAGAAGGAGCAGAAGGATATTTTTTTCTGGGAAAAAATCGGCAGATGGCCCTTTATGCTGCTGGATCGACTGACGCCCAAAATCATTAAAGACAAGCTGGAGCAACTGCTTAATGAGATGGGCAGCTTCATTCAGAATGGCGGCAAATATTTGGTGAAAGAAGAAACAGTTCTGAGCAAGTTAAACAAGACGGCCCGTGAATATATAATTCAGCAAAATGGTGCAGATTTCGCCTCGGATCCGGAGGATCAGCTCCGTGCCGGGGAAAATGCAGATGCGGAGCATAGTGAGGAATCCACGTGGGATTTGAAGCAGGCGGCAGAGCTCCCACTAACGATCATGGATCAGACTGCGGACGATATGACGTCGGGACGCATTACCTTTGCCACCGCTCAGGGAGCAACCACGGGGATTGGCGGTGTATTTACAATTGCGGCGGATATCCCTATTTTGCTCGGCTTGTCACTCAAGGTGCTTCAGGAAATCGCTTTGTGCTATGGCTTTAACCCCCATGATAAGCAGGAACGCATTTTTATTATTAAATGTATGCAATTTGCTTCATCCGATATTGTGGGTAAAAAGGCTGTATTAGAGGAACTGGCCTTGTTCGATGATCCTTCACGTCAGGCACAGGTTTTTTCCCAGATGCAGGGATGGAAAGAGGTCATTAACACCTATCGCGATCAGTTTGGATGGAAAAAGCTGCTGCAAATGGTCCCGATTGCAGGCATTTTGTTTGGCTCCATTGCCAATCGCAGTGCGATTAGTGACGTAGCTGAAGCGGGGAAAATGCTGTATCGGAAGCGTCGTATTTTAAAGCGTTTAGCAGAAGTAGAGAATGGGTTGGAGTAGAAGTAAGGAATAGAGGAGAGATGAAGAATGGGGTAGAAATGAGGAATGTAGCTTGAGTTAGTTGTTTATGAAGGTGTGCAGCGGCCAATGATGGCCGCCACACGGTTGCCTGTTACACTTCGACTCCATTTTCTTCCGCCCAGCGATTCAGGGTTTTGTCTGTAGGAAGTAAGAAGGTTAAAATGCCGAGCAGTGGCAAAAAGCCGCACAGGAACATGATGTTGGTGATGCCTACTTTGTCGATCCAATTGCCGAGCACGAGTGCGCCCACACCGCCCAGACCAAAAGCCAGGCCTGTAATGAGACCGGACACCGTCCCGATTTTGCCAGGCACGAGCATCTGTGCATATACGACTGTGACCGAAAAGCTGGACAACATAATAAATCCGATAATCGCCAGCAGGATCGCCGTCCAGAATTGGTTGGCATAAGGCAATAGCAGCGCCAGCGGTGCAGCTAATACCATGGACAGAAAAATCATATTGCGTTTACCAAAACGGTCTGCCAGCGGGCCGCCAAAAAAGGTGCCCAGCGCTCCAGCTCCGAGGAACAGGAAAATGTACAGCTGTGCGTCAGCCAATGGCATTTTAAATACTTCCATCAGGTAAAACGAATAGTAACTGCCGATCGAGGTCGAATACCACGAACGAACAAATACCAGCAGAATGAGGACAATCATGGCAAACATAATACGGCTGCGCACTTCGGGTTTCATGCGGCGTGTCGCCGTTTTTTTGCGTGCAATGCCTTCTGTACGCAGGACGTTACCGTACCAGCGGGCAATGAATGATTGCACTACAATTCCGGCTGCCGCAATGCCTGTGAACCAGATAGCGCCAAACTGCCCCAACGGGATAAAAATCCAGCTTGTGAGCATCGGTGCCAGCGATTGACCTGCATTGCCGCCGACCTGGAAAATGGATTGTGCCAATCCCCGGCGTGATCCTGCCGCCATATGGGATACACGCGAGCCTTCGGGGTGAAAGGCAGCTGAGCCTAAACCCACGAAGATGACTGCGATTAGCACCGCTTTATAATCGGCTGCATAGGCGAGCAGCAGCATACCAGTGAGCGTAAAGCCCATACCGATAGGAAGGATAGCGGGCGTAGGCCGTTTGTCCGAAAACAAGCCAATTACAGGCTGCATAATTGAAGCTGTAAAGTTGATGGCGAATGAAATCCAGCCGATCTGCGTGTAGCTCAGGCTCATAGATTCCTTCAAGATCGGAAAGATCGCTGGAATGACCGATTGAATCGAGTCATTGAACAGATGGACGAAACTGATCGCAATCAGAATCGCAAAAACGGTGCCTTTCGCTTGCGGCCCCTGGAGGGGGAGCGATTGGCCCGTTTCTTTTTTTGTAGCAGATTTAGTAGTCATGGCAACCTCCGGATATGTATGTATATTTTAAGATATAGGAAGCAATCCGTTTGCAGCAAATGGCTGAAAGTGGGATAAAGTCCCCCTTTACTCATCGCTGCTTGCCCATTCTGCTGGATACTCTTTATTACTCGATCCTCTAATTCACAATAGATTATCTTGCACTGAGTGCATTGTATCTGTATAAGATATCCTTTACTTATCATTTTAATCTCTAACATGCATAAATGGGTTCAACTCGTCTTCAGGGATTATTAGATTTCCACAGTAGACTATATTGGAATGAAATTCCCATTCGCCATATGCTACTAAATGGTTATCATCCTTAACTCTTTTAATTAATGCCCAAATCCCAAGATTACTTTGTGCGTTTGCATCAAGAAGAATCCAATCCTTGTATTGAAACAGCTGAGCCTCTCCAAACATATGAAATGAATCCAAATATCCTGTTCCATCACGGGGCGGCATTTCATTACATACATTTTTCAAAAAAAGGACTTGCTCCACTCTGACATGGATCCAAGCTCTTTTTTCATTTTTGGATATGATGTCTTCAAATCTACATTTAATAAACGCAGAGAAGCTGATCTCATCAGGTTGTTCTTCCCAACCATTAAAATGTGAATAAGCAGGTCAGGTCTGAATAAAGTCCAAAAAGTTTCTCCAACGGACATATGAAAAGGAAAATATACTTGTACTTTTTTTAAGTCACCTTCTGCCGGGGGGTTCAATGCTCTTTCCCATATCTCACTATTTAGATCTGGAGTATCATGTTTGAAATCTGCCCAGTCCATAGTATCTTCGATGGCTACAATCTCAAAATCTTTGTTTTCTAATAGGGGTTTATCTGGTACCTGTTGACACGCTCCACACTTGAAAGCAATAGTTTCCTCGTTCATAAGACAACCTACCTTAATTAAATTTTATGCTCTACTGCTCCAACTATATTGATCATAAGGACACATCAACATGGTGAAAGTATTACAAACACCATAAAACTATTTCTATGTTGAATGTTGCTGATATTCCTTTTACATATAAATAAACAAGAAGAATTTAACAAAACTAAGCTCTTTATTTAACAAACTTAAGATATGATTCTTTATGTCATACAACTTGTTGTATAGACAATAGCTACGTAGAAGCAGTACGAAGAGCACAAGACAAGAGAGGATCTGATTTGAGAATGAAATTGCTAAGAAAACCACTATCAGTGGCATTATTATCTCTACCTTTACTTCTAGGTTCTCTAGGTGGAAGTTATGCGAGTGCGGCCACGCTGCCAACGACAGTAACTCCAACAGAACCGTCATGGGGATATTTTGTAGATCATTATAAAAATAATAGTGCTGCTAATAAGACGGAAAGCTCCAATCCGACTCTCGGGCTGCTCTCTGAATTTAATAGGCTTTGGACTCCCGGCGCTACCTGGGACACGGGCACCAAGCTAAACAGCAATGTACTGGATGCTAATATTCAAAAAGTAATTGATATCGCTGCCCGTCGCACTTCCAGTGAGGCCGATGCGGCTTATTTGGATGATCGTCGAAATCAGAGCTACAGTGTAATCGACGGTCTGGGTTCGCTCACTGATGTATATCGAAAGAAGGCAGGCGCCACGACAACAATCAACGACGTCCCGGCCGATGCTACAACTAAAAAATATGAAGATGAGGGAACAAACGCAGGGGATACAAGTTCCAGTCTCGGCAACGTCGTGAATTTGGTCAATACCTTGCGCGGGGACTACTCTACGACGAACCCGGCTAAGTCTTACTTTAGTTATCCTCGTCCGTTTCGCTGGAGTGATAATTCAGTAGTTGTTCCAAGTCTGATCCCCGCTCTCAAATCTGATGCTACTAATGATGGCGGCTTTCCTAGCGGTCATACCAATGCTGCGTATCTCAGTTCTATTGCCATGGCCTATGCCATGCCGGAGCGTTATCAGGAATTACTGACACGAGCTTCGGAGCTGGGCAATAATCGTGTTGTTGCTGGTATGCATTCACCACTTGATGTCATGGGAGGACGTGTCATGGCAACAGCGATGGCTGCGTCCATCCTGTCTGATCCAGCCAATAGCAGCTTGAAGAAAGCAGCTCATCAGGATGCTCATGAACAATTGCTGTCCCAAAAAGGTACAGCCCTAGATCGTTTCAGCAACTATGCTACAAACAAGAAAAATTATAATCAACGATTAACGTACGGATTCAGCCCGATTAATCCAACGACGAAGCCAATGACAGTGCCTAAGGGAGCGGAGGTGCTGTTGGAGACACGCCTACCTTACCTTGACAGCACACAACGCCGTTGGGTATTGGCTACCACGGGGATTCCTTCCGGCTATCCTGTGCTTGACGATGCCGAAGGATGGGGCCGATTGAACCTGTTTTCCGCCGCGGATGGCTATGGTGCTTTCGTCAATAATGTTACAGTAAATATGGACGCCTCCAAAGGTGGTTTCAACGCATTGGATCGCTGGCGCAACAATATTTCCGGTGTTGGAAAGTTGACTAAAAAGGGAACAGGTACGTTGAAGCTTATGGGTAGCAATGTTTATTCCGGCGGTACACAGATCGATCAAGGCATACTCGAAGGTAATTCGGAGGCAGCTTTCGGAAGTGGTGCAGTTACGAATAACGGGGGAACTCTTCTTAAAAACAATTCTGGAAAGCTGATTGTTGGCGGGAATTACAAACAAACTGCCAAGGGAAAACTTGAACTCAACCTAGGCAGTAAAAATGACGTACTTAAAATTAAGGGAACAGCACAACTTAACGGGAAATTACGCCTGAATTTTTCTAACAAATATGTACCAGCTAGCGGTGCCACCATTTTAACCTACGGTAAACGCAATGGGGCATTCTCTTCCATTGAAGCAGCAGGTCTACCAAGCAATTATAAAGTGAAGGTTGTCTATACAGCCAATAGTGTTCAGTTAAAAGTCACGAAGTAACCAAATAGGACAATTTAAGGTGCACCTTTGGAATACACCGGATAAACCATGAAGTTATCCAGTGCCCATTCTTAAGGTGCATTTTTTGTTCCCGTAAAAAGTCCATTTCTCAGAGTTATTTATAGCCAAGGGTATAAAGAGGTCAAAATTTGACCTTAATGTAGTAAAATAATCGCGCTGTTTGAAAGCGCAGTCATGTTATTCTTAAGAAGCATATTAGTCCAAGTTTTAAAGGTACAGACTAACTAAGAGGAACAGAGGAAAGGAAGAAGACTGATGAGTCTTGAGAAAGAATACGTTAAAATAGCCCAGGATGTCATTAAAGGGCTTGGCGGAGAAGACAATATTATTTCTATGGCACATTGTGCTACACGGTTGAGATTGATTGTAAAAGACAGGGACATTATTGATGATGAATTTATTGAGAATATTGATAAGGCAAAAGGGGTGTTTTTTACCTCCGGACAATATCAAATTATTTTTGGAACCGGTACCGTGAACAAGGTTTACGAAGCAATGGTCGGCCAGAACGTATCTGCTACATCAAAGGCAGAGCTGAAAGAGAAGGCCTCAACACAAGATGACAACTTTTTCAAAAGAATGATCCGGGTTTTCGGAGATGTATTTGTTCCCATTATCCCAGCATTGGTAGCTACCGGATTGTTTATGGGAGTTAGGGGCTTGGTAACTCAGCCTGCACTGCTTCAGTTATTTGGACTTACACCGGATGATATTTCTGCGAATTTCATATTATTTACACAAATACTGACCGATACCGCGTTTGCCTTTTTGCCTGTGCTGGTATGCTGGTCAGCGTTCAGAGTATTTGGCGGGTCGCCGATCTTGGGGATATTGCTCGGACTCATGCTGGTAAGTCCTTCTTTACCTACATCCTGGGATGTCGCTCAACATGTGAAGGAACCTCTTTTATTTTTGGGCTTCATCAAAATCGCAGGCTATCAGGGTTCAGTTCTGCCGGCGTTCATTATAGGGATCGTGGGAGCGATGATGGAGAAGAGAATCAGGAAATCCGTTCCCGAAGCACTGGACTTGATTTTGACACCGTTTCTGACATTATTGCTCACACTGGTACTGGGCTTGTTCGTGATTGGTCCCATCTTCCATGAAGTAGAGGTTTTAATATTATCGGCAGTTACAGCTATTTTGAAGTTGCCGTTTGGCATTGGCGGATTTATTTATGGAGGCATTAATCAGATTATTGTCGTTACCGGACTGCACCATGCGTTGAACCTGATCGAAATACAGATGCTGGTGGATGGCGGCTGGAATATGGTTAACCCGATCAGTTCGGCATCTATTTGTGCACAAGCGGGTGCGGCGTTAGCTGTCGGCTTGAAATCCAAAAGATTAAAAACCAAATCTATTGCCTACCCGTCTGCCGTGTCTGCACTGCTCGGCATTACAGAACCCGCTATTTTTGGGGTGAACATTCGATATGGCAAACCATTCGTGATGGGCTTGATTGGGGGAGCGGTTGGAGGATTCTTCGCACGTATCTTTAATGTTCAAGCAACAGGTATGTCGATTACAGCTATACCTGGTTTGTTATTGTATCTGAATAATCAAATTTTTCTGTATGCTTTAGTTTGTGTAATCGGTTTTGGTGTAGCATTTGCGTTGACGTGGATCTTTGGATTTAAAGAAAAAATAGAGAACAAATAAAATTTAGTGGAGAAAATCATGGACAACAAAACATTGCTTGAAAAATTGAACAGCCTATCAATAGAAGAGAAAATCGGCCAGCTCATCCAACTAACCGGTGATTTTTTTGAAGGTGACATGGATACGGTTGTGACGGGCCCTTTGAAAAAACTAGGGCTAAATACGGATTATAATATTTATAATACGGGCTTCATATTAAACATCACCAACCCGGAAAAAATAATCCGGTTGCAAACCGATTATTTGGAAAAATCGGTTCATAAAATTCCGCTGTTATTCATGGCAGATATTATCTACGGATACCGAACCATTTTTCCGATTCCGATTGCTCAAGCATGTAGTTGGAACTATGAGGAGATAGAGAATGCGGCTTCGATTGCTGCTCAGGAATGCTACGATGAAGGCATTCATGTAACCTTTTCCCCTATGGTAGATATGGTTAGAGATCCTCGCTGGGGGCGGGTGATGGAATCGCCCGGAGAGGATACATTGTTGGCAAAGAAATATGCCCAGAGCGTAGTTCTGGGAATCCAGGGCAGCAACTTGGAAAGCACAGCCGTGCCAGCCAATAAAATTGCCGCTTGCGTCAAACATTTTGCTGCTTATGGAGCGCCTGTCGCCGGACGTGAATACAATGCCGTGGATCTATCGGAGCATGCATTGCGAGAATATTATTTGCCTGGATATCAAGCTGCAATAGAAGCGGGTGCCAAGCTTGTCATGACGGCTTTTAATACGTTGAATGGTATCCCTGCGACTGGAAACGAGTGGCTTAACCGTGATGTACTAAGACAGGAAATGAATTTTGACGGTGTATTGATCTCGGATTACGCCGCTATTGAAGAGTTAATCATGCATGGTTATGCCGAAGACGAGGCTTCCGCCGCTAGGCTGGCATTGTTGGCAGGTGTAGATGTGGATATGAAGACGGCAGTGTACGCTAATCAATTGAAAGATGTAATATCTGATAATAGCTATATGCTGGAGCTTCTGAATGAAGCTGTATATCGTGTCTTAAAGCTGAAAAATGATTTGGGGCTGTTCGAGGACCCATACCGCGGATTACAGGAAATCGTTAAACGTTCAACAAGCAGTATTCTGTCAGACGAACATAAACAAGCGGCACTGTCCTTGGCAGAAGAATCCGTTGTGCTGCTGAAAAATGAAAATAATGTATTGCCGTTGTCAAAGGAAACGAAGGTAGCTTTAATGGGTCCCTATGCAGAAGAAAATTCTACCTTGGGCATGTGGGCGATTAAGGGAGAGCAGACAGACACTATAAATTTGAAAACAGGGTTGTTACAGCTTGTTGGCTCCGACAATCTCTCGGTATGCAGAGGAAGTTATCTGCTACCTCCTGATGCAAGGGAAACGTTCGATAAATATGCGGACAAGCTGGCTGTTGAAACAGGTTCCGAGGAAGTTCTACTGCAAGAAGCCATTAGGAATGCAAATGAAGCAGAAGTCATAGTCCTTGCCTTGGGAGAAAGTATTTATCAGAGCGGAGAAGGTGGATCACGAACGAATCCGACGCTTCCAGAGCCGCAATTGAGACTACTTCATGAATTAAGCTTATTGGGCAAAAGGATTGTTCTGATCGTATATAGTGGAAGACCTTTGATCCTTACCGATGTTGCTGGAAAAGTGGACGCCATTGTTCAGGCCTGGTATCCGGGAACGATGGGCGGAGAAGCGCTGGCCAATATACTGTATGGGGAAGTAAATCCGTCTGGGAAATTAGCGATGACCTTTCCACGTAGCGTCGGACAAATTCCGGTATACTACAATGAGCTGAATACAGGAAGACCGAATTTAAAGGAAAATGGCTCTTATCGCTTTGCGTCCCGATATATAGATGAAGTGAACGAACCCTTGTATCCGTTTGGCTATGGCCTATCCTATACCTCATTTGAATACAGTCTGTTAACCGTCAGCCAAAAGGAAATGAAAACAAATGAGTCAGTGGATATCCGTATTTCTGTATCCAATACTGGAACGTATGCTGGGAAAGAAACGATTCAATTATATATTCGCGATAAATTTGCAAGTGTTGCAAGACCCGTTAAAGAATTAAAAGACTTTAAAAAAGTATTTTTACAAAGCGGCGAGACTACAATTGTGGAATTTTCAGTGGATGAGGACATGCTTAAATTTTATGGACGTGAAATGGAGTATAAGAGTGAGCCAGGCGAATTTGAGGTTTATATCGGTTCAAGCTCACAAGACATTTTGCTAAGCTTTAGTTTTACTTTGTTACCGGAGGATAAACATGAATAAAAGCGACGCTTATCATCTTAAATATCATATTATTCCTCCTTACGGGCTATTAAATGATCCTAATGGACTTGCCTTTTTCAATCAACAATATCATGTCTTCTATCAGTGGAACCCCCAAGGAACCGAACATCGAAATAAATGCTGGGGCCATGTTGTTTCGAGCGATCTGGTGCATTGGCAAAGAAAAGGTGTAGCACTGGAGCCTTCGGAATGGTATGACAAGGATGGCATTTATTCTGGAGGCGCTATAGTTCATGATGAAAAGCTGTATCTGTTTTACACAGGAAATGTAATCAGAAATGATGGAGTCAAGGAAAGCTATCAATGCGCAGCCATTTCGGAGGATGGGGAGCATTTTCAGAAAATGGGCCCTTTGTTCGAACATCCCAAAGGCTATACCAGACATGTCCGAGATCCGAAAGTATGGAGAGATCGGAACGGGAGCTGGTGGCTGATCTTGGGCGCTCAAAGAGAGGACCTGACTGGAGAAACGCTTATCTACAAATCTGCAGATTTGTCTGATTGGGAATACCAAGGATCATTTTTGGATCATGATCATGAGTTCGGATATATGTGGGAATGTCCTGATCTACTTCAATTTGCGGAAAATGATATTTTTGTCTTCTCTCCTCAGGGTTTACCGGAAGCAGGCGAATATTATAGAAACCCTAACCAATCGGGATATATTGTTGGGAAATTCATGGATACAGGAAAATTTAGCGGGAATCTTGCCCATTTCAAAGAGCTTGATCGGGGGTTTGATTTCTACGCGCCACAATCATTTAAGGTGAATGATAGAACCATTATGTTCGGATGGATGAGTGCCATGAATGAAGAAGCAGAGAGGGCTGTTCCAACCATTCAGGAAGGCTGGATTCATGCGCTGACCCTTCCTAGAGAAATAGTGTTGTCTAACGGTGTGCTATACCAGAAACCATTATCGGAATTACAGTTGTTAAGATTGGATGGTGTGCATTCTAAGGAGAACATTCACAAAAATGGGGTTTGGATGCTGCCTTCCTTGCAGGTGGAATGTATTGTTCATTTTTCGAAGCTTACAGAGAACTTCAAAATGATAGTGAGAAATGCTGTGGAAATTGACTATGATTCAGAAGAAAACAGTTTAACCGTATGGAGAACCAACTGGTTGACGAACCAGAGGGAGTACAGAAAAGCAACATTAGCCAATCAACTTGTAGACATGCAAATATTTATAGAAAGCTCAAGTCTGGAGATTTTTGTGAACGAAGGCGAGGAAGTATTTTCTCTGCGTTATTTCTTGGAAGATACGGAACAGCGCAGTGTGATGCTTGATGCAGGAGATAATGAAGGAGAAATTGAGATTTATCAGCTGCAGGAATGTGGAGCCATAATCAATCATTAAAACGATATTTTTTATCTTTCACCTGCAGAGCTACAAACAGGCAAGGAAAGGCTGTTCATTCTCCGTTTGCGAGAAGAACTGCCTTTTTTTGTCTTAGTCGGCTGAAGAGATTTCAGCTTGTGTAGGCATTTTACTATCGGTATAGTATGAGTATTAGAGTATATGACTGAATATAAATTACTGTTGATTACTCATAGCTGGTTGATGAGGTGTCGTATGAAAAAAATTTATGAACATATTGAAATAGACAGAAGAAAAATGATTAACCTCTTTATGTTTCAATCGACAGATACAGAAAGAGTCATCCCCATGCATTTTCACAGCAATATGGAATTAATCTATTGTACAAGTGGAAGCCTCAAAGTGTGGCATGAAGGAAAGATAACCATTTTGAAGGAAAAGGATGCACTTTTTATTAATAGCAATGTACCGCACTCCACCCAAAGTATTACGGAAAACCAAGTTGTTGTATTGCAATTTCCAGCTACCTTTTTTGCCAATGAACAAGTATTCATCCAATTAAACACGCAAGAGAGACAAGTTGAACATACTATACTTTCTAAATTAAGAGAGTTATTTATGGATATATATAACCTGCATATTTCCAAAGGGAAATATGACTATATTTTAGAGCAAAGCCGAATTATTGAGCTTAAGTATTTGCTCGTTAATCATTTTAGTCAGACAGCAGACATACAGCCAGAGGTATTTAGCGAAAAGCAGCGAAAGATAAAGACGATCATGGATTTTATTAAAGAGCATTACGCCGAAAATATTAGTCTGGCGAAAACAGCCCGAATCTGCGGCTATTCAGAGGCGTATTTGTCGAGAATGTTTCATGAATATACAGGTCAGACGTTTACGGAGTACAAGCAAATTCTTTGTCTGGAAAAAGCAATCGATTTATTGGAAACAACGAATAAGTCACTTACAGAAATTTCTTACGAGGCGGGCTTTCCCAACGAAAAATCGTTTAGAAAAGCTTTTAAGGAAGTTATGGGTAAAACCCCTTATGAATATAAAAAATCAAAATTTGATCTGAGTGTGTAAACGACACAAGCGTAATCCTTTTATGGATGATTTCAACAGACTAGAAAATGGGGGCTGTCCCTGAGTCATTTTATGACCTTTGGGACAGCCCCTTGTTTATTTGTATGCAAGTGCACAGAGAGGATCAGCCTAACGATTATCCACCGTCTCTGGATACATATCATGGTTCATCATACGATGCTCTGCGATTTGCTCATATTTCGTTCCCGGCTTGCCGTAGTTAGTGTACGGGTCGATCGAGATGCCGCCGCGTGGCGTGAACTTGCCCCATACTTCAATGTAGCGAGGGTCCATCAGCTTAATCAAGTCATTCATGATGATATTGACACAGTCTTCATGGAAATCACCGTGGTTGCGGAAGCTGAACAGGTACAGCTTAAGGGACTTGCTTTCAACCATTTTAATATCAGGAATGTAGCTGATGTAGATGGTTGCAAAATCAGGTTGTCCTGTGATCGGGCACAGGCTGGTGAACTCTGGACAATTGAATTTTACAAAATAATCGCGGTACGGGTGTTTATTATCAAAGCTTTCGAGAATGGCGGGATCATAGGCAAAAGTGTATTGTGTGCCTTGATTGCCAAGTAGGGTAACGTCGGTCAGTTCTTCAGGTTTTCTTCCGGTCATGTTGAGTGAGGCTCCTTAAAGTTGGTTTAGTTTGGTAAAAGGGAGAGGGAGTTATGGTGGGGAGGTTCGGTTAGGCGACGCTTCGCGAAGGATTTGAGCTTCCGATCGCTAACGCTTCTCCAGCTTCAAATCCTCCGCTCCGCTGCTGACCGCCGTCAACACCATAAAGTCCCTACCCGTTTACATGTGGGTTGGGCAGAAATGGAATTTCGCTCCTTATATTTAAGGAGCGATATTTTATTGTGAAACCCCGTCCTCGCGGACGAGCGTTTCTCTCTTTTTATATGGCTTTGGGTGTCGAGGGTGCACTTCGACTAATTTGGTGTATCTTGTGTATCACATACAGCTCATACGGAATATATTACATATACGCGTTATACGCCGCGTTTGTTGCCCCATACGAGGGTGTGGAGCTGTGGGAGTACTCTTACATCGTTTAGTCGGGAATCGTCCATGACACGGTCGATAAGCCATTCATAACGATGGAGCAGGGACTCCGCAATCTGTCCGGTGTTCTCCGTGTTCACATCTGGATTACCCGTCTGGAGGAACAACGGTATATGTGGATAGCGCTCGTGAATGGTGCGGGCATAGGCGAGATCGGTGTCATTGAAGATGACAACCTTCAGGCTGCATGCTCCAGCCATCCTTTGGTTTGATAGACGGGTTACGATATCATCCAGCACCTCCCAGTTGGTCGTCATGCCAGAGCTGGGCGGCTTCGGGGATAAGGTCACTTCATCGATATCGTACAGCCATTCCTGCCAACGGGAGCCTTGTGTTTCGACAGCGGTGGCAATGCCTTGACTGCGTAGCAGGGTAATCAGCGCCCCAAGCTGTGGCAGCAGGGCAGGATTGCCTCCGGAAAGGGTCACATGCGAGAACCGTTCGCCGCCGATGGACTTTAGTTCCTGCCAAATATCTGTGGCACTCAGACGTCGAATTTGATCCTTGGCGCTGCCGTCCCAGGTAAAGGCGGAGTCGCACCATGAGCAATGGTAGTCGCAGCCTGCGGTACGAACAAACATCGTTTTACGACCAATGACCATACCTTCGCCCTGAACGGTGGGACCAAACACCTCAAGTACAGGAATAGGGGCTGCTTTAGCCCTATCGAGAGTTGTCGTAGGTTGGTGAGTAGTTACGGTATTAGCATTTACGGTATTACTCATCGAACATCCACTCCCGTCGGAACTCGGCGTAGCTGGTAGGTGTCTCGAACAACCTTACAAATTCGGTACGTCCACCTTCAACACGATTGCAGTATGCATCCGAGGTCAAGGCAGACTCCATTTGTTCAAAGATCCAGACGACCATATTTTCCGCCGTTGTATTCATTGGAGGAAGCGTCTCATTCAAGTAACGGTGATCCAGAAAAGGCTCAATTCGCTCTTTCCAGATTGTTTTGATATCACCAAAATCCAGCGTTAGACCTGTTTCTCCCGGTATTCCGCTTATGCCAAATACGACGATATAAGTATGTCCGTGCAGATTTTTGCATTTGCCTTCGTAACAGTGCAAATGGTGTGCTGCATCGAACGTAAATTGTTTGCTAACAAGTACACGCTTGCGGTGATAACGCAGCTGAGAACGCTCAATGTCTGTCCCGAACTGCTGGAGCTTGTCGACAATGCGAAAGGTACCTGGCTCACGCATGACCTTCAACTCCTTGGGAGGAAGCTCCGCGCACTGCGAGATACTGCTCGAGTCCGGCACGACGGAGATTGCAAGCAGGACATTCGCCACAGCCATCGCCAATGATGCCGTTATAGCACGTTAGTGTACGGGTTCTTACAAATTCAAAAGCTTTCAGCTCATCGGCCATTTGCCAGGTTTCGGCCTTGTTCAACCACATGAGCGGGGTATGAATCACAAAGGGATAGTCCATCGAAAGGTTCAGTGTGACGTTCAGCGATTTAATAAAGGAATCCCGGCAATCGGGATAGCCGCTGAAATCTGTCTCGCAAACGCCTGTAATGATATGGCGCGCTCCTTTTTGCTTGGCGAGAACTGCTGCGAAGCTCAGGAACAATAGATTACGACCGTCAACAAATGTGCTAGGCAGTTCGCCTTCCTCTTGAGTAATGTCAATGTCGGTGCGTGTGAGGGCATTCGGGGCAAGTTGGTTGAGCAGGCTCATATCCAGTACCGTTTGCGGAACACCCAGCTCGCTGGCGATTCCGGCGGCAACTTCGATTTCCTGCTTGTGGCGTTGACCGTAATCGAACGTCACAGTTTCTACTTCGGCAAAATGTTTTTTTGCCCAAAATAAACAGGTTGTACTGTCTTGGCCGCCGCTGAATACGACGACTGCTTTTTCGTTTGTAAACATAAAAAAACCTCTCGATCTTCTTGGAATGGTGTAAGACACAGCGTCTTGTCACGTGGAAGAAAGAGAGTTCTTGAACCGGCTTCAACAAAAAACAGGCCTTGCCCCGCAAGTTCATTTTCAAATGCGGAGGACAAAGCATCGTTAGTTTTTTATAGAGGGAGTTCGCGAACCTCTCCCATGCGTTATGCATGGATTTTCTTCATTAGCATCTGCCACGAGGACAGACAGCTTCATTAATAGCATTGCCATTATAGCATGGCAGGACTATTTGATAAACACTCCACCAAACGGAATGATTTCCCTTAAAAGTCGTTTGATCACGCCATCGTCGTTCATATCCTGCTGAAGCCGCCGATGATGCTCACCGGCATGAAATAATACAGTACCATGTCCAGTCATTTTAAAATGATAGTTCATATGCTGGCTGGCCAGATGGTTACCGTATACGGTTAACTCCAGCTTGGCATTTTCTGGATAGGCTATGACGCTGCTCGCATCGACATAGATCGGCTCTGAGGGATGAAGTTGTTCTTGACATACCAATCCCTGTGTCAAAATACCAATGTAACCTATACCGTCAAATTTCATTTTAATGACATCACGGCTAAACAACATGTTTTTCATGCTTAGTAGCTTGGTACGCATTTGGATGCCGGCGCTGTACCAGAACAGGTTGCGGAAATCGTATAGCAGATCGTCGCTTCCTTCAAGCTTGATCATCTTCAGACTAAAGCCAGGAGGAAGTGCGGCAATTAGTCGGCAAGCCCCTGTGAAATCGGCCTGAATCAGTTTGTGCTTGCGGTACATGCCTTTAATATTCATCAGCTTATCACTACGGCCTGCACTGGGGCCGCGATACGCGATAATTTGCTGCGGATGCAGAACGTGCAGCTTTTCCCCTTCAGTCAGGTCGAGCGTTACGACTGAACCGACGCTTTCATCATGGTGTTGTCCTGCTTGTATGTCCATTCAGACCTTTCATCCTTTCAGGCAGTTAGTATCTTCCCGAACGTCGACGCATCCCGTAACGCAACAGTCGGATACCGATAAAATAACCGGCCAGCAGAATGATAGCCGTGATGATGAGCATTTTATTTCGGTGTGAAGCCTGATCGCGCTGGGTTTGAAGATTTTTTAATTCTGTAACAGTGTCGTTCAGTTTGCGGTTTTGCTCCAGCAGTTGGGCGTTCTGCTTCTGATAGGTTTCAATGCTGGTGCGGGCCTTTTCCAGATCTTCCTGTGTTTGTCGGTAGCTTTCCTTGAGTTGGTACACATCGCCGGGCAACCGCGAAAACTGCTCAAAGCCTTGATATACATCATCCCAATAAGCAGCATGAACTTCGGGTACACGAGTTACCCCAAAAATAAACAAAAGTGCTATAGCAGCGCAGACAATGCGGCGGTACAAAGCCAAGCGACAAGTTGCTCGTGCCAAGAGATGTCCCCCTTTTGATAAACCAAGATGTTAGATGTTACAGATCATTACCCATAACACATGGTTACGTACAATATAATGATTTGGATGCAGGTTTTAGAATATACAGACGACAAATACGGGAAAAGATGATCAAAAAAACTCGATATATTAGTTTAAGTGTACCTTAAAACGGGTATATCAAGGAAGCGGCAACATTCCGGCAGTTTTCCCAACAAACGAGTAAAGAACAACCCGCACCTGATCAGGGCTTGAAGAGGAATATATGAGCTGAAATATATTAAAAATAGATATAGAAGGAGATTTTGAAAGATGAACGACAGAGAGCAAAACTATACCATTTTAAAAATTACTGTTAATGGAAAGCCATTATCAAAGGAGCTCATCGTGGACAGCACTACTTTTGCTCCTATATCCGATGTTTGCACAAAGACGAATGTTTCTTTAACGGAAACTTCAATTTCATAAGTTTAAATATATGAAGTAGACTATCATGTAGCCCGGCATACGCCGGGCTATTTTTGCGTATTTATGCAATTGGAAAGGATTAAATTGTTATTTCGCGAATTAGGTCCCCTTTCATAAAGATTACCATGTATAATTTTCACAATCAAACATATGTTCCCTGACAATATAGTGTCAGATAACACTGTTAATTTAGAGTTACATGTTCTTTTAGGGGGAATTTACCAGTGGTGAAGTCAATGCTCAATGTAACGTACACATGGGACAGAGAGTCTATATCGGCGAATGGGTCCAAACAAGTAAATCTACTGATAGAATGGGGCTATGGAGCTATACGTAAAAGAAAAGGGAACCTAATACCGAAGGCAGCGGGATGTGACCTTCAACTTCAGTTCAATCCAGAAAACGGGGTAAATCTATTAAAAGTTGAAGGGGTGAGACTCGGGTTTAAAGAATCAGAAAACGGTGATTGCATGTTTGTTCACTGTGGTGATGTATGGCGGGGCAAATATAGACAAGCTATTTTGACGTTTTCTATCCCTGCTCACGCGTCCGGAAGACATACGATTGGAATGATCGAGTGGAGCTGGCGCAAGCCATCGCAGGAAAAGCGAACGCTGATCCGGACGGACCAGCTCTATATCCATTACACGCATCATCTTGGTTTGCTGAGCATGCCATCCAACCCGAAGGTGGAAAAATACATAAAGCTGAATGAGACGTCCCCAATTGTGAAAAAGGCATTGCGTATGTACGAGAAAGGGGAGCCTGAGCGAGGAGCGTTCATCCTTACGAGACAAGCAGATGAATTGCTTATATGTGCAGCCAGAAGCGAAGACATGGACTATCTGGAGGAAGCCGAGTTACTTTTGTCCCTACGCAATAAATGGAGTGGGCCTTTTGTATCGTTTAAAGCGTATAGCTCTAAGGTCTTTTTTAATAAGGAAATATCGATAGGAGATGTTCATTTTACGGAGAATGATAGGCTGAGATAGATAATTATGCTAGTTTATTTGAGCAAATTAGTGAGTCTAATTTACTATCTTTTTGTAAAGGAGAGACTTCCTTGACTGATCGGTTGATACGTTTAATGCGGATTATTACTATTGTTCAGGCAAATCCGGGGATATTGGCAAGAGAGCTTGCCGAACGTTGTGAAACATCAGAACGTACCATATACCGAGATATGGAGGCGCTAAGCGCTATGCATATTCCGATCGCGAATATGGGGCATGGCAAGGGGTACATTTTTATTAGCAATTTTGCTTTGTATCCTCTGAATTGGACAGAAGAAGAGGCAGAGGCTTTTACCAAGCTGGGAGAGATGATGGAAACGATAAAGCCTCTTTTACCGCCAGCTTTTGAAAGTGCTTATGAGAAAGTGATGGCCTCTAGTCAGAAAAAAAAGATGGACCAGACGAGCTTCGCGCAGGAAATGAAAAATATCATCCGGCTCGGCTCGACACTTGATCGGGAAAACCAGCCCTATCTGCTCAGGCTGATTGTTTTGGCGAGTCTTACGCAGCAGACAATTGAAGCGGAATACAGCTCGCCTCAAAATGAAGATGTATCATTGGTGCAAGTAGATCCTTATTGTTTGGTTCCTCAAGACCGGCGGTTCTATATGCTTGGTTTTTGTCATAAGCAATCCGCCATGAGAACCTTTCGGATCAGCCGCTTTCGGAATATGAGGATTTTGCCGTATACGTTTCAAAAAAATACATCTGAAATGGAAATGTTTTTTAAAGGTACCTGGTCGGTGACCAAAGGAAATCAAAATATTCGGTTTGTGGTACGTTTTTCTGCCGATTCTGTATATCGGGTCAAAGAAGAGGAACTGTTCATCAAGCCTCTTCTCAAGGATTTGCCGGATGGAAGTTTGTTGTTTGAGGTGACGGTCAATCATGACCGTGAATTTCTGGATTGGCTCACATCCTATGGAGCTGAAGCCGAGATTCTGGAACCTTTACGGTACCGCAAACGTATGCAAGAAATGCTGCGAACCTGGGGGGCGTTTTACTTCGATAAGAAGGCTGGAAATCAAGAATAACAGGGGGGAAGATCCCCCGGGACGGGCCGGGGAGCTATCTGCTTAACGGTCCTTAAACAGGTTGGCGAGATTGCCGAAGGGACTGTACTGCTCCTGTTCTTCTTCTGGCGAAGAGTAGACGAGCTTTGAGCCGCGACTTTCTTCATCATCGGCAGCATTATGAACTAATGTAAGACGATCAAAATGGTGCATGAAAACCTGAGCAGTATTCACGGCATCATCCAGTGCTCGATGCTGTTGACCGTCAAACTCAATGTTGCACAATTCCAACGCCTGAGACAGGCTCAACTGACGATACTTTCCATTGGAACTAAACAGACGGGAAATTTGCTTCTGTATATCATTTGTATTATGAATCCAACCGAGATCTACATGATGAGTACGACAATGGGATACCAGCTTCTGACGGTCATCCGGGCCCCATGCGCATAAATAATAGGTCGAATCCGTGCCTAGCCAGGCAATAAATTGCTTCACAGCTTCAGGAAAGAGTGGAGCGGCATCAATGTCTCGTTGAGTAATACCCGTAAATTGAACAGTATCTGTAGAGATTACAGGCCGATTTGATGGTCTCACAAAACTGTGAAACGTATCCGCCACGAATAGACCATCTTCTCCATGAATAACTTTGACGGCACCGATATCAATGATTTCGGAGGAATATCTGGCGTTACGGCTAACGGTAAATTCAAGATCATAAATAATGTATTGCATTTAAAGGACTCCTTCCACACACATAACTGATCCCGATGGATACCGGGACAAATGTTCTCTGCCCGAATAACTCTTCTCCATCATACCTCTCGGTTCACAACTTGTCAGCGGTTAAAAGGCTTGCTTTCAAAAAAAATATGCGATGTCCAAATGGGCTTGGACTATCGCATATCTAAAAACTCCTAACATATAGCAGCATCCGAAAACACCTGGATTCCGAACGCTGCTGTTGCTAGCTATTGAATTAGGCCGGGAGGTCTAACTTTTGCCCCGGATAAATGCGGTGAGGATTCTTCAACTTATTCAACTGCTGAAGCTGTTGCCAGGTAGTGCCGTGTTTGCGGGAAATGTCATACAGTGTATCCCCAGATTTCACAACATACACATGGCTATTTGCAGCTTGTGCAGTGGTCGATACCTGCTGTGGCTTGCTAGTTTGAGACTTTGCAGGTGCCGGTTTCACAGGTGCTGGTTTCGCAGCCGCTATGGAATCGGATTGCGGTATCTCCTGCAGAGGTGCTGGCGTCGTGGTCGGAGCAGACGGCACAGCTTGTGTGGCAGGGAGAGAAGTTTTTCCGTCTGCCTTGGCTTCTTGAATACGGCCGGCCGCTTGTGCTTGCAGGCTAGCAGAGCCCACTTTTTGCATATAGCGGATTAACGCTTCATCCAGCGATCCGAACATACCTGCCTGTGGGTATTTAGCGAACATCGTATATTGGTCACCGCCTACAGCAGTAAAATCATTGGTAGCCAGTGTGTATGTTGCCTCAGGATCAAGGGCCTTTCCACCAATCAGGATGGAGTGAACACGGCTGCCTTTGGCTGCTGAGGTGTCTATTTTGAACGAGATGCCGGATACTTGTGGGAAGCCCCCGCTCGGTTCCGGGTATGAGGCTGCGCCATTTTCCAGTGCGGCCTGAAGGTCAGAGCCTTTCACTTTCAGGGTAACGATTTGGTTGCCGAAAGGCAGTACGGTGATGATGTCTCCCTTGGTAACCGTGCCTGCTTTGATGGAAGCACGGATGCCGCCACCGTTTGTTAAAGCCACGTCTGCTCCCGAAACGTCACGCATAGCATCGGTGAGCAGGTCGCCGAGATTGGTTTCACCCGCACGTACCTTTTCGCGCGCTCCTTCCAGATCTACACTTGTTTGTGCTACAACCTCTTTAAGAATAGGTTCTTGTTCTTTCTGAATGGAGGTGATTAATGCAGCAATTTCAGCGTTGGGCTGAACGTCAGCAGCTTGAGTCGAATCGATCAGCTTCGCTTGCTTTTGGACAACCTTACCGCCGTCTACCCATAGATCCACTACACCCAGATACTTGGTGTATTCACCTGCACTAGCGATCAACGTGCCATTGTCACCGAACAAGCCTTTTTCCAGCACGGTATGGCTGTGTCCGTCGATGAAAATATCAATGCCAGGCACTTCCTTCACGACCTTGAGGCTGGTGTCTTTGCTGGACGCATCTTGTCCTAGGTGACCCAGAGCAACAACAACATCCACTTTGCTGCGGATTTCGTCTACGGCCGCTTTGGCTTCAGCCGCAGGGTCGGTGAATTGAATGCCTTCCACATTTTTAGGATTGGTTTTATATGCCGTTTCAGGCGTAGTTAGGCCGATAATACCGATTTTAACGCCATCCACTTCTTTAATAGTATACGGTTGGAACAAACGTGTTCCGTCCGTTTGCTTAATGTTGGCGCTCAGTACAGGGAACTGAATCTCTTTACTCAGCTCAACCAGATGCTTCCAGCCGTAATTAAACTCATGGTTACCGGGAACCATTGCATCATAGCGCAGCTTATTAATTACTTTTACGATACTTTCACCATTGACCAAAGTAGCGAA
The DNA here is from genome assembly GCF_000237325.1 of Paenibacillus polymyxa M1. Taxonomy (NCBI): domain Bacteria; kingdom Bacillati; phylum Bacillota; class Bacilli; order Caryophanales; family Paenibacillaceae; genus Paenibacillus; species Paenibacillus polymyxa. The sequence continues at coordinate 1,297,346 of NC_017542.1, forward strand.
GGTCGTTCCATGAACGGTATCCCCATCATCCAGCAGTAATGTATTAGGATTGGCGGCGCGATATTGATCGATAATGCCCGCCAGCTTGGCGAAGCCCATTTCCTTGTCGTTGGCGACCACGTGGGCATGGGTATCATTCGTATGTAGGATGGTGATGTGTTTACCGCTGACTGGAGACGGTGTTGTTCCCGTTCCTGCTGTTCCCGCATTAGCAACTGGGTCCGCTGCTGCTGTGCCGAGACAACCAAGTAGAAGCACGGCGGTCGTCAAGATCGACGAGAGTTTTTTCCATGAGTTCATGTTGTTCCTTCAACCTCCCATAAAATGAATGAATTAGAGAAACCGCTTACGTCCACATTTTATCAGATGATTGTAAAAATAACTCTTATTTTATATCAAAGCACTACATTTTTTTGAGATATCGGTTGTTAAATCCACTGTCTAGTTACCTATATTATAGAGGCAGTAATAGACAATCATCTCATAGAATAGGAACTATTGTTCTGTTTTGTGATCAAAAAAAAGGGCAGTCTCTTTGGGCAGCCCGATCCGGGGTAAATAGTGATCCAATGTTTCGTCAGCGAGCGGCGGATTCCCTTCACTCAGCAACAGCACAGCAAAGCGATTAGCCTGTTGTTCAAATTTTCCTGGAGAAAAGTAGGAATGTTCCTCCATAAAAAAGCGGCTAATGCCTTTATGCAGTCGGTCATGTCCCAATTCATGCGCACAGACGAACCGTTCCCATTCTGGTGTAAGGCCGTTGTGAATGACGATAAATCTTCTGCGCAGCTTGTGATAATACAACCCTTTGGTTGTGGAACCCAGATCGCAATATCGGATATGGATGCCTAGGGCTTTCGCAATATCGAAGGGGCAATTGGTACGGTATTTTCGGACAAGTTTGTGAATGAGTTCGTTCATGCGTTCACCTGCTATCCCTGATCTTTGCTCGCCCCGGGATCTGCGGGCTTTTTATGTTTGTTCATTTGCTTGGCTTCCCAGAACAGGCCTGTCAGTACGTCCTTGATCCGTTGACGGTCTTTTTCATCGAGCGGAATGCCATCAAACATTAATTCGTCGTCTTCCTCCAGCATTTTTTTAAAATCCCGGCGGTCTTTGGAGTTTGCCCATTCTGGTACAGTAGAACGATAAAGCTCATGCGGATTTTGCTCTATAGAATCATCATCTGCCCAATATCCGGCGGCCTTCATCATTTCGGTATAGGATACGCTGAGCGCGTCCGCTATTTTGCGGAGGGTGGAGGGTTTGGGAACTCCACGCAGTCCATTTTCGATGCGGGAAATTTGTGAATTACTAATACCTGCGGCATCTGCCAATTGGTTGATGCTCAATTGCTTGTGCTCACGCTGCTGTTTTAGGTAGGTTCCGAATGCTGGCTGTTCCACAATGGAGCTCCTTTCTGCAATAGAATCATAGATTCAGCTCTATTATACCATTAGGTAAATAGTAAAAGCACGTAATATGCCAAAAGGCATAGAAAAGTAGAGCGAATATCCTGTTTTTGGGGCTATATTGCTTTTTTTCACGATGGATACCTATCCTAAATAATGTTATGTTATACTCAAGATACGAACAAAAGGGGAACAAAATGTAAACAAGTACGTTTTTTATTTAAAAATACATCATTGTCAAAAGGCATAATATAAGGAGTGTTGCTTTTCATGAGAAATAACTTACCCGAATTAGACCGTCGCAAAACGCAGAATGCATTGGAGGGTGTATTTGAGAAATACCGGATTTATAAAACAATAACCTTTATGGATCGGGAAAGCTTTATTACTGCTGGCTATACGGACCGCCCGAACGGACCCACGAATGTGACAAGCGATCCAACGGCCCGGACTGCTGTATATAATGTAGATGCTCCTGCAGCCCGCTTGGCCTATTGCCAAATGGTGGATGCTGTAGTGAGCCGCTTGAATGAACGTGAACAGCTACTCATCCGTGAACGTTATTTAAAAGATGACGATGTGTTCGATTACAAGGTTTATAATTATGTGTTGGACCCACCAGTCAGCAAGGATACGTATACGAAGCTTCGCACGCGTGCTTTTTATAAAATGGCGCTAGCGCTGGCAGACCAAGGCGTTTTGAATCTGGCAAGCTTGCAGAAGGGCGCGGATCGAAGACTGGGTTCGGTAAATGCATAGGGATCACAGTCTGTGGCTCTATTAACTTAGACAGCAAGGAGTATGAACCATAAAGGTGAATAAGAAGCATAGGTCTCAATTAAAATGGGAACGGAGGACGGATGTAGTGAGAAGTGAACCAGAAATGATGAATATGCTTGTAAAGTTTGCTATGAACGATAAAAGAATACGATTGGTCACGATGGAAGGATCACGTACAAACTTCAATGTTCCTCCTGATTCATTTCAAGATTATGATATTTCTTACTTTGTAACAGATATGGATTCTTTCAAGGAAAGTGATCAATGGCTGAACGTGTTTGGGGATAGGCTTATGATGCAAAAACCCGAGGATATGGAGCTTTTTCCATCAGAACTAGGTAACTGGTTTTCATATATCATTCTTTTTGAGGATGGAAACAAATTAGATCTGACACTGATCCCTATAAACGAGGTAGAGGATTATTTTACGAATAGCGATGGTTTAGTTGAGGTTCTGCTCGACAAGGATGTGCTGATCCAAGAGGAAGTGATCGCAAACGATCATCAATATTGGATTAAAAAGCCCACTGCAAGGGAATTTGATGATTGCTGTAATGAATTTTGGATGGTTTCAACTTATATCGTAAAAGGATTGGCGAGAAAAGAAATCCTGTTTGCTATTGACCATTTGAACGAGATTGCACGACCTAATTTGTTGCGAATGATGGCTTGGAAGATTGGATCAGAGCAAGGGTACACCTTTAGTGTAGGAAAAAACTATAAATTTATAAATCAGTATCTTCCTAATGAAGATTGGAAAAGCCTACTATCGACTTACTCAGAGAACGGCTATCAAGAAATGTGGCAGTCTTTACTTACTTGTTATTCATTGTTTAGAACATACGCTAAGGCTGTGGCAAGCAGTTTGAAATATGAGTATCCAGAATACGATGAAGCCATTACTAGGTACACTGTAAATATTTATAATTCATTGAATTGAACGATATAATAACCGCCTTTTTAAAGGGCGGTTATTTTTTTGTGTACAGCATCAATAATCAGATTAAACGCATTTTTAAACACAGGAACAAACGTTCGCAAAATGTCGCCTAACTTCATCCCTAGTCTCTACTTTTATCGTCCAGTTCTCCGGCAACGCATTCGTTATAAGGGTGTAAGATTATATCATCGGGAATCAAGACAAGAGGACATACCGAAGACACACACAGTCAAACGTTAGCCGGCCAATAGGGCCGGTTTTTTCATGCGGTGATCGTCTCTGTCACTTCCCGGGAATTCGTTGATAGAAAGGAGGAGTCGTGTTGCCTAAGCAAGGGATGCTGCAATGTATGAGTACAAGACTGCGCCGGATGAGAACATGGAAGTGGAAAAAAGCCTGGCTAAACAGTCACAACATGCGAGCGCAGGATACGCAAGGGTGGCATGCCACAGGATGAGACAAGCCTTTAAGCAAAAGCTCATTGACATTATTCCAGCACTGCAAGGGCGTGTATACGATGTTCAGCCCCCATCACAGACGGCAGAGGAGCCGTATGCAGTTATGGCGCTAGGCGAGGAAATCTGGAAGTCTTCCTGGGCCGGTTACCGGCAGGTTGTCCGCATCAAGCTGTACGCAGGACAAGCGGGGCTGGCGCAGGCCGATGTATGGGCGAATGCCTTGATTGCCGGACTGCACCGGGCATCGGTGACAGGCAAAGGTGAGGACACGTCGGCTTTTACCGCACACTATTTGGGCGTGCGGGATGCTGAAAAGCTGGACACGGTTACGGGCAAGGCCTATAGAACGCTGCGTTTTGGCGTGTATGTGCCTGAAACGGAAGGCGGTTCGGCTACTCCAGCACCTGGTGCAGCACAGCCAGAAGAATGGCTGGCAGCGCTGGTCCGCTGGACGCAGAAGCAACTGGGCGAATCGTGGTCGGTATACGCCGACGCATGGCCTGCACAGCCGGGAAGCCACGCGGTATTATGGCGGCTGAGCGGCTGCGAAACCCGGATGGCGGGAGCTTCCATGTATGAGCTCCGCAAACGGTTCATCGGGCATATCACCGCCCCGGATACCACCGAAGAGAATCGCGCAGCTTCCGCGCTGGTCGAAGGCTTTGCCGCTCAAATCCAGCTTCCTCTGGAGCAGGACAAGGGCCGTTATATGTCTACGGCTGAAGCATCAGCCGATTTGCAGGCAGATGCCATTTTAGACGGTCAGCTTCGGCTGACGCTGGTACAGCGGCGTATGCGTCCGGCTGAGGAAGCGGCATTGATTCGCAGAGTGGAAATTCATCCTATTTTGAAATGAGGTGGTCCGAGTGACCTTGGAAAACCAAGAAAAGGCCCCGGTACATGACGGGCAGGAAGCGAGTGGCCCACGCTACACGCTGGAGGAACTAAAGGAGCACGCAGAATCATTGTTTTCTGTGAAAGAAGAAGTGCTGGCAGGCGCCTTTTTTGGCGCACAAGACAAGCTGTTTACGGTAGCAGAAGCACACACTAAAATCGAACAATTTATGAAAGCGAAGGTGGATTAATTATGGCAGGCGGAACATGGGAAAACACGAATAAACCGGTATTGCCGGGTTTGTATATGAATTTTCAGGCAGCAGCAGCTTCAGCGATTCAAGGTGGATCACGTGGTACGGTCGTTGTACCCGTCAAGGCAAATTGGGGCCCTGTACGTGAGTTTGTAGAGGTTGGCAGTGAAACGGCTATTAGCCAAATCTTCTCCGGCGACAGTGAGAACGGTGCGACAGCATATTCCACATTGTATCTGGCTTTGCTGGGAGGTCCGAAAAAACTGCTCGCTTACCGGTTGGCAGATGACACGGCTGCTGAAGCGTCTGTAACGCTGAAAAGCGGTGGCGAGACCCCGACCGACGTGCTGCGTTTGAAGGCTTTGTACACAGGAAGCCGCGGTAATGGTTTTGCCGTAACGGTACAGCCGACTTTGGGTGACGAGCAAGCTCGTGAGGTGCGCCTCTATGAAGGAACCAAACTGCTGGGTACGTACAAAGGCAGCGACGGTACGGCTGCTTCGATTGCCAAAGCGCTGAACGAAAACAGCGAAAACGTATGGGTAAAAGCTGAGGTTGTCGGCGAAGGCGGCATTCCAGCGGATGTCAGCGGCGTACATCTGACAGGTGGCAATAGCGGCAATAGCAAGCTGGTTAATGCCGATTACATTGCGATGCAGGAAGCACTTGAGGGACAGGAATTTAATGTGCTGGCCCTGGATTATGCAGCCGATCTGGCATTGCTGCAAAGCTTTGCTGCCTGGATCAAACGTGTGCGGAGCGAAGGCAAAGGCGTCATCGCTGTATTCGGCGGTTCTGCGGCAGACGATGTGTCCAAAACAGCTGTCAGCTTGGCCTCTGCACGTTCCCTGGCGCTGAACCATGAAGGCATCGTGAATGTGGGTACAGGTGTACGCCTGGCAGGTACGGACTACAGCTCCGCCCAAACGGCTGCCTATGTAGCCGGGCTGATTGCAGGCCAACGTTTGAACCAATCCGCAACGTACGCGGTTACGCCTTTTGAGGATGTAACCCGCCGCTGGACACGTTCCGAGCAGGAACAGGCTGTCCGTAACGGGGTGTTCCTCCTGTTCTTCGACGGCCGTCAGGTCAAAGCGCTGCGTGGAATCAACAGCTTGGTGAACCCGTCTGCCGGACAAAACAACGCATGGAAGAAAATCCGTTCCCTCCGTGTTATGGATGCCATTAACGCTGACTTGCAGCGTGCAGCCGAAGAGACTTACATTGGCAAAATCAACAACACGGTGGAAGGTCGTCTGGCACTCATCGGTGCGATCAAAGAATACCTGGCACAGCTGTCGCTGAGCAACGTGATCGAGGCAGATGGCTACGATGTCATTCTCGACCCAGCCTACTACGGTGATGCGCCAGTCATCAAACCGGAGCCGGATCAAGTGTTCCTGCAATGGAACGTGAAGCTCACCGACGTGATGGAGCAACTGTTCGGCACATTTTACGTGCAATAAATAAGCATTTTACGGGTATAAGCATTTCGCATGCAATCAGCAGAAATAAAGTAGCTTTTTAACAACGAGGATTTTGTGAAATCCCGAACTATATTATGAATTATTTTGAGGAGGAAAAGAAATGTTGGATGCTTCAAGAGTTATTTTAGGTACGTTTGGTCAGGCGTATATTGATGGGGTATGGCAGACACATATTAACAAGCTGGAAGCTAGCGTGGAAATTGATAAAAGAGAACTGAATTTGGTAGGTAATACGTGGAAAGTCCATAAAAATGGAGCTAAAAAAGGTACTGGGACGATGAGTGGTTACAAAGTAACTTCTGATATGATTCGTCGCGGTTTTGAAAAATTCGATATTATTTCCAAGCTGGACGATCCCGAATCTTTTGGACATGAACGCGTTCGTTTGATTCGCTGCATGCCGGATAAAATTCAATTGGCCAACTGGACTGCAGGGGAAGAAGTGCCAGAAGAAACGACTTTTACCTTCGAAGGCTATGAGTTGCTTGATCCGATTGTAGCAAACTAAATTGGTGAACGGGGAATGAGATACTATCAGGTGTCTCGTTCCCCAAATGCATATAAGAATTTGTGAAATTCTGAAATAAACAATAAGGGAGAATGACTTATGAGCTTGAATGAGAATATGACAGAAGAACAAATTTTGGACAGTTTGTTTGAAGCCGCTGAAAAACTACCGGAAGAAACGGTTCGTATCAAGCGCCTCGATATGAAAATTGTGCTGCACGGCCTGACCTCCAGTAAGGTGGACAGCATTCGTGAGCGTTGCACGATTCGTCGAACCGTGAAGGGTGCCGTAGATGAAAAAGTAGATACCGAAACGTTCAACGCCTTGTTGATTTCGGAAGCTACCGGAAAGCTGGAAGTGAAGGGCCTGTCCCTCAACGGTTGGGGCGATCCCCGGATTACAAGCCGCTTGAAGCTGTCCGGTGGCGAACAATCTGTTCGCCGTATGCTGTTAGCGGGTGAACTGGATGCAGTAGGGGATAAGGTATTGGAACTGTCCGGATTTGGAGTTGAGATTGCTGATCTAAAAAACTAATCAGCTCCGGGGGAATGACGACGATGCTGTACCACTTGTGGGTCCGGCACCACCTCCGTCCCGGAGACTTTTGGCGGCTTCCCCGCGGTGAGCGCATGCTGCTGCTGGCGTTTGCTGAAGAAGAACTAGATGCTCTAGCAGATAATATGTAGTAGTTAAAGGAGGTGTAGGTGTGGATGATATCTTGGATATAAGAAGTTTAAGTAGAGTTAATAAAGAATTAAAAGCTATGGATCGATACTTTGAGAGTATCCAGAAGAGGGCAAGAAATTTTGGGCTTAATAGTTTTCAAAGACAAAAGATAGTTATTGACCAAACTACGGAGTCAGTTAAGCGACTTTCTAATGCGTTAAGTAATTTAACTTCACGTTTATATAAAATAAATCGCCTGACCCGAAATTTATCTGGAATTAAGATTGCTGTTAAATGTTCCTGTTCTAAGGATTGCTCGAAATGTAAGATGACAACTTGCGCTAAGAATGGCGGTTCCTATTGGTTTAATCATTCCTTGATCGAACAGCAAAACAAAATTAGTATCCAACAAAAAAATCAGAAAAGTGGAAAAAATAATAATGTTGCAATCCCTAACATACCTTTAGGGTCTAAAATATCCAGCAATCTTGGTAAGTCTCAAATTTCTCAAAGTTCAGCGAGTAAAAATAATGAAAAACAGAAGATTGTTATAAAAAAACCTGTTATGGATCTTATGAACTTCTTTAAGTTTTTTAATAAGCCGAAAGACTTTGTAGAATCACTAAATAAAACTGTTAAAGCCTACAGGGCCATTACTCTGTCACAAGTTGCTGCAATGCCTACATGGTTAAAGAATACTAAAACTTGGATCGACGATGTAGCAAATCAAATTAAAACATCTACTGTATACACGCAAGCAGCTTCTATATTTTCCAGTACTCCTTCTTGGCTGAAAACAGGATTAAAAGGTGCAGCGAAATATGGAGGAAAAGCTATTGGGTTTGCTGATTTAGGCTTTGATATAAGTGAGATTCTAAATGCTAAGGGAGAAGAAAAATATAAACTGATTGGGAAATTGGTTGCAGGAAAAACCGGAAATATTTTAGGGAAATCCTTTGGTATGCAAGTCGGTTCAAAAGTTCCCTATGCTGGAGTTGTGTTAGCTCCTGTCCTTGGTTATATATTTGGAGAAATAGGTGAAAAATTGTTTGAGCCGTTAGGGGAGAAAGGAATGGAGAAAGTTTGGTATGCCAAAACGCATCTTAAAGGCTGGACAAAATCTTTAAAGGAAAGTATCGATCAGACTACACAAGACTTCAAACAAGGTATGATTGGTTTTAATAATGAAGTAGCTATAAAAGTGAACAACATAAAGGCTGCTACTCCTACTACAATTGATCATTGGAGTAAACAACTCGAAAGTTTCATCGGTAATCAGACGGGGAATCTGATGGGGGGAGTTGACAACTTGACCGAGAAAATATCAAGAAAAGTACCTGCTTCTAATAAAATACTGAATAACGTGAGAGAGCCTCTTAAAAATAAGATTAATGTTACAGGGAATTATCTGAAAAATAGTATTCCAGGTCTCAGTGAAGGGGTCAAGGAGAAAATCAACAATATTAGTGAAGGGACTAAAAATTTCTCTAATAAATTGAATAACTTTGTTCAGAAAAATGCTGACCCTTTTAAAGAAAAAGTTAAAAAAGCAACATCAAAAACAAGCGATTTTCTTCAAATGATCTTGGATTCTCCAGAGAAATTGAACTGGGAGCTTATTCAGAGCACAGAGAAAACTGCTGCTAAAAAAAGTACTCCGAATAAATATTCTCGGACTTTAGTTGCAAGTTCTAGAACATATCGTGCAAATGATAGACACAGAACAGCAGCAGTTCATTCAGTAAAGAATACAAATAGAAATAAAGCAAACATGCAAGTGAATATGCCAACAGGAGCAATTCAGGTGGCTGTTGGTGAACGTGTTAATTTTGATGCTTTGGCTTCAGAAGTAGGCAAACGCTTCGTAGCAGGATTCCGTCAAGCTATGGATAATAACAAGACAGCGAGAGCCCTAGTGTGAGTAGGAGGTGAATAGTATGGAGTTTAGTTTGACGGATGGTAAGGGGAAAAAGTTTCAGTTTCCAGTAAATCCTGAGGAAGTAACGATTTCACGACAAAAAGGATTTGATACAACGACGATCTTGTCCTACGGGGAGTTTGATTTTCCGCAAGGAGAGAAGGTGAAGGAAATCTCCTTCTCTTCTTTTTTTCCGAAAGAATACAATCCAGCGTATTGCACATATGAAGATATCCCTGATCCGCAGGAGGCCATGAACACGTTGAATGGCTTTTTGTTATCCAAGAGCCCGCTACGCTTTATCATTACGGAGACAGCTGTGAATGTGCCGGTAATTGTGGCTTCTCATAATTCAACCTTTCGGGGCGGGGAATATGGGGATGTGAATTTTGATTTGTCACTGCGAACCTGGAGTGAAATGAAAGTAGTCAAAAAAGCCGGCACCAGCTTGAAGTCTGCGACAGTCAACAAAAAGCCTCGCACGGATATGAAAGAAAAAAAGAAAACTTACACGGTTAAATCGGGAGATTCCTTGTCCAAAATTGCCAAGGTGGAGCTGGGAGACAGCTCCCAATGGAGTCGTATTTATCAGCTTAACAAAAAGATCATCGGGAAAAATCCGAATGCGATTAAACCGGGGCAAAAGCTGGTGCTATCATGAGCTATAAAGTCATTTTACAGCATAAATATGATCTGTCGCCGCTTGTGGAGAACATTAATTTGAGAGATTCACTAGAGCAAATCGCCTATCAGGGGACGGTCAATTTGGTCGTTACGTCCGATATGCCTACTATTTCTCCAGGGATGTCAATCCGGGTTAGCGGGATTCCTTATGGTAAAAAAGACTACGTTCCTCTGTTGTCCCCAGCGGTGATCTGGGAAGTGGAAACGTCGAACAACGGACTCAAGCGTATGACGCTGACGCTATATGACCGTACGGTATATTTGGACAAGTCGGAGGATGAATATTTACTTCCTGCCAAGCAGACGGCTACTCAGCGTTTTCAGAAGTATGCGAGGGACTGGAAACTGAAAATCGCTTCTTTGCCGGACACAAAAAAGCAGCTCGGGCGCGCTGTATACCGAACACAGTCCATTTACTCCATGATGCTGGGCGATCTGCGGGAGACAGCCAAGGCGGGAGGGGAGCTATATCATCCACGTATGATTTCTTCCGGCTTAGAGCTTTACGAACTGGGCACGAACAAAGATGTGTACGTCTTGGAGAGAGTGACCGATACGACACAATCCCGAACGTTGGAAGGCGCAGCCACGAGAGTAAAGGTGTTGGCTACGGCGGCCAGTGAAACAGGGAAAGAGGTTCCTTCCAAGGTGATGGCACTTGAGGAAAAGGACATTGCCAAATATGGAACACTTCAGGTGATCGTACAGGATGATGAGGTGAAATCGGGTGCGGCGGCACGTGAGTTGGCCAAAAGTAAGCTGAGAGGCATACAACAAACGATATCGGTAAATGCGCCAGATATGAACACGATTCGAGCAGGAGACGCGGTAATATTAGGGACCATGAAGCTGCTAGTAATTTCAGTAAGCAGGGAATTGGGCAACCCTGGCAGTATGTCGCTGGAGCTCGGAACGTATGACGATGTAAAAAGGAGGTTTTACCTTGAATAAAGACCCCTACGGGCATTTAGCCACTGCGCTGCAATCTTCATTTCATAAACATACCAAGCAAGCGTTGAGTGGAGTAGGTGCAGTATTAGGTACCATCACCTCCACAGGACTCAAGTTGGACGATTTTAAACATGAGCTTCAGGATTATCTAGTCGCCGAGCTGCCGGGACTGCTATCTGTACCACGCCATATGTACAAAGGTACCTCAACCTCGGTGGAATCAGAAAATTGGGAAGGCAAAGAGCTGAAAACTTCCTTTTATATCGGGGAAGATGAGCTGGAGGATGTAAATCTGAGTCTGAACAAAGGACTTAAGCCTGGGGATCGTGTACTGGCGGTGCGGGTGAATAGTGGCAACGATGTGGTGGTCGTGTGCAAGGTGGTGAATGGACGTGGCTAATTTGTTTCCAGAAACAGACGATATGATTTGGACAGACACAGATGTGACCGATCCAGATGTGCTGGAGGATAATCGTGCGGTATTTGGGCGAAGCTGGAGGTTTGATTTTGAAGCCGGCGAGTTTGTTATGAGCCCTAGCCGTAAAATCGTGACTACAGGCGAGAAAGAAGCCTGGGTACAGTGGTGTGAAAAAGCGATTCGCACTCCTCGCTACCGTCATGTGATCTATTCACCTGACTATGGAAGTGAGCTGGAGGAGCTGATTGGCAGCAGCTATGGGCACGCTGTGCAGGAAAGTGAAATTAAACGCATGGTCACAGAGGCGTTGCTAGCAGATGCACGTACGGCTAGTGTGGATCAATTCACGTTTCGCTGGGAAGGCGAGGCATGCTATTTTAGCTGCCAGATTACGAACGTGCGGGATGAAACGGAAATTGTGGAAAGTGTGGTGATCTAATGGCAGACTTGCCGGAATATTTGGTAGACCAGACGGAAGAAGAAATTTTAAATCGGATGCTGGAAAAAGTGCCCTCGGACATCGATAAGTCTGAGGGCTCTTTTATTTGGGATGCGCAGGCGCCGGTGGCATTTATGCTCTCTGAAGCCGCAATCTGGGCGCAGGAGCTGCTGCGTCGGGGGTTTGCCAGCACAGCAGCCAGCGATAACCCAGATTTTCGCTCGCCGGAGCTGGATTTGCGGACAGCAGAACATGGAGTGACACGGCGGGAAGCCGTTGCTGCTTCAGGTAAGGTCAGGTTCACAGGCACAGCGGGAACAACTGTCCCAGCGGGAACGTTGGTGGCGACTCCGGCAGATGATGTATCCGGGGAAGCCTCCATTGAGTATGCGACCACGGCATCGGTCACGCTGGATGAACAGGGTACAGGAGAAGCAGTCATTCGGGCGGTTAATCCCGGACGCCGCGGCAATGTTCCAGCAGGCGTCATCCAGGTGATGGCTACTCCGATTAGCGGGGTTTCCTCTGTGATCAATACGGAGGAAACCAAAAGCGGCACAGACGTTGAGAGCGACCAACTGTTGCTGGAGCGTTTTTATGCCAAGGTGCGGAATCAGGGCACAAGCGGTAACAAGGCACAGTATACCCAGTGGGCGAATGAGATAGCTGGCGTTGGTGGCGTGGAGGTTGTTCCGCTGTGGAAAGGGCCAGGAACAGTGGGGTTATATGTGCTGGATACGGATAAACGAGCAGCCAGCCCGGATATCGTGGCTGCAGTGCAGAAGTATATTGATCCGACCCAGGATGGGCAAGGCGAAGGGCTAGCACCAGCGGGCCCCGTGGTGACGGTTATGCCAGCGGCTGAAGTGGAAATAAACATTTCGGTCAAGGTACAGCGCACCAAAGAGAAGCCGTCCACACTGGATGAAATCAAAAAACTGATTGAAAACGGTGTGCGGACGTATTTGAAGCAGCTTGCTTTTTACAAGGCAGACCCGTTGGTACGATATACCCGGATTTCTGCTGTGCTGCTGGACATTCCGATTATTATTGATTTCTCTGAACTGAAAATTAATGGACAGAGCAATCAGAATATTGAGATTGGATCAGGTCAGGTGGCCGTGCTGGGGACGGTGAGCGTCAGTGAGTAACGATGAGACAAACAGTTTTGAAGATTTATTGAATAACACAGACCAGGGAAAACGCGCAAACCGTAGTGGCACTTTTGTTAACAGGGTAGCAATAGCGGGAGATACAGTGGATCAAATGAGCAGCGAGCGGGGACGCGAGCTGCTTTCCTATTTGCCAGCCTATTATGAAACCTCACGTGTGATGCGTTCTGATATGGATGCTAAAGGAAGCGAATTGGACGCTTTGTATCTGGCAATGGACGCAACGGTGGGACAGTTTTTCGTACGTACTGCCACCTGGGGGTTGGAACGCTGGGAAATGGAGCTGGGGATCGAAACCGACCTGGCGAAGCCATTGGATCAACGGCGTGCCGTGGTGGAATCGAAGCTGCGAGGGGCAGGAACTTTTTCCGGCCGGCTTGTTAAAAATGTAGCTGAAGCGTATGACGGAGGCACGGTAGAGGTTACTTTTCATCCTGCCGAATGGGGATTTACGGTCAAATTTATAGATACCATTGGGATTCCTCCCAACGTGGAGGACCTGAAAGCAGCCATTGAGGAGATCAAGCCCGCTCACATGGCAGTGGAGTATAAATTACGTTACCTGACCATTGCCGAAGTGGAGTCTATGACCCTCTATGAAAATGAACATACAACACAGGATAGATATTTAGGAGGTGGCGCATAACATGGCAAGCGAAAAAACACCGAATCTTGGTTTAAATCAAATTGACCGCACATCGCCCAAAACGACGTATTTTGATTTGGAAAAGTATTTGGATCAAAACTGGCGATCAGTTGATGAATTTGCAGGTGAGGTGAATGACGGTGTAAATGAGATTAAGAAGCGCCTGGATACGACGGAACGTAAGGCGGTAACTTTGGAACCCGGTGTACAGATTGTTCATGCGGAAAAGGCCGCGCCATTTTCGTTGACGGGGCTGAGCGGGCGTACGTTGGTGAATTTGTTGGGAAGATGGGGGAATTTGAGTAGCTTAATGGGGGTAACACCGTATCAAGCCGATATAGCACTAGATAATTTGAATAAAGGAACAATGCCCAATTCGTTAAAGGTAACAATCAAGCCTGGATATACCGTTGGAGTGGGATTTTATAGTAATTTTAAATTTTTATCTGGGAAATATTATGTTGCAATTGTAAGAGCGAAAGTGGGTAACGCTACAGATGCAGGAATCTCGGCTCCGAATGCTCTAGTAGAATCGAAAGTTATAGTTAAGGATAAAACTAAATTTGCTACGGCTTGGTTTAGGCTGGCTCCTACCAGCGATATTATTACTAATATAGATTTGGTGACACAGGGTACTGTAGGACAGTATTCTTATTTTGAGGCTGCACGTATCTATGAGATTTCTGCAGCAGAATACACAGCGTTGGCAACAATGACCGACGAACAAATTGACACCAAATATCCTTATGTGGATAGTGTAATGCCTGTACGCAATCCATATGCCATACGGTACGGAGAAAATTTGATTCCCCCGTTTTACGAGTGGACGCTAGGCGAGAGAGCTAAGGTGATAAATCCATATAAGTTGGAAACAGTGGCTACCGTATCTGTGGATCAATCTAATGTGTATGTGCCTGTGGTTCCGGGAACAACTTACACCCTGACTGTTAAAGTTAACGGGCGTGTAACTGTGGTTGAGACAGACGATACAGGTCTTGAAACCACTGTATACAGCACAACAGATAATGAAAATAGAATTGTCACAGTAACGTTTACGACCAAGACGACAACTAAAAGGGTACGAATTTACGCTACAAACACAGGGGCAGGTACGTACACACTCGAAAACCCTATGCTCAATATCGGTAGCATGGCCAAACCATTCAAACCGTGCGAGCATTCCATGCTGGCATTGCAAACAGACCTGTACGCCGATCCAGTTACAGGAGGTAATGCGGACACGGTATTTGAGCAAGATGGGCAATACTTCAAGGCTAAGAAATGGAAAGGGATAACGTTGGATGGTAGTAGAGCATGGGTACTTGGAGACGCTGCCGCTACTGCTGGAGTCAGACAGGTTAAAGTGGTAGCGTTGGCGGCTGGTGCTGTGGCTGCAAGCGGCACCGGCACGAAGTTTGATGGTAAGGTATTACCACAAGGGAGTACAGGCAACACAGCCGACACAAACGCCGTCACCGCAGCGGGTGACATTTACATCGGTGTTAGCATGGCAGACAGTGGATGGGCCGACAGCTACAGTCCAGCACAAGACGACATCAAAGCTTATTTTTACGGGTGGAAGGTGTATGACGCTGGCACATTCACGCCAACACAAGCCCAAGCCGCTACAACGGCGACATGGAACGGAACGGGTGCTAAATATTATGTTCCGCGTGTTGGTTCTGCAAACCCTGTAGCGTCGGTACCTGTGACATCATACGCAGGGTACACACCGTACCAACTTGTATACCAACTTGCAACGCCTACAGTAGAGCCTGTCGCATCTGAGGGCCAACTTTCCTTTGTGGAGGGTGATAATCAGGTTGAAGTAGGTACAGGAATTGTATTGCGCGAGGTTGTTAAACTGGATGATAGGGATCCCGTAAGTGTGTATATAAATTCAATTAATTCAGGCACGAGGTTTCAATACCCTTCGGGTAAAATACTTAGTATATATAAAAACGGTGCGGAGGATTTTTCGTGGTATAAAGGGACTTACGTCTATAGTGGTGAGTTCTATGCTTATGGGCAAATAGCAAGATCAAACTTTGACCAAACATCCACTTACAGTGCCACATACTTGATGCTGGACAAGCCTCCTGTAGTATCTTTTATAGGCAGCTATGCTGCAAACGAAAAAACATTGCTTCTGGACTTGATAGACAACATACGGCAAAATACGGCGCGTGTGTCGGTGTTGGAGAGTAAGAAAGCGGATAAGGACAGTCCAGCGTGGATTACGCCGACGCTACTTAGCGGTGCTACTCCAGAAACAGATGCTAATAAACCGCAGTACACAAAAATGTCAGACGGCATGGTACTTTTTAGGGGAGCGATAAAGGTTCCGATTAGCGGAGATGTTCTTCTCTTTAATCTACCACCGGAGTTTAGGCCGTCGGCTCCGTATACTGTAATCTCGTGTTGGGTTAGTAGTTCCACGCATGGGCAAGAGGCAGAGGGGATTGTCATAAGGTCAGATGGTAGTGTAAGAGGTAATCTGAAGTATGTTTACGATAACTGGATTAGGCTAGACAGCATTCGGTTTCCAACGAATTAAGGAGGTCTGACAAATGAGAGCAGTACCTAAAGTAAATGCAAACGGTCTCTATCTAGAGGACGAGCTGGTGGACGATACCTTTTCAGGTATCGTCCCTTTTTATTCTCTATCTTCGCCTACGCTATCTGATACAAACCAGCAACTAGACACCCATCGGCTTGCTGACAGTAGCACTAGTACCATAGATGCAACCAATTCAGAAAGCATCCCCGCTGGTTATACAGTAGGGATTCCAGTGCCACCTGGTTTATACCATCCTCGTTTTGACATCCAAGGTTGGCTGACCCATGAAGCGGAATATAATCAAAAGCTGATAGAAGCACAAAAAGCCTTTGAACAGTTGAACAACGAATCCCAAGCTTTATTTCAGAAGCTGCATGATGAATGGCGAAATAAGCCGGAAAACGAACGCGGGGATGAACCTGTATATTTTGCTCAGACATTTACGGCTCCAGAACGAAAAGACCCGGCGACGTTCTGGAGTGAAGGGTTGAGTGATGAAGCAATTAAGGAACTGACACAAAAAGCAGGGCAACAGCCCAGCGAGACAGATCAATTGAAGCAACGTATTGCAGATCTCGAAGTGACGCTGACCCAGCTCATGCTTGGTAACACAGGGAAATGACGTGTACTGAGAATTATATGTAATAGAAAAATTTATAAAAAGAGGTGAAGTCATAACCATGGCAACTTTAACAGAGGCTCAAATACGTATTTGTGCTCATGCTTGCATCACTCGCTATGAGCGCGGAGAAGGCGATATAGCAACGATCATGGGAAGCTACGCTTTAAATGAAGAACAGCGTGAACAAGTAATGAAGATTATTTTATTCAAGCGTTCTGATCTAGTAGCGGGCAACGTAGAAACTTCGTCATCAACCGATGCTCCGAATGAACAGAAAGAAACGGTTAAATGGTATAACTCTATTTTTCGTAAGAAAACAGTATAGAGAACAAAATAAAATTCATTGTTTTTATGCCCTTGGATCAACCAAGGGCATTCACTTTACACCTAGGTTCAAAAGGGGGAACAAACATGCATGAAAAGATCGATCAGATTTGGCTGGGGTTTTCCACGGGGACCTTGATCGGTTATTTTTTCGGGGGGTGGACTACAATGTTGACGTTGCTGTGGTGGATGGTCGTGATCGACTTTTTCACCGGATGGGCAGCGGCCTGGATTAATGGGGAGCTGAAAAGCCGCCAAGGGTATTACGGTATTTTTCGCAAGGTTACCGTGTTTTTGCTCATTACGGTAGCCCATCTGATCGACGGTATTCTCGGGGATGCACATTACTTCCGGGATGCCGTCGTTTTCTTTTATTTGGCGAACGAGCTGTTGTCCATTATAGAAAATGTGGGCAGAATGGGAGTGCCGATGCCGGATATTTTGCGGAATGCGGTAGCCATTTTTGAGTCCAAATCGAGTGGGAAAAAAATAAAGCCAACCGACCCTTCCGACAAAGAAAATAAAGCTTCATAAAGTGCTGACCGTCGCCATTACAAAAAAGGAAGACTACCTTTTCGCCTTTTTTCGGCGTAAAAGTGGAAAAGCCCAGACCGTTTCCATGGTCCAAGCATATACAACAGAGACAGAGTGCTACAACATTATGAATGACAAGGAGGGAGCGCCTTATGCAAAATCGCAGCCCTAATGCTGCCGAAGGCATTGACGTATCCCGATATCAGGGAACGATTGATTGGAAACGTGTGCGAGCCGATGGTAAATCGTTTGCATTTATTAAAGCAAGTCAAGGACAGCGTTACGTTGATCCGACGTTTATTACGAATGCAAAAGGGATCAAGGCAGCCGGGCTTCTGCTGGGAGCTTACCATTTTGTAGATGCGACCAGTGTAAACGCAGCCAAAGCGGAAGCCAGACATTTCGCCGAGGTGCTGGATCAGGTGGGTGGTGCGAAAGCGCTGGACTTGCCAGCGGTGATGGATTATGAAAATAATCCGGGAAAGCTTAATTCGGCCGCGATTCATGAGGTAGCGCTGGCATTTTTGACGGAATTTGAACGAGTAAGCGGCCGCAAGCCGATGGTATATACAGGCAATGCTTTTGCTGCCCATTTTAAAGCCCTACTGGGTAGTTATAAGCTGTGGATTGCACGTTATAGTACACGGGTGCCTAGTGATACAACAGCATGGAGGCGCTGGGACTTCTGGCAATACAGTGACAGTGGACGGGTTGATGGCATTCAAGGGCCTGTTGATCTGAATGTATATGCCGGAACAGAGGCTGAGCTACGCCAAGCATTTGCAGGAGAAGAGGGGGAAGAGCCAATGACAGCAGAGGAAAAAGCGGCATTTAAGGCCCTGCAGCAGCAGGTCACCACCCTTGAAAATAGTAGAGATGTGCTCAAGCAAACATTAAATGAACAGAGTGCTTACATTAAAAAGGTGGATCAGCGAGTAGCTGAACTGGAGGCGCGTCAGGCTATGCCTGTACCGGCCTGGGCCAAGGAAGCGATGGTTGCTGCCGTTGCAGTTAATCCGGCAAGCCCGATTGTGGATGCGAAGCTGCCAAGCAGTTATGATTTTTATCGCTTACTGGTCGTGCTGAACCGTCTGGGTGCGTTTAAAACAACCAAGTAATCTTCGAAGGACCTCATCACTGCCCAGCCCACTTTTAAATAAAATGAGTAAAACAGCTACGTTCGAAGCCTAAATAAACAGGCGGTTAAATGCGGCCGCCTGCCCTTATGCTAAGTGATGTTCTTCATGACCTCCAAATATACTGAATCCCGAAAAAGGGTAACTGCAAAATGTACCTTTATTCGAAAAGCAACTCAATATCCTCCTGACTAATCTGAGCAGTTTCAAAGTCCGAAGGTGTGAAATGAACATTCTGCTGACGAACCGTAAAATCAATGATTTGAATTATAGCTTGGACATACATATTCGGAATGAGGACGATTGCTTTTGAAATGACCTGCCAATTGGAAGAGCAAGAAGAACGCGTTGAGCTTTTGGTAATTCTGACACGCTGTCACTGCAGCATGTTTACCAGCCAGATCGAGCTGTAACAGCCCCTGTATGTTTGTTTATTTCAGAACATACCTGGAAATTAGGATATAAAGGATGGGAATTGTATTGTAAAGGGGAAATGTATACACATAAAGTGCCTGGCGATCATTTTTCCATCGTAAAAGGTACTCAAGCCGTATCTGTAGGTTTGGTGCTGAATACATTTTTGAGGTAAGAACATGCTCCTGCTTGGAGGTTGAGGACCACAAGCAGGAGCTTTTATTTGATATGAACGTGTGAGTTGATTTGTAACATTAATTAACATGATGTATAAAAACATATGGTAATGTATGAAAAACCCCCTTGTCTGCTTCCAGATTTTATAGTAAAGTATCCAATAATCAACTTTGTATGAAACTAATATTCACTATCTGTGAGTATTTATCACACATTCTCCATGACCTAACACAATCCTCTTCCCTTTTATGACATTACGTCTATTCCATTACCCTACTGCACCTCTAACACCACTAGATTATGAATGCTGTCTGTGCCTGTATTCTTCAATAAAAGCCTGTCTAGAACCTTCATACCTTCCCTACTACTACACCAATTTGATGAACTCGGAACTTGGGGCTACAGCTTGAGGACAAGCTTGTCATGCCAATCCAAAGAATTGGTATTTATCCGGTATCAACGAATTAACAATATATAAGGTGTGAAAGGGGTTCGCTGCATGAGCAAAAAGTACGTAAAACACAAAATCTGGACCGTATTGCTGGTACTTGCGCTAGGAACTGTTTTGGTGCTTTCCGGTTGTGGGGGATCAGGTGAAGGAGCAAAACCAGAAGCAGGACAACCTCCAGGTGGAGCGGGAGAAGGCGCGCAGGACACGTTGATTTATGGGCGTGGCGGGGATTCCGTGGCGCTAGATCCTGCCATTGTGACTGAAAGTGAGTCGTTAAAAATCGGAATGCAGGTGTTTGATACACTACTGGAATACAAGGAAAGTACCACGGAGATTCAGCCAGGGCTCGCAGAGAGCTGGGAAGTATCACCGGACGGACTTGTCTATACGTTCAAGCTGCGTCAGGGCGTAAAATTCCATGACGGAAGTGACTTTAACGCAGAAGCGGTTGTGTTTAACTTTGACCGCTGGGTTGATCCGAAAAGTCCATACAAATTTGAGGGTGACTCGTTTGACTATTATGATTCTATGTTCGGGCCCGATGGAAGTAGAGTGATTAAGGAGGTTAAAGCGGTGGATGCGAATACCGTTCAGTTTACACTGAACAAGCCGCAGGCTCCTTTTTTACAAAATATCGCTATGCCATCCTTTAGTATTGCAAGTCCCAAGGCTATTAAGGAGAAAAAGGCTGATTTTAAGAGTAATCCGGTCGGCACAGGGCCGTTTGTATTTAAGGAATGGAAACGAAACGATACGATCACATTAGAAAAGAATCCAACTTATTGGAAAGAAGGACAGCCAAAGCTGGCTAAGGTCATCGTTCGTTCTATCCCAGACAACACTGCGCGATTTAATGCTCTGCAAAACGGAGAAATTGACCTGATGGAAGATTTGAATCCAGATGATGCGAAGCAGTTGGAAGGTAACAGCGAGTTGGTAAAAATCGAACGTCCCTCCTTTAATGTGGCATACATTGGATTTAATTTAAAGAAAAAGACATTTAATAATCCCAAGGTGCGGCAGGCGCTGAATCACGCAGTGAACAAACAGGCCATTATTGATGCATTGTTTGCGGGGGAGGCCAAGCCTGCGGTCAATCCGATGCCACCTACGTTATGGGGATACGACGAAAGCATTCAGGACTACACTTATGATCTGAAAAAGGCTAAATTTTTGCTAGCGGAAGCGGGTTTCCCTAACGGACTTCCAGAGCCGCTAACCTTCTATGCAATGCCTGTATCTCGTCCATACATGCCTGACGGCAAAAAGGTAGCAGAGGCCATTCAAGCTGATTTTGAAAAAATAGGAGTCAAAGTCAACATCCAATCTCCAGAATGGGCTACGTATCTGGATGATCTTAAAGCTGGAGAGAAGGATGATCTGTACATGTTGGGATGGAATGGGGACAATGGCGACCCGGATAATTTCCTTTACACATTGCTGGACAAGGATACGATCCCAGGCAATAACCGCAGTTTTTATGTGAATGAGGAACTTCACAAAATACTGGTGAAGGCGCAGGTTGAGGTTGATCAAGATAAGCGTGCGGAATTGTATAAACAAGCACAAGTCATTATTAAACAGGATGCACCTTGGATTCCCTTGGTTCATAGCACACCGTTGATGGCAGGCAAAGCCAATCTTAAGGGTTTTGTACCTTCTCCGGCAGGTATTGAAGCGTACAGTAATATTTATTTTGAATAGCCTAAACGCAAGCAGGCGGTGAATAGCATATGAACTCATATATTGTAAAAAGGCTGGCCATATTGATTCCCGTATTGCTGGGGATGACGCTTATCGTGTTTTCGATTATTCATGCTATTCCCGGTGATCCGGCAGAAACGATACTCGGGGACAAGGCCACGGAACAGTCCAAACAGGCGCTGCGTGAGCAATTAGGGCTGGATAAGCCGTGGCTACAGCAATATGGGACCTATCTAAGTGAACTGGCACGAGGGGACTTGGGCGATTCCATTCGCACCCGGCAGCCGATTGCCCGGGAAATGGTCCCTTATCTGGCGGCTACGCTGGAGTTGACGGTAGCAAGCATGTTTTTTGCCGTTGTCGTGGGTATGAATGCAGGCATCGTGAGTGCCTGGAAGCGAAATTCCTGGTTTGACTATGTCAGCATGGTCATTGCCCTGGTCGGAGTATCGATGCCGATTTTTTGGTTAGGCTTGATGGAGCAATGGATCTTTGCTAATAAGCTGCATTGGCTCCCTTCCATCGGACGCATGAATTCCCGTGATCCGGTGGAAGCTGTGACACATCTAGCCGTGATTGATGCGTTCATAGGTGGACGCATGGATCAGGTGTGGACCGTCATCAAGCATTTGATCCTGCCCAGTATCGCACTGGGGACGATTCCAATGGCGGTCATAGCGCGTATTACCCGTTCCAGCATGCTGGAGGTTATGGATGCGGACTATATCCGCACGGCTCGGGCGAAGGGGCTGGCATCTTTTCAAGTCGTGTACAAACATGCGCTTAAAAATGCTGCGATCCCTGTGCTTACTGTCATCGGTCTTCAGACTGGATCGTTACTGGGAGGCGCCGTACTGACAGAGACTATATTTGCCTGGCCTGGCATCGGACGGTACATTTTTGAAGCGATCAGCTCGCGTGACTATCCGGTTATCCAAAGCGGAATTTTAATCATTGCGTTCCTGTTCGTCATCATTAATCTGATTGTCGATTTGCTGTACGCTGTTCTCGACCGGCGTATTCGTTATCAGTAATCAAGTCGTCAATTGGTCAGAGGGGAGGTTGTCCGATGTCACAATTTTCAATGCAACCCAATAACATACCGACAACACGCAGTCCATTGGCATATTCGCCTGTCGTGTCAGGCCCTTGGAGAGATGCGTGGAGAGCTTTTCGCCACAACAAGATGGCATTCGTCGGTCTGAGCATTATTATCTTCTTTGTCATCATTGCTTTGATCGCGCCCTGGATCGCTCCTTTTGACTATAAAGAGCAAAATTTGGTGAGCCGCTTGCAGCCTCCTTCCGCAGAGCATTGGTTCGGTACCGATGATCTTGGTCGAGATTTATTGACCCGTACGCTGTATGGCGCCAGAATCTCGTTGTGGGTCGGTTTCTTGTCCGTTATTGGTTCAATGATTGTAGGAACGGCCTTAGGATTAATTGCCGGATTTTATGGAAAATGGGCTGATATGATCATTTCGCGCCTATTCGATATCTTGCTGGCATTTCCGGGTATTTTGCTGGCAATTGCTATTGTGGCCATTCTGGGGCCTTCGTTGGAAAATGCGTTATACGCCATTGCCATTGTCAATGTACCAACGTATGGGCGATTGGTTCGCTCCAAGGTGCTGAGTGTTAAAACGGAGGAGTATATTACTTCTGCGCGGGCGCTTGGGGCTAATAATCGGCGCATCATACTCCGTTATATTCTGCCTAATAGCCTGACACCGATCATCGTACAGGGAACATTGGGGATTGGAACGGCCATCATTGAAGCAGCAGCGCTCGGATTTCTCGGTTTGGGTGCACAACCTCCTGAGCCTGAGTGGGGCAAAATGTTGTCCGATTCGCGGCAATATATCCAAAATGCGCCGTGGACAGTTATTTTCCCAGGCATATCTATCATGCTGACCGTATTGGGCTTTAATCTGATGGGGGATGGCCTGCGGGATGTTTTGGACCCAAGAGCAAAGCGTTAGAGCAAAAGTGGTGAGGTATATAAAGTTGAGTAAAGAGGTGTTCTCTGGCCTGAATCAAATGGCTGGGGGACACCTTTTTACATGAGCATTTTGCATAATTCCGTTTTTGAAAATTAGGCATCAGTATCTTAAGCCTGAGCGAACAGCATTTTAGCTCGGTTTCTCCTTGAATTCCAAAAATGGACAGACCTGCATAATTTCTGTTGAATCAAAAATTTAAGCGGTAGCTTTCTTTAATGGACGGGCCATGGCTAACGCAGAAGCAAGCAACACAATGGCATTTAGGTATTGGTGAGTGGTCACCTTTTGAATCCCCCAGATGTGCATGGCATCTGCGGTCAAATAGGTTTTCATCCGAGAATTACAACGTTCCACGCTCGTTCTTTCGTTGTATAGTTCTTTCCAACGTTGCGTATCTCGGTGCGGACTTGAATAGCGGCGTACATCCCTTTTTATATCTACCTTGACGACCATCCCATAGTGGGAGGATGAAGGACTTACCTAAAAGCCCACCATCGCTTACTCAATCCGCCTGCGGAATCGCTGGTAGAGGAGAGCCGTACCCGACTGGAGACGCTACTAACCTTCTCCCCGCTGCTTCGCAGCGTATGGGAATGGAAGGAAGCAATGATCCTATAGTCTAATCTTCAGTCAAACGACCATTATGCCAAAGTTGTTGATAATACGGATGTGTTTTTTGTAATGCTTCATGTGTGCCTTGACCTGACAGGCGTCCTTCTTCAAAGACAAGGATTTGGTCTGCACTTGTAATCGTGGATAATCGATGGGCGATGATGATCGTCATCCGGTTTTTCGTTAACGCTTGAAGGGCAAGCTGCACTTCACGCTCTGATTCGTTATCTAAGTTCGATGTCGCCTCATCAAGTAATAAGATTCTCGGATTTCGTAAAATCGCACGAGCAATCGCAATACGCTGTTTTTGACCACCTGAAAGCTTAATACCTCCTTCACCAACCTCTGTATCGAGGCGTTTGTCCAGCTGCATGACAAAATCATAGGCATAGGCTGCTTTTAATGCGGCAAGTACCTCTTGTTCGCTTGCTCCATTCGTCCCGTACATGACGTTGTCACGAATCGTTCCATTTAATAACGGTGCATTTTGACTTACATAGCCAAACAGCCCACGCCACTCTGTTAAGTTAAATTGCTCAATGTTTTCGTTACCATACAGTATCGCACCTGATGTCACGTCATAAAATCGTTCAATAAGGGAGAACATCGTCGTTTTCCCACCACCACTTCGGCTGACAAAGGCGGTCGTTTCATTCGGTTCTAACGTAAATGTCATGTCATTTAATACATACTTTTCATTATATTTAAACGATACGTTTTGGAAGTGGATAGGTAGTGGTGTAGCAGATACTGGTTTCCCGTCTTGTACTTCACGCTTCACATTGAGTGCTTCAACAATACGATCTGTCGCACCAAGTGTTTTTTGTAAATTGGTAAAGAACGTCGCCATTTGTGTAAATGGCATAATAATTTGCACTAAATAAATCATAATGGCAACAAGCTCGCCTGAAGTGATTGCTCCTGTTGCTACCTGTGAGCCGCCATAGCCGAAAATCGCAATCAATACGACCATCATGAGTAGCGTCATCAGTGGCGAAAGAATCGCAACAATCTTCGCTTCCTTTAAACCGTACTTGTACAGCTGCTGAATTTGCCTTTTACCGCCTGTTAGCTCCTGCTGCTCCGTTTGCGACGCTTTCACAAGACGAATATTCGATAAAATACGTCCTAATCGTCCGCCAAAGCCTGCTAGCTCATCCTGATTTTCTACTGAGATGGCATACATTTTTTCGCCTAATGGATACGTCACAAAAATTGTTAGTGGCACAGCAATCAGGAGTAGCAATGTCATTTTCCAGTCAATCCATAGTAAAACAACAACGGCACCGAGGATCGCAAATAGTCCTGACACAAAGGACACGAGCTGCTCGGTCACAAACTCCTTCACGACATTTGTATCCTGCGTAATGCGGCTCATCGTTTCGCCTGATTCATGCGCATCATAATACGATAAACGTAAATGTAGCATATGTTCCCATACTTCTGTCCTTAAATTCGCGACAACCTTTTCACCTAAACGGCGCATCAGATAAAACGCAATGGCACTTAACATCGCTTGCACAATTAAAATCGCAATGACTGGCAAGAGTGATGTTATGGCAAAACCCGCATCTGAAATTTGATTAATGAGCTTCATCGTTAACAGGGGGACAGCAAGCCCAGCTGCAACCTCCACTAAACTAATGAAAAATAAAAAGACTAATTGCCCCTTCGCCATTTGACTGCGATTCATCAATGCCCAAAGCTGTGAGACCTTTCCTTGCATTACGCTTCACTGCTTTCTTTTGTCATGACCTTTTCAAAACGGAAAAACTCATAATCTGCATCAGATTCAGGCTCTTCTCCTTCAATACTCGGTCCTGGATTGCCTCGGTGATAAAACTCCACAATTTTAAAGCCACATTTATTCACATAAAAATGGATGTTCCGCTTTTCAAAATACGGTGTATGTAACTCCCAAACCTTCGTCTTTGGGAACGCTGCTTCTATCGCTTCCCATGCCTTTGTACCAAGACCTTTGCCGTGTGCATTAGCCTTTGTATACAAGAAGTCCACTTCGTTTCGCTGTGTATCGGGATTAATTTTTAATACGATGCCACCGATTCTTTCGCCATTTAGTACAATTTGACGCACAACTGAATCTTTTGCAGTAAGTGAATGCTCGAAATCCTCATCGGATGGGATTGGTCCCATTTCTGTTGGATCCTCTGCTTCTTGAAAACTATCTTGTAACCCTTTCATAAATGCCTCTTGTAATTCTCCCTTAAATATTGCTAGCTCTTCCTGCGGTACAGGGGCTATCGTAATTTGTTCATTTTGTTTTGTCATCTCTAAAACACCTTTCTCTTAAACTGATTAAAATATTCGTCCGATTGTTAAAAATAGTAGACTCCAAAGTAAAGCACTCACCCCAGCATATAGCATGTACGATTTTAGAGGCATATATAAAAACCGCTGCGTACCCGTAGTTTTCAATTAATTAATCAATATACCCCATGGCATTCTTCCTCATCAACCTAAGTGCGTTCAACACCTTAGTAATTGCTTGTCTCATTTATGTTTTCGTGTTATGTTCGCAAGGAATAGTGTAAGGTATGGAGTAACTCTAGAGTAAAGAAAGAAGTGAAAAGAGATGAAAAATACATTCGAAAAAACATATTTGACAGGCGAATTTGCCAAGTTGCTTGAAATCAATAAAGATACATTGCTTTATTACGATAAAATCGATTTATTTAAGCCTGCAGGCACCTTTGATAATGGCTATCGCTACTACACATTTGAGCAGTTCGATCAATTTGTAGCGATTCAATCGCTTCGTGCAGTTGAGGTACCGATTAAAGAACTCAAAACGTATTTTGACGCGCCTAACGTACAAGCGTTACAACAATTAGCAATGGAACAGCAAGAAAAAGTGGCAATGGAAATTCAAAAGTTACAAGATATTCAGTTTTTCCTAGAACGAACGGTTGCCCTGACAAAAGAGATGGAAGAAGTATCATTTGGAGAAGTATTGATGAAGCAATTACCAGCCGAACCTGTTGTGTATAGCGACGAGAAAATAGATTGGTCGTCGTTATCAATGGAGGAACTTTACGAGCAAACTACGCCATTTTTAAAAAAGCATGGGATTAAAAGTACAGCCGCATACGGTACTGTGTATACAAAAGAAGATTTTTTAAATAAGAAGTTTGAAGGCGTAAGCTACCTATGTCGCCTAGATGACCCGTCAGCAAGAATGAAACCAGCTGGACACTACGCGGTCATTTATCATCAAGGACCTTATGATGAAATCTCACAGACTGAGACTTATAATACGCTACTCGCTTATTTAGAACAGGAGCAGTTAGCGTTAGATGGTGATATTTATGAGGAATATTTACTGCACTCGATTGCAGCAAAAGAGGAAAAAGATTATATTACAAAAATTAGTGTGAAAGTAAAAACGCGTGAGGCGAGTTATCAACCTCTTTAAAGCTTGTTATACTTTACGTCTATCTTGCTAGATAGGCGTTTTTAATTTTTCAAAATCTCTCTCAACAACAAGCCTGATAATTAGGTACATAGTTAAAATGATAGCATTAGGGGGCAATTCAACAGGTCTTAGTTAATAAATAATCTTCAACAATCGGGCGCGTTTATGAAGTAATGCCGTAGAAAATAATCAAACTCAAAACCATTAAATATAAAGTCTAGTTTTATTTTATTATACTATTTACCCTATATTAAGTTTTTTTGGACTTGTTTTTTTATTACTCATCGTCTGACCACTGGCTTGGCTTGATAGGCGATAATGCGCTAGGTGGGGATAGTTTGACGCTTACATATAAATGAAACTCATGTGAGCTTTCCTGAGGCGTGAAAAAAATGTATAATCACTCCAATTGAGTACGTAGGGAGTGAGCTTTATGACATGGCAGGATAAGAGAGAGCATCGACAATTTGCGGAGCAGACACGAAGCGACGCTTCACGGGCAGCATATGAACGGGATTACTCCCGATTGATCCATTCACCGACTTTCCGTCGATTGCAGGGGAAATCACAAGTATTTGGCGCAGGCACAGGCGATTATTATCGCACACGGCTGACACATTCTTTGGAGGTAGCGCAAATTGCGCGTGAGGCAGCACGAAGCTTGCTGCGCCGTCATCCAGAGGTAGAGTTGGAACAGGCTGATAACGCAGGACTGATTATTGACCCTGAGGTGGTGGAGTGTGCATCGATAGCACATGACTTTGGCCATCCACCGTTCGGACATAAGGGAGAAGAGGTGCTGGACGGGATCTTGGATCAACTGATTGAGACGAAGGTAGAAAAGATATCATCCGCCGGAGGCTTCACGCCAGAGTCCAAGCGTGGACAGGAGGCCTATGCGCGTGAGCGACGAATTTATGAGCATTTTGAAGGGAACGCACACAATTTCCGGCTGATTATGTTTTTGGAGAAGCGTGAGAATGTGGATGGCTTGAATTTGTCGGACGCTGTGCTGCTCGGGATCAACAAATACCCGTACCCAGGAATTCTGAACAAAAAAGGGTTGTACCTGCATGAGTGGGAATATATACGTTCTATTCGCGAGGATTGGGGCATCCCTGACGGGAAAAAAACGCTGGAGGCCCAGCTCATGGATCTCTGCGACGATATTGCTTATTCCGCGCATGATCTGGAGGATGGGATTAAGGCAGGGAAAATTGAGGTACACGAGCATTTCTTATATGATCCATATTTGATTCGTCTGATTACGGAGAAAATCACCACGTTGGAGGATAGCTTCTGGCAAGGCTGGCAGCTGGCTGAGATTGAGCAGAAGGTTGCGGCAGTGCTGAGCGAATTTTTGAAGGTGTGGAATGGCAAGATGCCGATGTGTGAACACGATTATTCTCGCACCCGCCGTGAAGTGAAGGCATACTGGGTTAGCCTGTTTGTCAGCAGCTTAGGTGTAATTGATGATGGAAACTGGAAAAAGGTAACCTTCGTACGGGATGGAAGCGAAGATTTGGATATGCTGCGCACGGTGAGTGTATTGAAAAGCTTTGCTTGGGTCACCATGATCCGCGATCTGCGCGTACAGCGTCTGCAAAAACGCAGTGAATGGATGCTCAGACGGTTATGGTTGGCTTTTCTGGACCCTGAGACATCCAAGTCCATTATTCCAAGCGACTGGCTCCAGCGCTATGAGCGCGACCAGGCCAAGGCGAAACCGATCTGGACTTGGGAGCATATGGTCATTGACTATATTGCAGGCATGACCGATGCTTTTGCTGAAAAAATTTATAATGAGTTATATGGCCTGAAGGTAGGTTCTATCTATGACCTGGACTAACGTTTTAATTTAACCCTATATAGTAGAAGAAACTTGTTTAGAACGGATAGAAGGGAGAGAAAAAGGCGCATATGCAACCTCAGTCTTTAGCTACTAACTCGTTGAATCTCGGTGTGCTTGATATGGTACCGCTGCTGTCCGGCAATCGCCCGGAGCAAGCAGTTCAATGGGCGGTAAAGCTGGCGAAACAGGCGGAAGCATGGGGATATACACGCTACTGGACCTCCGAGCATCATGACATGGAGGGGCTGGCTTCTTCCAGTCCAGAAGTGCTGTTGTCTCATATCGGGGCGGTGACGACGACCATCCAACTGGGTGCGGGTGCTATTTTGCTCCCGCATTATAGTCCAGTCAAGGTCGCCGAATGGTTCCATCTGCTGGCAGCTCTCTATCCGGGCAGAGTCGAATTGGGCCTGGGGAGGGCCCCTGGTGGGGGACCTCATGCTTCGATGGCACTAAGCGGCAATTTTCTTCAACATGTGACCGAGCTGCCACAGAAGATGGAAGCTCTATTGGCATTGTTGGAAGGCTCATATGAATATGAACAGACCCCCGTGTTTGCCCGTCCAATGCCAGAACAGCCGCCAGCGCTGTGGATGCTGGGTACCAATCGAAAAAGTGCCGAATATGCTGCGCAGTATTCAACGGGCTATGTATTCGGCCAATTTATGAGTGAACAACATACGGAAGAAATGCTAAGTATTTACCGCTCCAGCTTTCAGCCGTCCACACGGATGGACAAACCACGTACTATGGTTGCTGTAGGAGCAGTATGTGCCTCGACAGATGAGTTGGCGCAGCAATGGGCTGCTCAGATTTCATTAGGCGATCCGGCGATACGGGCCAGTTGGCTGGTAGGAACACCATCGCTTATTGCCGAACGGTTGCGTAGCTTGCAGGTCAAATATGATAATGATGAGTTTCTGTTGGTCACGCCCATTCCCGATTATGAGCAGCGGCTTCATTCCTACCAACTGATAGCGGAGACAGTGAATTGTAGTCTTGATTCCAAATGAAAAAATGAAAAGAGATCTGACATGAATAAACACAAAATTAATACAGATGAAATGAAACCAAGCTACATATATACCTATGCGTGTCATGAAACCGAGCGTGAGTTGTGTCTTTTGGAACTAAAATGCTTGTTCGGTCAGCAGCCTGTGCATAGTTCCATGCTGTTGTCCCATCTTCGGCTGGAGCCGGGGACCAGTCCGTTTATCCATCTTCGTCTGGATATCGTCACCGATGCGGACACGCTGGAAGAGCTATGCGAAGCGGCCTCCAGGTTACAGCTTGAGGAAGGAAAGACCTTTAAGGTGCTGTGCCTTAAAGAAGGGGACAATGAGGCTGACTATGACGAGCGGCGCGGGATAGAACGCCGGATTGGCGCACGTATTCAGGGGCAGGCGCAAATGAAGACACCGGATGTAATCCTAGGAGTCATACGAGTAGGAGAGCGATGGCTAATGGGCATATGCGAGTATAGCGACAGATCGTGGCAGGAACGTCGTCAGAAGCCGCAAAACTATTCTACTGGCCTACCCGTTCTGGTAGCTAGAGCACTTGTGAATTTGGCAGCAAATGATCAATTTGCATCTAAGGGAAAGTCAGACTCCTTGAAACTGCTGGACCCGTGTTGTGGTATGGGCAATGTGATGATTGAGGCATTGAGTATGGACAAGAATATTCGCGGCTGTGATATCAATCCGTTGGCGGTACGTGGAGCACGAGTAAATTTACGTCATTATGGGTATGAAGAAGATCTGGTGAAACTGGGGGATATGAATATGCTCGCAGGCACATACGATGCGGCTATCTTGGACATGCCCTATAACCTGTGCTCCGTGCTCCCTGCTGAAGAACAAAAAAAGATGCTGCGCAGTCTGAGACGCCTGGCCGCGCGGGCAGTGATCGTGAGCACGGAGCCGATGGCAACATTGCTATCCGAGTCAGGTTGGACCATTACGGAGCAATGCCGTATATATAAGACAGGTATGAGTCGGGAAATCTGGATCTGTAAGTAGCTTGTTAATACTGGGTTTTGTAGTTAACCAAATTCAGCGGCAGCTCCTGACCAGTAGCATAGGCTTTCAAATTAGTAAGAAAAATATCTACCGCTCGTTCAGCATATCGGTCTGTATCCCCTGCAATATGTGGCGTAATCAGGACATGCTCCAGGCCCCATAATGGATGTGACGCAGGTAGCGGTTCTTCCTCGAATACATCCAGTCCGGCAAAGGCAATATGTTTTTGTTCCAGAGAACGTGCCAGCGCATCTGTATGAACAGTCTTGCCGCGACCGACATTAATGAAGAAGGCTCCTTTACGCATCGCTGCAAATGCTTTTTCGTCAAAAAAGTGATGGGTCTCTTCAGTGAATGGCAAAATATTAACCACAATATCCGCAACGCCCAATGCCTCATGTAATTGTTCGTTTGTGTACATGTGTTCTACATGGGGAGCTTCCTTGCCGGAACGGCGAACCCCGATCACCCGCATGCCAAAGGCTTCTGCAATCCGAGCGGTTTCACGGCCAATTTCGCCAACACCTGTAATCAACAACGTTTTGCCACGTAATTCCGTCAGTTGACCTTCCGGTGGCTGCCATGTTTTCTGACGCTGCAAGAGAGCCGCTTGCTGTAAATAACGAGTATGTGATAGCAGCATTCCAAAGATCTGCTCTGTGATTGGAATCGCGTGCACACCACTCGTATTCGTGAGTGCTATGTTGCGCTTTTCTAGTTCGGTAAGCGGGAGCTTGTCAATCCCAGCCGACCAGGTTTGTATCCACTTCAGCTTGCTGTCTGGATGTAATGCCTCCTCGGCAATATGCTTGGACCAGCCTAGAATAACCTCGGCCTCACGGATTTGTTCAGACTCCAATTCCTGGGCTTTGCCAATAATCAACTCGTAGCCCGGAGCCGCTGCACGAACCTGTTTTTTTTGATCTTCCGTCAGTTGATGTAAACTTAAAATGCTTCCCATGATTCATAGCCTCCTCGATGTTTGATTCCTTGGAGTTTCCAATATATTCTGGCGAACCATCCCTTCAAGGATAACAGATTGCCGGAAAATTTGCATAATAAGGGTAGAAACAAGCTCGCGGTGTCATTATATATAACAACAAGTGGCTTT
Source organism: Paenibacillus polymyxa M1 (assembly GCF_000237325.1). Classification (NCBI taxonomy): domain Bacteria; kingdom Bacillati; phylum Bacillota; class Bacilli; order Caryophanales; family Paenibacillaceae; genus Paenibacillus; species Paenibacillus polymyxa. Next base: position 1,329,866 of record NC_017542.1, read on the forward strand.
ACCCTGATCAGGGACCAACCAAACAGCTACTTTTTTGGGATAGGTACAGGATATTTAAAGAAAGGAGAAGAGGTTGATGAAAGATGAATCACAAAGGCTCTTTACAGCGATCGCTCTCCCGGACGAGCACAAGAAAAAGTTACGTCATTGGGTGGAGCAGGATTTGAATCATTTGTCTTTTCGCAAATGGAGTGACTTCAGAGATTATCACGTGACACTTCAGTTTCTGGGTGATGTGGAGACCTCGGTTATTCCAAAACTTGAGCAGGCTTTAGTTCATGCTGCAGCTGAGCATCGCCCGTTCACGCTTGGCATGGGTGAAGCGGGCTTTTTTGGACGTGAAGACTTTCCGCGTGTACTGTGGAGGGGGGTGACCGGACAGCGAGAGTCGCTGGATCAGTTGCACCAGTCGATACTTCGAGCTACCGAGCCGCTGGGTTTTAAACCCGAGGAACGACCTTATCGACCCCATATCACCGTAGCACGTTCGTATACAGGAGGGGAGCCTGTTTCAGCGTCTGTGTGGCAGTCAAATGACCGAAGCGGCGAGCCTTGGGAAGTGGGGGAATTTGTGTTATATGCAACACGAATGGGGCAAAAACCAATGTACCAAATAATTCAAACATTCCCATTAATGAGGTGAAACCCTTGATCTATCAGCAAATTTAGTGATATAGTGTTTCAGCGTTATTCAAAAAGCGCATTTTGGGTTACATATCTGAGGAATGTGCTTAAAGTTAACGGGAGGAACATTATGGAAATCGTTAAAGAACATCGTTGGTTTGCACCTCTTTTGAGTGTGCTGCTTGTTTGTATATTGGGGATAGGCCTCTACGCTGAGGTTCAGCAAACACAGAATAATCATAAAAATGCACCTATGCAATCTCTGAGCTGGTCAGGGAACACTTCGATTCCTACATATGGCGACAGGATGGGGACCCATAACGGGTCAAACAGGACAAGCCCCATCTTTGTCGCTGCTCATGGGCAGCCAAGCTGGAAAGAAATCATGCCGACTCCGTTACCCGCTTCCCAGATGAAGCAGGTGGAACAAGCTCGGAATAACGCTGTTACAGGCAAGAAAAAGCCTGAGGTCCAGCATAGCAAGTCCGCAATCCTAACCCCTCCTACAACCATCTACTTTACGAAGACAAAAATGCTCACTCAGGATGACAAGGCGTTGTCTACCTGGAGCTATCCTGTCTCCGCTAAAGAACTGCTCCTGCTGCAAAAAATAGTGATGGCAGAAGCAGAAGGCGAACCGTACGAAGGCAAAGTGGCAGTTGCCAACGTTGTCTTAAACCGGCTGCGGTCAGCCTCATTTCCCGATACGATTCAGGCAGTGATTTATCAAAAAGCGCAATTTAGTCCGGTTGCGAACGGGCGTCTTCGTCGTGTTCATCCTAACCAGGACTGCATCCGTGCAGTTACGGCTGCTTTGAATGGTCATAAAGCCGTGCCTGATAACACCTGTTTTTTCCTTTCGCTTACGTTGGCCCAGGACCTTACGGTTCATCATTCGCGTACCAAGGTGAAGACAATTGGTCATCATACCTTTTATAAATGAGCATTTTGTATAAATCCCATGAGCGACAAATAACAGCCCTTTCTAAACAACAGGGTTCAGCTTTGTGAGCGTATTTTGTGTGCGCAGGTGAAGCCAGTATGCAAAAGAGGTATAATTGGTAAAGGAAAGTAACCTAAATAATGAAAGTGATAAAGGAGGCGTAAATGTTATGAAAATCACATATTATGGACATTCAGTTGTGTTGGTTGAGGCAGAGGGGAAACGGATTATTATCGATCCTTTTTTGACGGGGAATCCTAAAGCAACCATACAGGCCGAAGATATTCAGGTGGATGCAGTGCTGTTGACACACGGTCACGCCGATCATTTTGGGGATGCAGTTGAAATTGCCAAGCGCAATGATTGCCCCGTGATCGCGGTGGCGGAACTGGCTGAATATTGTTCATCCTTGGGGACCAAAGCTCACGGTATGAACCTGGGTGGTGGTCACCAATTTGACGGTTTTCATGTGAAGTTTACGCTGGCGTTCCACAGCTCCTCTTTGACAGTGAACGGACAAGCCATCTACATGGGAGAGCCAGCGGGGATTTTATTGACCATGGGAGGTAAAACATTTTTCCATGCAGGGGATACTGGCTTGTTTGGCGATATGCGTCTCATTGGAGAAACCAACTCCATCGATGCCGCAGTATTGCCGATCGGAGATGGTTATACAATGGGACCGGAGGATGCCTTGCTGGCAGCGAAATGGCTGCGGGCAAGCCGCGTGATACCGGTGCATTACAATACTTTTCCCGGTATAGAGCAGGACGGAGATGGCTTCTGTGACCGTCTTCATAAAGAAGGTATTGAAGGGAAAGCATTGAAGCCCGGCGAAAGTCTCGAATTTTAATACGCTTTATCAATTTGCGGGAATATACATGATGGTCCGTATGTACATCAGAATTCCTTTGTCAGCCTTTTCTATTCTTTAAGGGATAGAAAAGGCTGACTTTTTTAATGAATATTTATACATAAAAATGATATATTCTTGCATTGATACGTTGAAGCTGTAATGTAAAAGATTTATTATCACAATCATAAAAACTTTGAATTGCTAACACAATAGGTCAATGATAAAATGATAGAACTAATTAGATTCATCAGTGGAATCGACGTGTTTTTCAAGTCAAGCCATTGCATAATTATTGAAAAACATACGCATTCGGCGGACCGTACCGCCTTGAATACGTTTTATGTTTTTGTCCCCCATTCCTCGTAGTTGTTCTTTGATTTACCTCTTGTTGCCACTGTCTTCTATTCGGCCGCCTGTATTTCAGGCCAGCATGACTTTATAACAGAAAGGTTGCGTTCCATGAGACAGACAGGTTTACCACCCAAACAGGGACTATATGATCCCCAATTCGAAAAAGACGCCTGCGGCATGGGCTTTGTTGCCCACATCAAGGGAAAACCATCGCACGATATTGTAAGTCAGGCTTTGACCATGCTCGTAAACATGGAGCATCGGGGCGGTCAGGGAAGTGAACCAAACTCCGGTGACGGAGCAGGGATCATGATTCAGGTTCCTCATTTGTTTTTCCAAGAGGAAGCAGAGCGATTGGGCTTCAAATTGCCAAAGGCCGGACATTATGGCGTAGGCATGCTTTTTGTATCCAATGATTCAAAAGTTCGTGAGATGCATGAGCAGAAGCTCAGAGAAATCATTATGGACGAAGGTCAAAACTGTTTGGGCTTTCGCGATGTTCCAACTTATGACGAAATGCTGGGTAAATCGGCAAAAGCAGCTAAACCAGGTGTGCGTCAGGTATTCATCGGCCGCAGTAGCGATTTGAAGGAAGAGCTGGACTTTGAACGGAAACTGTATGTCATTCGTAAACGTGCAGAGCTTGCTATTCGCTATAACCAAGAGGATATGAATGGTGAGTCGTTCTATATTCCAAGTTTGTCATGTCGCAAGGTTGTATACAAAGGAATGTTGACAACCGAGCAGGTAGGCAAATTTTATCTGGATTTGCAGGATGAGCGAGTGACATCGGCGATTGCGCTGGTCCATTCCCGTTTTAGCACAAATACGTTCCCGAGCTGGGATCGTGCGCATCCTTATCGTTTTATGATTCACAATGGTGAAATTAATACCATGCGTGGCAACGTAAACTGGATGCATGCGCGTCAGGCACAGTTTGAAAGTGAAGCGTTTGGTAACGATATCAAGAAGGTAAAACCTGTCATCAACCCAGATGGCTCGGATACAGCCATGTTTGATAATACGCTGGAGTTTCTGTATCTGAGTGGCCGTTCGCTTCCTCATGTAGCCATGATGATGGTGCCTGAGCCTTGGAACAAGCATGAAACCATGGATCCGAAGAAGCGGGCATTTTATGAATATCACAGCACCATGATGGAACCGTGGGACGGACCTGCTGCGATGGCGTTTACAGACGGTATCCAAATCGGGGCGATTCTTGACCGCAACGGCCTGCGTCCTGCACGTTACTATGTGACCAAGGACGATCTGATCGCACTGTCATCTGAGGCGGGTGTATTGGATATTGCTCCTGAAAATGTGCTTTATAAGGATCGTCTCCGTCCAGGGCGTATGCTACTGGTGGATACCCAAGAAGGCCGCATCGTTTCTGATGAAGAGTTAAAGGAGCGTATCGCATCCGAAGAACCCTATCAGCAGTGGCTGGATGAGCATTTGATTGATCTGGATGATCTACCTGAAGCACTGGAGCAGCCAGAGCCGAAGCATGAAAATGTAAATCAGTTGCAACTCGCTTTTGGGTATACGTTTGAAGAACTGCGCAAACTTTTGGAGCCGATGGCACTTACAGGTGCGGAACCGATTGGCTCAATGGGGTATGATGCTCCACTGGCGGTATTGTCTGACCGTCCGCAACGTTTGTACAATTACTTTAAACAAATGTTTGCTCAGGTTACCAACCCGCCAATTGACGCCATTCGCGAAGAGATAGTGACGTCAACTGCAACGACGATTGGACCAGAGCGCAATTTACTGCACCCAGAACCGGAAAGCTGTCGTCAGATTCGGTTGGATTCACCGGTGTTGTCTAATGAAGAATTTGCCAAAATTCGTCACGTACACCGTCCAGGCTTCAAATCCATGACCATTCCGATCTTCTTTGAAGCAAAAGAAGGTGCTGAGGGCTTATACAAGGCGCTGGAAGGACTGTTTGAGGCAGCTGACCGTGTCATTGACAAAGGTCATAATATTCTGATTCTGTCTGACCGTGGAGTGGATGCGGAAAATGCAGCCATTCCGGCGTTGCTAGCTGTATCCAGCTTGCATCACCATCTGATTAAGCAGGGTACACGCACACGTGTGAGCATTTTGCTGGAATCCGGAGAGCCAAGAGATATTCACCATTATGCGGTGCTTCTGGGCTACGGTGTGAGTGCGGTTAATCCGTATCTGGCGTTTGAAACGCTGGATGTCATGATTCAACAAGGCTTGCTGCGCGGCATCTCGCACGAAAAGGCAGTTAAAAATTATATTAAAGCGGCAACCAAGGGCGTCGTTAAAATACTGTCCAAAATGGGTATTTCCACGATTCAGTCGTACCGTGGAGCGCAAATTTTCGAGGCTGTAGGTTTGAAGCAGGAGTTTGTTGATCGTTATTTCACCTGGACACCTTCCCGCATTGGCGGTATTGGTCTGGAGGAAGTGACGATGGAAGCGCTGGCCCACCATAACCGTGCTTTCACGGATAAGGACGGCAATGATAAGGTGCTCGATTCGGGCGGTGAATACCAATGGCGCAACGATGGAGAAGAGCATTTGTTTAACCCGCAAACGGTGCATTTGCTCCAGCAATCGGTTCGCTCGGGAGACTACGAGCTTTACAAGAAGTACACCAAGCTGGTACAGGGTGAATCTGAACAACATTTGACGATTCGTTCCATGCTTCAGTTGAAGCCTGCTGGTGAGCCTGTGCCGCTGGATGAAGTGGAATCTGCTGCATCGATTATGCGTCGCTTTAAAACAGGAGCTATGTCTTTCGGCTCCATTAGCCAGGAAGCGCATGAAGATTTGGCGATTGCAATGAATCGAATCGGTGGCAAAAGCAACACGGGCGAGGGCGGGGAGAACCCTGCGCGTTTTACCCCGGATGCTAATGGCGATTCACGTCGCAGTTCGATCAAGCAGGTGGCATCTGGCCGATTTGGTGTAACGTCGAACTACTTGGTGAATGCCGACGAAATTCAGATTAAAATGGCACAAGGCGCGAAGCCGGGTGAAGGTGGGCAACTGCCAGGACGCAAGGTGTATCCTTGGGTCGCCGAGGTACGCGGTTCCACGCCAGGAGTAGGCCTGATTTCGCCACCACCGCATCACGATATTTATTCTATCGAGGATTTGGCAGAGCTCATCTACGATCTCAAAAACGCCAATCCACGTGCTGACATTAACGTAAAGCTGGTATCGGAGGTAGGCGTGGGCACGATTGCTACAGGGGTAGCCAAAGGCCGTGCTGACATTATTCTGGTCAGCGGTTATGACGGTGGTACAGGCGCTTCCCCGCAAGGCTCCATCCGCCATGCGGGTATGCCTTGGGAGCTAGGGCTGGCTGAGACGCATCAGACGCTCATGCTGAACAACCTGCGCGACCGCGTGGTGCTGGAGACAGACGGCAAAATGCTGTCTGGACGTGATTTGGTAGTAGCTGCCCTGTTGGGTGCGGAAGAATACGGCTTCTCAACAGCGCCGCTCGTAGCGTTGGGCTGTATTATGATGCGGGTATGCCAAATGGACACCTGTCCGGTTGGTGTGGCTACGCAGAATCCGGAGCTGCGCAAAAATTATATGGGTGATCCTGCCCATGTGGTGAATTTTATGCGTTTCATCGCAGAAGATGTCCGTGAAATTATGGCGGAGCTGGGATTCCGCACGATTCAGGAAATGATTGGCCGTACGGATTGTCTGGATACCGTGAACGCCGATTCGCATTGGAAGAAGAAGGGTGTAGACCTGAGCTTGCTGCTGCATGTTCCTGAGTTGGAAGACGGAAGTGTACGTTACCGCGTACAACGTCAAAACCACGGACTGGAAGAAACACTCGATATGCTGAAGCTTGTACCGATGGCTGCGGAGGCACTGGAGAGCGGAACGCCTGTAGAGGGTACCTTGCCTATTACAAACGTGAATCGGGCAGTAGGTACGATTCTGGGCAGCGAGGTCACACGTAAGTATGGGGCGGCAGGTCTGCCTGAGGATACGATTCGCTTTAACTTCATTGGATCGGCAGGTCAGAGCTTTGGAGCGTTTATTCCGAAAGGCATCACGTTGAGCGTGGAAGGCGATAGCAATGATTATGTCGGTAAAGGGTTATCTGGTGGTAAAGTTATTGTAAAGAAATCTCACAAAGCGACCTTTAAGGCAGAAGAGAACATTATCATCGGAAATACAGCCTTGTATGGAGCGACCAGCGGTGAAGCTTATATTAACGGAATCGCAGGCGAGCGCTTTGCTGTTCGGAACTCCGGCGCACGTATTGTTGTTGAGGGCGTTGGTGATCATGGCTGCGAATACATGACGGGCGGACGTGTAGCTGTATTGGGTGGAACCGGACGGAACTTTGGAGCCGGGATGTCCGGAGGTATTGCATACGTCTATGATCCTGAGGGGACGTTCCTGAGCCGTTGTAATCTGGAAATGGTGTTGCTGGAAGATGTGGAAGATCCTGGAGAAACAGCAGATTTGCGCGGCTTGATCCAGCGCCATGTCACTTACACGGGTAGTGAAGCGGGACAACGTATTTTGGATGAATGGCAGACTGCGATTCAGCAATTTGTACGGGTGATTCCAAAGGATTACAAGCGTATGGTTGAACAGATTCAAAAAGAAGAGGCGACTGGTTTGAGCGGGGATGAAGCTCTACTGGCAGCATTTGAAGCCAATATGCGTGAATTGGCGCGTACCGGGGGCTAAAAAGCAGATCGCCAAATTCACTAAAAGGACTTGCTGAACACCGCTGTTATAGTCACGGCGGTACCAGCAAGTCCTTTTTTCAGGCTAACAAAAATGTGATTTATTACCTTGACAAACGTCATAAATTCTGACATTACCCCCAAAATGTTTTCCTGAAACGGTAAATATGTTATAAAAAGTACCAAATTTTTTGGAATGTAACCGTTTACGTAAGAGTTTATGTCTTGTTATTTATTTTTGGATTGGTTATGATTTTTTTAGAGTACGCAAACAAACCTAATATGCCCATCGTCCCTTCAAAACACAGAATAGGGTGACAGGATGAAGTTGAAGAAGTCAGCAGAAGACAAAATGATTTTTTTATACCGTTATGTATCATTATCTTTAACATCACTTGTTTTTCTGTTCGAAACATCTAGATTAATGGTATGGCAGAAGCTATTACTGATTGTTTTTCTATTTTTATCCGTTACAGCATTTACTTGGATTTACCGTAAATACAGACTTCATGATATGGTATTGAAATGCAGTATTGCACTAGAAACCGCAGGGATCATTTTGCTGTTATTCCCGACCGGAGGGATAAATAGCCCGTTCAAATGGTATGTGATTACTCCCATGCTGGTAGCTTGTGCTCATCTATCCATGAGGTACAGCTGGACGCTCCTACTTTCTTATATCGGTTTGGTGCTCACATTTTGTTATATCTTTTTTACACCAGGTCAATATTTTTTGTGGGATCTTATATTGCAGAACATTAATCTGTTTCTGGTATTGATCGTAACCACAATGGCAATGCAGGTTATTCGCGTCATGAAGGACGAACTGAAGGTGGCTAAAGAACAAGCCAATGAGACGATGGATCATATCAAGTCGATTTATCACATCATGGAGACGACCAGCCATAATGAGGCATTAAATCTGGGTCAGGTCATCTCGGATTACACTGTCAAGCTAACCAAGCAGAGCCGTGCATTTTTCTGGCTGGATAGTCAGGAGGAAGATGCACCGGCAAGCAGCCAGACAGGCTGGACGGTAGAAGAAGAGGAGCAGCTATTCGAAGAACTGGAGAATTACCGGGAGGAGTTCAGGGAAGAGCGCGAACCATTTTTCAGACATCTGCCGGAATGGGGCGACTTTCTCATGATCACCGTACCGATGACGACCCGCTTTGTAGCGACGATTGGCCTCAAGCTGGGACCGGATCAGAGTTTGACAGGAAGACGCTGGCTTGTGCAACAACTGATATTCTTAGCTGAGCTGAGTGCTGTGTTTTTGGAACGCTATGAGCTGGAGCGCATTGAGAATCAGTTGATTGTGACGAATGAGCAGAACCGGATTGCAAATGAAATGCATGACAATGTTTCACAAAGTCTTTTTGGTATTGTGTACGCAACCCATTCTCTCCGGCAGACTTGGTGCCATCAGCCTAAGGAGCAGGTGGAGGAGCAAATTGATTTAATTCAGCAATCGGCCAATCAAGCGGTTAGAGAGCTGAAGGGGGCAATTCATAGCCTAAGCTCGAAAAAAAGCGGAGGCTCAACTTGGTTGGGTACGGTGAAAAGTCATCTGCATACACTCTCCAAGCTGAACCATGTACAAATTGATTTTGACATCCACGGTGATCATTATTCACTTCCGTATTTGTACCAAAAGGCTTTGTTCCGCATCATTTCCGAAGCGGCGGGGAACGCAATCCGTCATGGATTGGCCAAGCGAATTGATGTGAAGTTAAAATTGACGCCCCAAGTGATTAGACTGTCTATTCATGACGACGGAGTAGGGTTTGAGACGGCGAGAATGGTAGCAGGAGGTGAGGCGGTCAGTGCAGGCGGGGGCCTGGGCATGATGAATATGGAATATTTAGCTCAATCGATGGGAGGCGAATTTGATATTTCAAGTCGAATCGGAGAGGGAACACAGATTCGATTGTCCATTCCGGTAAATGCTTATGAATGAGGATTTTGCAAAATCCTTGAATACAATGTGTGAACATTCTGCAATACAAAATCTGCGGTAACAATCGGATACATAGGGATTATGCAAATCCTGAACTGTAGACAGGAGGCCGAATCATGAAAATTGTCATTGTCGATGATCATCCTTTAGTACGGAAAGGACTCGCTGCGGTTATATCCATGCAGCCTAACGTTCAGTTCGCGGGAGAGGCCCAGAATCAACAGGAAGCACTTGCAGTGATCGAGGAAACGGATCCAGATTTGGTGCTGCTGGATTTGAAATTAGCTGATGAATCAGGTCTGGATATTATCAAGATAGCGCGCGGACGCGGGTTCAGAAGCAAATTTATTTTGCTGACCTCTTCTGCAACACGTGAAGATTTTCTGAAAGCGGAGGAAGCCTCTGTAGACGGTTATGTGCTTAAGGAGGCTTTGCCTGAGGAATTAATTTACGCGATTCATCTTGTCAACAAAGGACGCAAATATTATGATCCGGCTATTCTCGAAAATAAGCTACGTGAAGATGCGGGCAATCTCACGGACGACCTGACACCAAAGGAAAAAGAAGTGCTGGTCGAGCTGGGGCAAGGGGCTTGCAATCGTGAAATAGCATCCCGTTTATTTATCAGTGAGTTCACCGTCAAAAAGCATGTCAGTCAGATCTTGGCCAAGCTGCGACTGGCAGATCGTACGCAGGCAGCATTATATGCCAATGCGATTGGTCTAGCGAAGTACGAGCCAACCAATATGATGATGCGCTAACCCCATAAGCTACGCAGTAGTTTCATATGCAAGTGGCATAGAGAAATCCTTAAAATCACCAACTTTGGTGGTTTTGAGGATTTTTTCATTTCTATTTACCATAATCGACAAAGTATGGTACAAAAGTATACCATGCCGTGTCCAAAAGTATACATCCCCCTTCCTCTGTAGTGAGGGAGAAAGTGCCGTTCGGTTCCATGTCGTCTATACAACGGATTGTTACAATTAGATCATACTTAAAATAAGAAGAGAAATTGTGTGGGAGGGAGGATTTTTGTGGAGAAAACCATATTGGATTATCTAGTCCTAATCAAAAAAAGATTGTGGCTGATTGCGATTTTTGTCATTCTCTCATGCGTAACGACTTACATTGTGAGCGACAATGTCGTAAAGCCAGTCTACTCCGCTTCAAGCCAACTGCTGGTTAATCATATTTCCGCCAAGCAGGGGAGTAACAATCTGAATGACGTCAACACAAGTCTTAATTTGGTGGAAAGCTACAAGCAAATTCTCACTTCGCCTAAAATTATGGACGCTGTGGTAGCGACTCATCCTGAGTTCAATTTGACGTCGCAAAAGTTGGCAGAGAAGCTGCAGATTAAATCCTCGGATAAAAGTCAGGTGATTGGCTTGACGTTTGAGGCAGGGAATTATCCTCAGGCCGCAGCGGTTGTAAACGCAGTAACCCAGAAATTCGTGCAGACGGTTCCTGGATTGATGGAATTAAATAATGTGAAAATTTTAAATGAAGCGGACCCGCAGGCCAATCCTGACCCGATTAATGGGAATCCGCTCATGAATATTGCGATTAGTTTTCTCGTATCGCTGATGATTGCGCTGGGCACGATTGTGTTCCTGGAAAGCATTAACGGCACGCTACGTACGGAAAAAGAAGCGGATGCAGACATCGGCATTCCTGTAATTGCATCGATTCCCGTCATTCGCAAGAAGGACATCGATGGAGTGGCCGGAAATTCCAAAGAACGGGTAGGGGAGCGTAAATATGCTGCGATTGAATGACATGTTGATTACAGAAAGTAATCCATCATCGTATATCTCGGAATCATTTCGATCCCTCCGTACATACATCCGGCAGCAGGTGATCGGGCAAAAGGACCGTGGGACGGTTCTTTTGTTAACCTCGCCGGAAAGCGGAGCGGGAAAAACAACAATGATCGCCAACATCGGAGTTTCCTTTGCTCAAGAAGGCAAGAAGGTGGCTCTGGTGGATTGCAATCTGCATAGACCAGCGCTGCACGAGATATTCGGTATGGAGAATACCGGAGGTCTATCGGCTTATTTGCGCGGTGGGGCTTCTTCCAAATCTATCGTTAGGCATGGTGGACTGGAGCTATCGGTTGTTCCTGGTGGGGACAGTCTGTATAACGCAGCAGATTTACTCGGTAGCGAACGTATGGCAGAGCTGATGGAAGAGCTTAAACGTGAATATGACATCATCTTACTTGATTCGGCGCCAGCGCTGAATTATACGGATGCTCGTCTGATTGCAGGCTTGACGGATGGTGTGATTCTCGTTGCCAAGCATGGCCGGACCAAACGGGAAGATCTACGCAAAACAAAGCAACTCATGGAGCAGGCTAGCGCGACGCTGGTTGGAATTGTGATGAATCAGGTGAAGTAAGCAACACCAAATTCGATGAAGCAAGGAGAATGAGTGCGATGATGAAAAAAGTGAAAAAGGCCATTATTCCAGCAGCAGGATTGGGAACGCGCTTCCTCCCTGCTACCAAAGCAATGCCTAAGGAAATGCTTCCGATTATCAATAAGCCTACGATTCAATATATCGTGGAAGAAGCGATTGCTTCTGGTATCGAGGACATTATTATCGTTACGGGTAAAGGTAAACGTGCCATTGAGGACCACTTTGACAACGCATTTGAGTTGGAATCAAAGCTGCTCGAGGACGGTAAGCTGAAGCTTCTGGAGGAAGTACAGCGTTCTTCGGGAGTGGAAATCCATTACATTCGCCAGAAAGAACCGAAAGGTCTGGGACATGCGGTGTGGTGCGCAAGACGCTTTATCGGGGACGAGCCATTTGGTGTGCTGTTGGGCGACGATATCGTAACAGGTCAAAAACCTTGTCTGCGCCAGCTGATGGATCAATATGAGGAAACACAAAATTCTGTGATCGGCGTGCAGCGGGTACCACAGGAATTCACGAACCGGTATGGCATCATTGAACCGGACCAACAGGACGGACGATTGTACCGAGTGAATAATTTTATTGAAAAACCGGCTCCAGGCACAGCCCCATCCGATCTGGCTATTATGGGTCGTTATGTGTTCTCACCGAAAATTTTCAAATATCTTGATCTTCAGGAAAAAGGAGCTGGCGGCGAAATTCAGTTGACGGATGCGATCCAAAAGCTGAATCAGAGTGAACGCGTATACGCCTATGACTTTGAAGGCACGCGTTATGACGTAGGTGAACGTCTTGGATATATTTTAACCACTCTTGAATTTGCACTTGCCAGCGATGATTTGAAGTATCCGGTTATGGAGGCCATGAATGAATGGCTGAAAAAGACCGAGAAAGCAACCACAGTGGGTTGAGAGGAGGTACGTCAGCATGAGCATGGAAAATTTACCGGAGGATGGCGAGGCTGTCATGTCAGGTAAAGCGTTTTACATGCCATACGGAAATACACAAATTCAGGATAAAACGTCCTACCTGGTCACAAAACGCCTCCTTGATATGCTGCTGTCTTTCGTGGGCTTAATCGTCTTGCTCCCGCTGTTTGCAGTGGTGGCCATTCTGATTAAGCTCGAAGACCCAAAGGGAAGTGTGTTTTTCAAGCAAACTCGGGTGGGCAAGAATGAGAAGTTATTCGATATGTATAAATTCCGTTCAATGGTGTCCAATGCCGAGGAACTGAAAAAGGACTTGATGGAGCTGAATGAAGTGAGCGGCGCCATGTTCAAAATTAAAAACGATCCTCGGATCACGAAAATTGGCAGTTTTCTACGCAAGACGAGTATTGATGAGATTCCGCAGCTGTGGAATGTGTTGGTTGGAGATATGACTTTAGTCGGTCCGCGCCCGCCGTTGCCCAGCGAGGTTGAGCAATACTCCGATTATGACAAGCAGCGTCTGATTGTAACGCCGGGATGTACGGGTTACTGGCAGGTGAGCGCACGTAACAGTGTAGGCTTCGAAGAAATGGTGCAAATGGATTTGAAGTATATTCATGTTCGCAATACGTGGCTCGATCTGAAAATTATCATGAAAACAGGCGTTAAGATGCTGTTCTCCAAGGATGCTTACTGATGGATGCATTTAAGCGATGTCCCGCAGTGTCCGTCGTTATTTGCACCTATAACCGGGCGGACCTGCTGGAGAAAACGTTAATGTCTCTGCTGAAGCTGGAAGACCTTGCACTGGCTGAGATCATTGTGGTCGATAATCGATCTACCGATCATACAGCAGCAACGATCAAAAGATTTACCGTTGCACATGGCCAAGACATTCATCTTCGGTATCATTATGAGCGCGAACAAGGACTGTCTGCCGCTCGTAATGCCGGCATTACGTTATCAAAAGCAGACGTCATTGCTTTTCTGGATGATGATGCAATTCCGTGTGTTACATGGCTGCAAACGATTATGTCGGCCTTTGGGAACAATCCCGAGCTGACGGCTATGGGTGGGAAAATTGATCCTAAGTTTGAAACGGAACGGCCGAACTGGTTGACAGGGCCACTTGAACTGCCTTACACGATTATTGATTTGGGGAAATCCGTTCGTGAATATCCGGCGGGACTGAATCCATTTGGAGCGAATATGGCTATGCGCAAAACGGCTTTCGCCGCCGTCATGTTCCCGCTTCACTTGGGCAGAAAGGGAGATATCCTACTATCTGGTGAAGAATCGTGGGTATTCGAGCAAATCCGTAAAAATGGTGGAACGATTATGTATCATCCACACATGGCTGTAGAACATTTTGTTCCGGCTTCACGCTTAACGAGAGAATGGATTATGAATCGCTACTATTGTCAGGGTATGTCTAATGCTGCTCAGGCTGCAGGTCTGCGCGGCAACGCGATGCTGATGGCAAAAGTGGCAGCCAAAGTGTTATACATCACGGTGGATTCCCTGCTGGCACGTACTGAGGGCAGGAAGCTGTTGAACCGGTGCAGGCTTGAAAATATCCGCGGAACGCTGGATACACTGCGCAACCGGAAAAGCGAGTCAGCTGCGGGGTGAAAGATTGAACATGAGTAACTATCCTTGGACTTCCAGAATAAACACCATACAGCATGTTTTTATTTTTCTACTAGGCGCTCTTGCTGTAGGAATTGCAGCTACCTATCAACCTGTGGTCAGTATTGCAGCGGTATGCTTACTGCTTTTGTTGGCTGTCTCTATCCATCATCCAGAGCGCATCAGCTATGCAGTTTTGCTAAGCACAGCGGTCTCGGTCGATTCTCTGTATCAGGGTGGCGTGTTCGGCATTGAGATATTGTCATTGTACAAATTGGGCATCTTGGCTCTGCTAGTGCCTTGCATGCTCGTATATGGCATTCGTCTCAAGTTCAGCTATCCAGTCTGGGCATTGGTGATCATGCTGGGGATTACATTTGGATTTTCAGCATGGCTGCCTTTGTTAACGACCTCGATTGCCGTCAAGGCGTTCGTGGGACTATCACTGCCCTTCTTTTTTTTACTGATCCAGTGGAAAAAGGATGTGGCGGAAAAGCATATTCGGTTGATCAGCCTGTTGCCGATTATTAGTGTGGTCATTGGATTAGGCTTGCAGGTTTTAGGGTTGCATTCATTTACGGATGTGGAATTTACGGGCGCAGTCAGAGTACAAGGAGCGAATATACCGCCGCATTTGGCAATGCTCTCCTTTCTCGGAATTGCCGTCTCGCTGATTGAGGTCAAGCGCAAACCTAGGCAAGCTGCCTTTTATTACACGGTGTTGGCACTGAACTTTTTAATCCTGATCGCCACCGGTACACGTGGGCCGATTCTGGCATTGTTATTAATGTTTGCTGTGTATCTGTTTGATATTGCCCGTCAATACCTCAAGGGAAAAGTCAATTATTTGCTACCGCTGGCCGGATCGTTTTTGGTTGCTCTGGGGGCGGTGGCCCTGCAATGGAACAATTTAAAAAAACGCTCCTTCGAACGGGAGACCGACACAGGCATTGACCTATCGGGACGCTCGGAGGCATGGGAATATTTTTTGAACAGAGTACATGATTACCCTTGGTCAGGCAGAGGACTTGGCGCGGTAACGGTTGCGAACGACGGGACTTTATTCAATGGTTTTGTTGTACCGCATAACGAGTATATACGCTTTTATTTTGATACCGGATATATCGGTTGCGGGCTCTTAATGCTTTCATTACTGATTGTGTTCGCTCTTATTTACCGGTCACTTGCCAAGTCTATTAAACCTTATTTTGCAACTTTAATTGCAGGTTTTTTGATCTACTCGTTTTCAGATAATACGTTGTCGACGGTTCAGATGATTATTCCGTTTTGCTGGTATTTGAATGCATTATACCAAACATCTACTCAAACCGATTTTCGCAAAGAGAAGTGATACGATGAGCAGAGTGAACATGTTCGATGTCAACTTTGATAATTACGATTTTAATGATCTACTCGAATTTATAGATACTTCTATTGAGCATCAGCGTCATTCCTACATTTTGACCTGTAATGTCGATCATGTGATCAAGCTTCGCAAGGATGATGAATTCCGCAAGGTATATTCGGATGCCGGAGCTGTAGTGGCTGATGGAATGCCTATCATTTGGGCGTCTAAGTTACTGAAAAAGCCCCTCAAACAAAAGGTGTCAGGCTCCGATTTGTTCACCCGGCTGGGAGAGGCATTTGAGGATCGAGGCTATCGTTTATTTTTTCTGGGTGCAGCTGACGGTATTCCTGAGAAGGCTATGCTTAATCTCCAGGAATCCTATCCAAACATGAATGTGGTGGGCTGCTATTCTCCTTCTTATGGCTTTGAGAAAAACGAAGAGGAGAACAGATACATTATCCAGTTGCTCCAAGAGGCTCGCCCAGACATCGTTTTTGTAGGTGTAGGAGCACCAAAGCAGGAAAAATGGATTTACAGATATTATGAGACTTACCGCGCTCCAGTTTCGATTGGGGTGGGAGCGACCTTTGATTTCCTGTCGGGGAATGTAAAGAGAGCACCGGAGCTGATGCAGAAGACAGGATTTGAATGGTTTTGGAGGTTGTCTCAGGAGCCTAAACGATTGTGGAAAAGATATTTGATTGAGGATTCCCAGTTCCTCGTTCTGCTGTTTAAAGAGATGTTCAAGCGGAAGCGGATGAAGGGAGGCCAGGGGTGAGAAACATGAGTCGGTTGGCAGATCAGCAGATTTCCTTCTGGCTAGGAAGTCGGCGTGGAATCGGCATGATTGGTATGGGGGTGCTGGCTTGTATGCTGCCACTCGCCATCGGATTTGTCAGCGCCAAGATGAATCCCACCACGAGCCAGCAGGGAGCCATATTGCTGGCGATCGTTTTTCCGGCCTTCCTGCTGGCGATCTTGCAATCACGGCTACTGATTTCTTACACACTGGTGGTGTGGGCAGTAGGCCCGGAAATCCGCCGCATTGCAGATTGGTTGGAGGGAACGTATCACTCGGTTTCCTTGTTGAGCGTGGCGCCGCTGCTGGTAAGCAGCATGCTGATCATTCCTGTGCTGCGGGGTATTCATCTGGCGGAAAAGCCATTAACCCGAATTGCTGTATTTTTCGGCATAGAATTGGCCTACGGAAGTGTGGTCGGGTTATTCAAAAATGGTATTGTTTTTGCTTATGATTTGGCCAATTATGTGGTTCCATTGCTTCTATTGCCTTATCTTGCGATTAAGCCAATGAAAGCAAAGGAGCTGGACCGACTGCTGTATTCATACGCCAACATTGCTGTTCTTGTAGCGATATACGGCATTATTCAGTACTTGACGGTGCCTCCTTGGGATGCATTTTGGATGAATCATGTGGAAATGAATTCCATTGGGATGCCAGAACCGCTTCAAATCAGAGTGTTTTCTTCCATGAACTCGCCCGGCCCATGCGCTATTTTCCTGGCAATGGCACTTGTACCGATGCTGATGGAGAAACGGTGGCGAGGCACTTTGGGATGGATTGGAGTCCTGCTAACAGTTGTTTGTCTTTTGGTCACGCTCGTACGTTCAGCCTGGCTGATTGCATTCGTCATGTTGCTGGCTTACATTCTCAGCTCATCCTCCAAAGGAAAGTGGAAGACTCTGTTTCAACTTGCTATCGTCGGCCTTCTTCTCTACATCATCGTTCCAAAACTTCCGGGGGCAGAAGGTTTGGTGGCTCGCATGCAGACGTTGACAGATATTCAACAGGATCATTCGTACAATGAACGTTTGGATCTACTGCATACAATGCTTCCGGCGATTACTAGCAATCCGGTCGGGCAGGGGATCGGGAGTGTAGGAATCGGAACCAAGCTTGATAACGGCGGCGATCTCGGTGAACTTGGGATTATGGATAATGGATATATTGCCATTTTCCTCACCTTCGGTATTTGCGGAGCATTCTTTTTCTTCGGTGGTCTGATCGTTATCATCAAGCGCCTTCTCGTCCGTATTGCCGAACGGAATTCCAGTCAGCCTTATATCAGACTGGCGTTGGCTACATGGGCCGGAGCTGTAGCCAGTCTCATATCGGATAATGGTTTCCCCGGTATGCGCGGCTATTTGATCTGGATGATGATCGGAATAGGACTATGGGCAAAAGATGTCATCGCGGAAAGAAGGTAAAGGCTGTGCAAAACTTACAAGCATTATCCGCACCTGTCCGGACACTATGGTCCACGGTGATTCGGTTTGCCAAAAGCAAGGATAACAGCTCTGCAGCAGTAAAAACGATGATATTCAGTATGCTGATTCTCGTTGTGAATATGCTGACTGGTGTGCTGACGGCACGATTCTTGGGTCCTACTGGACGCGGAGAACAGACAGCGATGGTGAACTGGTCCCAATTTCTTGCCTTCTGCATGAGCTTCGGTGTTCCATCTGCATTGATTTACAATGCCAAAAGGAAGCCTGAGGAAACGGGTAAGCTGTATGGTCTGGCCTTGCTGCTGGCTACGGTGTTCGGGGGGATGGCGACACTCATCGGAGTATTTCTAATTCCTTATTGGCTGCGCTCTTTTTCTTCATCGGTCATACTTTTCGCGCAGTGCTCCATGATGATGTGTCCGCTCATAGCGATTTCACAGATCAATAATGCATTGCTTCAAGTTCGCTCGGAATATAAACAGTACAATTTATTTCGGTATCTGGTACCACTAAGTACGCTGCTTGGACTGGCGATTCTGATCCTGACGGGGACGATGAATCCGTACACCTCAGCATTGGCCTACTTACTGCCAGGCTTGCCGATCTATATCGGTGTCACGATACGAATGATTCGGCTGTACAAACCAAAGGTGAAGAACAGCTGGACGCAATTTAAAAATCTCTTTACCTACGGTATGGGTTCATACGGGAATGATCTCATGGGGCAGGTTTCCACTTACATTGACCAGATTTTGATTGCGGGTCTGCTCAGACCCGCTGATCTCGGTTTATATGCGGTAGCGGTCAGCCTGGCCCGGATGGTAAATGTATTTTCAACCTCGATCATTGTTGTGCTGTTTCCCAAAGCCTCCGGGCTGGATAAGGAAGAGGCGGTGGCCATAACATTTCGGGCATTTCGAGTGACTTCAACGGCAACCTTTTTGGCTGCAGTGATGTTAATGCTGGTTGCTCCGTTCGTATTCACATTGTTATATGGTCAAGAGTTTAAACAAGCGCTTACGGTATTCCGGTTTCTGGTGCTTGAGGTTGCTATCAGTGGAGGTACCATGGTGCTGGCACAACAATTTATGGCGTTGGGTAAGCCCAAACTGGTTACCATTCTACAGGGTGTCGGATTGGCGCTCGTCATTCCATTGCTGTCCATACTCGTGCCGAGATATGGATTGACGGGTGCAGGGATAGCAATGCTGTCTTCGGGGATTTTACGGTTCGTTTTCATTTTATGTAATGTTAAGTTCGTTCTGAAAATGAAAATTCCAAGACTGGTTATTTCCAAACAAGATTTTCAATGGCTCCGATCAACGATGTCACACTACATCCGGAAAAAGCCAGTTAACGGTTAGATAAAGAAGGAGGCACCCGCTAATGAACCACATGTCTAGCGTTCCCGCGGACAACCGGATATCCGTAGTTATTATCGCTCAGGATGATGGCATTCGAATTACTGCTGCCATTAAATCCTGCCAGCCCTTTGCGGACGATATCGTCGTCATTGACGGAGGGAGCAAGGACAATACGATTCAGGTAGCTGAATCATTGGGCTGTCGGGTGTTTTCCAACCCATGGCCCGGTTATGCCAAACAGCGCATGTTTGGTGTTGATAAAGCGGAATTTGATTGGATTTTCCTGATTGATACAGACGAAGTAGTGGATGCAGAGTTGCTTGGTGACTTATTGAAAGTAAAGGAAACGCTCCACGATCCGGCCAAAGCCTATTCCGTATTTCGCATTGGCGATTTTCTCGGCAAATGGATGAACAAAGGCGAGTATTTGGTTCGTTTGTACAATCGGCGAATTTATGGCATTACGAATAGTCTTGTTCATGAAATGCCAGATGTAGCCTCTTCCCAGATCATCAATCTGGAGGGCGTGTTATGGCACTATGGATTCCGCAGCATCAGTGATCATATGACCCGTTTTAACAAATATACAGATCTGGAAGCAGAGACGGCATTTAACAAAGGAAGATCCTTTCGGATTACCAGACTGTTGTGGAGACCTCCCGCCCGCTTTGTACAGAAGTATTTTGTTCAAGGCTTATACCGTAAGGGGTTGGCGGGTTTTGCCGTAGCTGTTTTCTGGGTGATGTATGAGTTTCTCGTCTGTTTCAAGCATTATGAGTTAACCAAGCGGCGAAAAAAGATAGAAGTCGTGGATGGCGGACAGACCGAGCAGAAAGGAGAAACCAGCTATGTCGTACAATAACGGATTTCGTATCGCGGCAACGGGATTGAGCTGGCCGTCCTTACAGCCAGGAGGTCTCAACACATATTTCAAATCCATCTGTGAGCAGCTTACGCTAGAGCGCAATACGCTGGATGCTCTAATTTGTAGTGATGAGCAGCCTCAGGCGCCTGAACGTATTCGTATTCATTCGATTGGCAGCAAGCAGCAATCCATCTGGAAGCGCCGAGAGCTGATGCAAAAATATGCAGCAGAACTGTTCGACAAGCAACCGATCGATGTGCTGTATTCCCATTTTGCTCCCTATAGTGTCGGACCGGCACTGGAGGCGAAAAAAAGAGGAATCCCTGTCGTTACCACCTTCCACGGACCGTGGACGGAAGAAATGAAGATTGAAGGACAGGGAATTAAGCATTTTCTTAAAACGACGTTGGCCAAATCCATTGAAATGAAAGCTTATGGTCTGGCGGATAAATTTATAGTGCTAAGCGAGACTTTTCGGGATATTTTGCACGAGCACTATAAAGTACCACTTAGCAAAATTCATATTATTCCTGGTGCGGCGAATGTAGAAAGATTCCATCCGGCAGAGGATCAGGAGGCCGTACGTAAGCGGCTGAATTTGCCGCAAAATGCGACGATTGTGCTAACCGTTCGTCGTCTTGTTAATCGCATGGGACTGCTACAGCTACTCGAAGCATGGCGACGAGTAACCGAGCGACACCCTGATCATCTGCTGCTGATTGGTGGAAAGGGTCCCTTGATGGAGGAATTGGCTTCCAAGGTGGCGGAATACAATCTTCATAACCATGTAAGGTTGCTTGGTTATGTGTCGGATGAGGAGCTACCCCTGTACCATCAAGCCTCGAACTTGTTTGTTGTGCCAACACAGGCACTAGAGGGTTTCGGTCTGATCACAGTTGAGGCGATGGCCTCGGGCCTACCGGTGTTGGCCACTCCTGTAGGCGGCAACAAGGAAATCTTAAGAGGATTCCGTCCTGAGCTATTGTTCCAAGGGACCGACAGTGAAGCTATTGCTGCAGGGTTGTTGCGTGTGCTGGATCATCGTGAACTTCTACCGAATGCACGGGAATGCCGGGACCATGTCCTGAGCAGATATACATGGGGACATGTAGCGGAACAGGTAGAAGAGGTGTTCCGACAGGTCCTTGACAGAAAGGCGGCGGCGAAATGATGAGAGTAGCTTATATTGACCATACGGCAAGATGGAGCGGCGGCGAAGTTGCTTTGTATAACATACTGACGAATATCGGGGAACATATCGACCCGCTCGTTATTTTGGCGGAGGAGGGCGATTTGGCGGATCGGCTTCGGCAGCGTGATATTGATGTGCGCATTGTTCCACTAGATGATTCGATTCGTAATCGGGGACGAAATGCCGTCAATCTGGGTGCGCCTGCAGCAGCCTTTCGTTTGCTAGCTTACGGCAGGAAACTCGCGCCATTGTTGCGCGAGGAAAAAGTCGTGTGTGTGCACACGAACTCACTCAAATCTGCACTGTATGGTGCAGTAGCCGCCAAATCGGCGAAGCTACCGTTGATATGGCATATCCGTGACCACATCGGTCCGCCGTATCTGAAGCCGATTGTAGCCAAAGGGATTCGGCTCATGTCCCGCTTTTTGCCTAACGGTGTGATTGCCAATTCCAAATCCACGCTGAGTGCATTGGAATTACCCCCGGACAAAAAGACGCTCGTCGTCTACTCCGCTTTTGCCAAAGCGATTACGGCTCGTGATTCGGCTGCGCAATTGCGTGGCGATGACTCGTTTAACGTCGTGTTGGTCGGCAGATTGGCGGAATGGAAAGGACAACATATTTTACTGGAAGCGGCACGTTCTTTTTTACCAGATCAGCGTGTGAAATTCTGGCTGGCTGGAGATGCGTTGTTCGGAGAAGAGGAATATAAACAACGATTGGAATCCACGATGCGCGAATATGGGTTGACCAACGTCAATCTGATGGGACACGTCGATGACATTCAGGGTCTGATGCAGCGCTGTGATCTGCTAATTCATACCTCCATTACACCGGAGCCATTCGGTCAGGTCATTATTGAGGGCATGGCTGCAGGTTTGCCAGTAATCGCTTCAAACGAAGGTGGTCCCAAGGAAACGGTGGTACCCAATGAAACCGGGCTGCTCATTGAACCGGGAGACCCTGCCAAGCTGGAAGAAGCCATCCGCTGGATGCTGGAGCATCCACAGGAACGTCAGCAGATGGGTGAGAGAGGAATGGAACGGGTCAAGAAGCATTTTGTCATCGAGAACACTGTTAAGGATATAGTTCATTACTATAAGGGTTTGTTGGCAGGAGTCTGACCGACATTCGCGTTAAAGGATGATTCAGATGAAAATAGCGATAGCACATGATTACTTAATCCAAATGGGCGGAGCGGAAAGGGTAGTAGAGGTATTCCATGATATGTATCCGGAGGCTCCCATCTTCACAACGGTGTTCAGCGACGAGCGTCTGTCGCGCAACTTGAAGGATGCGGATATTAGAGCCACTTGGCTACAAAACATCCCAGGAGTGAAGGCCAACTTCAAAGGAGTGCTGCCGCTGTATCCCATCGCTATCCGTGATTTTGATTTTAGGGATTTCGACATTGTTTTAAGCTCTAGCAGCGCATTTATGAAAAGCATCCAGGTACCCAAACATACGTTTCACATTTGTTACTGTCACACACCGATGCGGTTTGCCTGGGATTACGATACATATATGGCCCGGCAGTCCAAATCCAACCTGCTCAAAAATATGCTAAAGCTGTACATGAACAGGCTGAAAACATGGGATGCCAAAACTTCTCGCAACGTAGACCAGTTTGTCGCCAATTCTTCCGTCGTTAAGCGGAGAATTCTGCACTATTACCAACGGGAGGCAGATGTTATTTTCCCTCCTATCAATACATCCCGTTTTAAACGTGCTACAAGCATCGGTGACTATTATCTGATCGTATCTCGTTTGGTGTCCTACAAGCGCATTGATCTCGCGATTGAGGCATTCAAACGTAACGGTCTTAAGCTACGCATCGTTGGCGAAGGACCGGATCGTAAACGACTCGAAGCCATGGCTGCCCCGAACATTGAGTTCCTCGGCAGGCTTGAAGACGAAGAGGTTAACAAGCTGATGGCCGAATGCCGGGCACTTGTCTTTCCGGGGGAAGAGGACTTCGGTATTACGCCTTTGGAGGCGAATGCGGCCGGACGGCCCGTTATCGCTTTTCAGGGTGGGGGAGCGCTGGATACGATTGTTCCTCATGTGAACGGCGTATTTTTCCGCAAGCATCAAGTAGACGATGTGTTGGAGGCCGTCGCAAAGGTTGAGCAACATGCATGGAATGTGGACGATATCATTACCCATGCCCGCAAATTTGATGAAGATAACTTCAAGGATCAATTGAAAAAGTATGTAGAACAAGCCTATGTGAACTTTCTAAAAGGAGGATGAACGGAATGAAACTGGCTGTAATCGGTACTGGATACGTTGGACTCGTCTCAGGTGTATGTTTTGCGCAAAAAGGTAATGAGGTAATTTGTGTCGATCTGGAGCAGTACAAAATCGATATGTTGAACCGTGCGGAATCTCCGATTTATGAACCAGGTATTGAGGAATTGATCGCGTTGAATCTGGAAGCTGGCCGTTTAGAGTTCACCTCGGATTTGGCCGATGCGGTACGTCGCTCGGATATCGTCATTTTAGCAGTAGGTACGCCTTCACTGGCTAACGGCGAGGCGAATTTGTCCTACATTGAACAGGCGGCCGCCGATGTCGGGAAAGCCATGAACGGGTACAAGATTATTATGACTAAGAGTACCGTACCTGTCGGAACGAACGAAAAGATTAAGGACGTAGTGGCTCGTCATACGAGTTTGTCTTTTGATATTGTATCCGCGCCGGAGTTCCTGAGAGAAGGCTCAGCCATCAATGATACGCTTCATCCAGATC
The DNA here is from genome assembly GCF_000237325.1 of Paenibacillus polymyxa M1. NCBI lineage: Bacteria > Bacillati > Bacillota > Bacilli > Caryophanales > Paenibacillaceae > Paenibacillus > Paenibacillus polymyxa. Next base: position 1,354,055 of record NC_017542.1, read on the forward strand.
GCGTCATTATTGGTTTGGACAATACAGGTTTGCGTGAAACAATGGTCACTCTGCATCAGGTATTCACGGATAAAATCTATGTGACGGATATCCGCAGTGCTGAAATGATCAAATATGCCTCCAATGCGTTCCTGGCAACTAAAATTTCGTTTATTAACGAGATTGCTAATATTTGTGAAAAGGTTGGCGCGGACGTTACCTGTGTGGCTGAAGGTATGGGCATGGACAAACGGATTGGTTCCTCTTTCCTGCAAGCAGGGATCGGATACGGGGGCTCTTGCTTCCCGAAAGATACGAATGCGCTCATCCAAATTGCGGGTAATGTAGACTATGAATTTAAGTTGTTAAAATCGGTGGTAGAGGTAAATACCGACCAGCGCTTTATGATTGTATCCAAGCTGCGTGAATCGCTGGGTCAGCTAAACGGCGTATCGATTGGCATTTGGGGCCTCGCCTTCAAGCCCAATACAGATGATATCCGCGAAGCTCCAGCACTGGAAATCGTAGAAACGCTCATTCAGGCAGGTGCTATTGTCAAGCTGTATGATCCCATTGCGATGGATAAATTCAAGGAGCGCGTAGATCACCCGAATATTATATGGTGCTCCTCCCCGCAGCAAGCCGCCGAAAGAAGCGATGCTGTGTGCCTGCTGACGGATTGGGAAGAGTTCAAAGAAGTTGATCTCGTGCAATTGGGCTCCATTCTACACAAGCCAGTTCTGATTGACGGTCGCAACGTATTCACCGAGGAACAGATCCAAGGCTCCGGGCTGGAATACTACTCCGTGGGTCGTCCGCGGATGAGTGGGTGGAACAGAGATAAAGTGGAAGTTTAAAAGTGACAGATTAAAAAGTGACTGTGGTGATGTGGGAGGCGCTGAAGGCGCTGCGCGTGCAGATTGTTCTTCCGATTGCTGTTATTCCCGGATTTTCTAGATTGTATAAAACATTCAAAGGTTAAAATCCGGGGATAAAGGCAAACGCTGACGCTTCTTCAGAACAATTCTGTCCGCTCCGCTGCTTTTGCCGCACCAAGTCACGATGTTTAATCTCCCACCTTATGGGATGGGAGTAGAAGGGCGTATCGGAAGGAGCGGCATAGTTGAGCCGCTCCTTCCGATTAAGACGCCATTGCGGTTGTCGCAGCAATCTTGGCAAGGCGTTACGAAACCTCGATTACTAGAAGCTTGCAAGCACAGCGGGCAAGCGCCGAAAGCGTGAAATTTTTACAGGCTGACCGGACTTAATAATGTCCGGTCGTGCCTTTTGCACCACAAGGTATGATCGATATGATGCATTTTTTGAGTAGCGCAGGAATGGATTTGAATCTGGAGAAGCGATAGCGTTCGCCTTTGGACCGGGATTCAAACCTTGATACGATTTTATACAATCGAATGAATCCCGATCCAACAGCGATCGAAAGATCAAATCGAGCCCGTAGCGGGTCACTCAACCTTGCCCCATTCGATCACCAACCAATATAGAGAGGAAGTGGAGATTTATGAAGCTCGTACTTTTGTCTGGTGGTTCCGGTAAAAGATTATGGCCGTTATCCAACGATTCCCGTTCCAAACAATTTTTGAAGGTACTGGAGAGCCCGGAAGGGATTTCGGAATCCATGGTACAGCGGGTATGGAGACAATTGGGAGACAACGGATTATCCGAATCCTCGTTTATTGCGACAGGGAGAGCGCAGGTCGAAATGATCCAGAGTCAAATCGGATCGAATACGCGCATCATTGTTGAGCCGGAACGCAGAGATACCTTTCCTGCGATTGCGCTGACAGCGACTTATCTATATTCCATTGCGGGTGTTTCGCCTGATGAAATTATAGCTATATTGCCTGTAGATCCTTATGTAGAGGATGCTTTCTTTGCTTCCGTAGCCCAACTCGAACATACACTTCAGGAGAGTGAAGGAAAGCTTGCACTAATCGGGGTTGTCCCTTCCTATCCTTCAGAGAAATACGGTTATATTATTCCGAAAAACGATGCCACTCAAGGTAGCACAGGCTACCGCGAAGTGAGCCATTTTCAAGAGAAACCCGACCGGGAGCAGGCGGAGCGTCTAATGGAACGCAATGCTCTATGGAACTGCGGGGTTTTTGCATTCAAATTAAGCTATTTGCTGGATATTTTGGCATCCAAGGGCCTGCCGCTGAATTATGAAGAAATGCAAAAACAATATGCGTCTCTGGAAAAAATCAGCTTTGACTACGAAGTAGTCGAGAAGGAAAAAGACATCGTGGTGCTTCCGTACGATGGTTTTTGGAAGGATCTAGGAACCTGGAATACACTCACAGAAGAGATGTCTCATCAGCAAGTGGGTAGAGGGGTAGTAACGGAAGATTGCGTCAATACGAGTCTTATTAATGAGTTGGACATTCCTGTGGCGATCATTGGAACGAATGATCTGATTGTAGCCGCTAGCCCAGATGGCATTCTTGTGACCAATAAGGCAGAAAGTCCACGCATCAAGGAAGTGCTCAAGGCTCATGATCAGCGTCCAATGTATGAAGAACGTCGTTGGGGACAGTATCGGGTTGTAGACTATGTAAAGTATGACGAGGGTAATGAGGTACTGACCAAACGAATCCGCGTACACAAAGGTAAAAATATCAGCTACCAGCTTCACTTCAAACGAAGTGAAATCTGGACCATTATTAGCGGCGAAGCGGAAATTATTTTGAATGAGAAGCTGCATAAAGTAAAGGCCGGTGACGTAGTTCGCATCCCTGAAGGGACGAAGCATAGCATTTTGGCTGTAACCGATGTGGATTTGATTGAAGTTCAGACTGGCTCTGAGTTGGTTGAAGAGGATATTGTACGCTTTTGTATGGATTGGAATGAAATTTCTCGTCATCAATTTATCTCGTAATTATTTGCGTAAAAACGTAAAAAAGAAGATTTGATGAAAAATAATGTCCCAAACTGTCGAAATTGGGCGAAAACCTGTAAATTCATGAACATGACCTATTAAATTTTGGTAAAAAAAAGTCGATACTTAGGGTAAGAAGGAATCCAAACTCCTTCCAACGATAAACGCAGCCCTGTCGAAAGACTGGTACGCAAAGCTAAAGGGCCTTCCCGTAAGGATGGCAGCCTGGCTACCGAAAGGAAGAGCTAAAGTGAGATTCAATTTTATTCCTCTGTATCGACTGATACGTCATGTACTCCCCGTTGTTATACTTTTTTCTTTGTTTCCCGTCGGCTTTGGTGATTCTCTGTCTGTGGTGAATGCCGCTTCATTACAACCTGTTAATTCGGACGCTTCTACTCAGGCCCGTGAACTATACAATTATTTACTCAGCATCTCTGGAAAGAAAACAGTCACTGGTCAGCATGATTATTTGGAAAGTCCAGATGAATTAAGCAACAAGGTCCAAAAAATCAGCCAGGCGTATGTGGGTCTGCACGGCTATGAGATGGGAGCCATCTCTGGTCAATCCGACACTACAGAAGCAGCACAACGTAAAAATGTTGTCGATAGCGCTATTCGTTGGAGCAGAGCTGGTGGCATTGTGACGATGACTTTTCATGAAGCGTTGCCGGGTAGACCGCTGACTTGGGCCAATGTGCAGGCGAAAGTAAGTCAGGCGGAGTTCAATAAATACGTGACACCAGGCACTACGCAGTATAACCTCTTCATTGCCGATCTGGATAAGGTCGCTGTATCGTTAAAGCAGCTTCGTGATGCAGGTGTTCCAGTATTGTGGAGACCTTATCATGAAATGAATGGTGACTGGTTCTGGTGGGGAAACAAAAACAATTTCAATCAGCTATGGAATATCATGTACGACCGTTTTGTAAACACGCATCAGTTGAACAATCTGCTGTGGGTGTGGAGTCCCAATGCTCCCAATTCCTACACTGTCCCGTATACCCCGAAATATCCGGGGGATGACAAAGTGGATATTTTGGCAGTAGACATCTACAACAATGATTTTAAGCAAAGTCATTATGAAGGACTGCTCGGGTTGGCACGGAATAAGCCGATTGCCATTGGCGAGCATGGTGAGATGCCTAGCTCTGAGGTGTTGCAGGCACAGCCCAAATGGGTGTATTCCATGACTTGGGGCAAGATGCTGACTGAGAATAACACAACCAATCAAATACAGGATTATATGAACGATTCGAGGAGTTTGACACGGGATGATGTGAAAAATGGGCTGGCAGCAATCCAACAACCTGGGGCAGATGTGCCGACTTTACCGGATGAGGGACAAAGTGAGCCTATCCCGGTTCCGCCAGTAGTAATCGTACCTCCAGCTCCGACTCCTCCTTCTGTTCCTGATGTAGTATATGTGAACGGGCTGCGGGGCGAATATTTTAACAATATGAATGTGAACGGCAGTCCTGTTTTGATCCGTACAGACAGCAAGCTGGATTATAACTGGCGCGCCGTTGCTGCTGATCCCAAGGTAAATGCCGACCAGTTCTCGGTTCGCTGGACAGGTAAAATCAAACCACAATACAGCGAGACCTATACATTTACAACGATATCCGATGATGGTATTCGCGTATGGGTAGACGGCAAGCTGGTGATTGACAGTTGGTTCAAACAAAGCTGGACAGAGCGTAAAGGCAGTATTGCTTTGGAAGCAGGTAAAATGGTAGATCTAAAAGTGGAATACTATGATGAAAAAGGCGATGCGATGGCTCGTCTGATGTGGGAAAGTCAGCATGAAGCGAAAGCGGTGGTTCCCGGAAACGCTTTGTTTCTTCCTTGATAGATACTCTTTCCCGGTCATAAATTTTGAGGAGAGAGGGTGTATCATATGATGAAAAAATGGTTGACCCATAGGTATACGGTCGTATTATCCGGATTACTAGGTGTCGCAGCTCTAACCATGATCGCTTGGTTTATATACACGCCTTCAAAAAGTGCAGAATTGCAGACGGATAAGGTAGCGGCGGCCAGTCCAGTATGGAAGCTGGGCCAGAGGGATGACTCTTCAGCTGAATTTAAAGGAGTGGTCGGTAGGGATAATATCGAAATTTCTGGAGCAGCAGCTTCTACTGAATCCTCTGCTAAAGGAACATTCTCGGCGTTGTCGGAAGCAGAGAGTACAACAGTTCCGGTATTGCTCAGCAGTGGAGATATTCCTCCAGGTTTGAATGCATCCACGAATCCAGAACTGTCACTTCAGTATAAACTGAATCAGGTTCCTCCCAATGGTATGATATTCCGTGTTCGGATTTTGGATGCGGGCAAAGCGGTGCCGCAGATGGCTGTCTTTTCAAATCACCAGCTGTCTGGAATTATTCAGATTGCCGGGGTATCCGGTACTGGGAGTACCTATAACTTCAAAAATAACTACGAGCTGTATATCCCCAAAGAACAATTGCAAAGCGGTGTTAACGTACTCAAGCTAAAGACAGCGCGCTGCCTATACTGCTCCTCTGCAGAAGATAAAAATGTGTGGTGGACTTGGGATGACTTGAGCTTGGAGACGTTAGCTTCCCCTGCGGCCGAACCAGTACATGGGAAATATATACTGACCGGTACGAATGTGAATAATAAAGAATTTTATTATGATCAGGGTGCAGTTAAGCATCTACCTTACGTTCTCAAATGGCTGGGAATTGCTTATAGTGGCAACGTCATGAGGGTAACTTGTGCCAGTAATGTAGGCAAGGCATGCACAGATGTGGATGATTACTATCAAACGTTAAAGCAGTATAATATGCAATCGTCTGCTTTGTATCTATACACAGGTGATATCAAGCTGCAAAAAGACGGTGCTCTGCCAGAGACGGCCAAGCAAAAGTTGCGTGATTATGTAAAAAAATACGGTTCATACCTTCAATATTATGAAGTAGATAACGAACCTGGATTGTTTAACCGTTCCAAGGCGGTAGACCTGGCTGTGGCTAAGTGGTTGAATACGGAAGGCAAGCAATTGGCACCGCATCTCAAAACCGTAGCGCCGGGTTGGGCCTACTGGCCGACATACTCTACCAAGGCGTGCAAAAATCAAACCGGAGGTACGCAAAAATGCGGTGATCCGGATGGATGGGAACGGGACCCGGCGCAGCGTAAACAGCTGGAAGAAGTCACCGACCTGACCAACGGACATGCCTACGGTGAATCGTATAATGAAGAGGGCGGGGGCAGCTTCGTTCAGAATTTGAAAACCTTCGGTGGTTCGAGCAACGGACTGGCGAAAAAGATGCTAAACACGGAGTTTGGTACTAACGATACGCATCGAGACAATCCTGATTACGGGGCTAGTCAGCCACAAGCAGCTGCATTCGATCGGATTATGCGATCGCAAATCGGGTTTGCCGATATGTTTATCCAGCACGCTGCTTTTTATAAGGATTATACGCTGTTTAAAACGGGCTTTGATCTGCAAAGTCACAACCCGGCTAACACGGAAATTTATCCGTTTGGGCAAGGACAGGACACTCGCGTTAAGATCATGAGACGCTTGAGTCTAGCGTATGCTACGCATGGTAAACCGCTGACTTATACCATACTGAATCCAGAGGAGACGAAGGATAAGATGGTCTATGTTCGCGCGGTGGATACATCCAAGCTTAAACCACTGTCAGGTAGCGGCGCTACCTCGAACAAATTGCTGGTGAACCTAGTGAATTTTGAATCCACAACGCAGACCGTTCGTGTGCGGGTAACGATGCCGAAAGCTGGCTTGTACACGGGGGAACGTTTCGGAGCGGGTTCCACCTACTCTCAGGCGCAGCGATCCATATCAGGTCTCAAGGCTTCTCCTGCCCTTGATTTCGAAGAAAAGCTGGGTCCTGGCGAATCGGTACAATATATTTTGGAACTAAAAAGTACAGATCAAACCACGGCCTCTGCCCCAACAGAGGTAAAAGCAGCCTCAATTCAGGATGGGGCGGTAAAGATTAATTGGCTTCAAGCAGAAGGCATATCATCCTATGATGTGCTGCGTGCTGACCGTACAGACGGTGCCTATCAGGTGATTGCCTCGCAAGTAGAAGGAAGCACGTATACGGACCGCACCGTAAAAGCTGGAAGTCATTATGTCTACAAAGTCCGAGCGACCGGAGGTACTCAGGTTTCTCAGGCAGCCGAGGTTGCTTAGTTACACCGGAATGCATATAGGACCTTACCTCATGAATATCTAACATCATTCCGAAAGAAAGCAAAAAAGAACCTATCAGGAGAAAATAGGACCTGACAGGTTCTTTTTTATTTGTAAATCGTTCTGAATTGCCAATACTTTACGTATAATGGAGAAAAAAATAAGAAAATCCTTTTATATTCTCGTCATAAGACGACAACATTGCAGGTATGTATTCATATATAATAGTTTTGTTCATGACTATACATACATGGTTTGTAGGGAATTTCTTTCCGGTGACCAAGACTAATAAAGTGAGGTTAGTGCTGAATGAACAAGGAAACAGAATTAGGGGGGAATGGCCCTCTTCTTCGAGACAACGCACGGAAAGCAGGCAAAGCAGCCATCCACTTGGACATCCGGAACATTTTGCTCCAATGTGGGATCACGACACCAGAATGGCTGGAGGGCGATGCTGATAGAACGAAGTACCGGAAAGACAAGCGCGTGTAATTTTCAGTTGCTGGTCCTACTTGAGCAAAACATCAAGCAGCGGCGCGTTCCTTATTCCATCATTCGTTCCATTCGAACAAACGCGATAAAACGTTTGGCTTCTTCCTCAGACAAGGTGCGTCCGTCAATCGTCAGGTTAAAACGTTGCAGGATATTCTCGTCGGACAGTTCAAGCTGATCCACAAATTCCCTCACATCTGAATCCAATATTGCTGTCGGGTGGCTCGTACGTCCCACCAAATAATCGATGGTTACCTCGAAAATATCAGCGAGCTTGGTCAGGGTCTCAAAGTCTGGCTTGCGTCTATTTTTTTCATAGTGAGAAAGAGCCGCCCGCGTAATTCCGAGGGATTGCGCTAATTCCTCTTGTTTTAGTCCCTTATGTTCTCGTAATTCAGCGATGCGGGTTCCATAATTCATCTGTTTTTCCTCCTGAAGGCAAGGTTAAGAGAGGTAAGAAAAGCAATTTTGCGCTTGACAAGATACAATTTGTATCATAAATTAATTATGTAAGTTACATAACGTATCTGTATTTCATAGTTTTCACTGATATCTTCATTTATATACCCTTAAGAGGCCAACGATGATTGAGCATTTTGTGCTTATTCGCTGGCTAGACCTTCTATGCGCTATTATACAACATTTTACTATAGATTAGAGGGTCATGCATCGTTCTTTTCCCCGTCATGCAGAGGATCAGTACAAGCGTTATTCATCGAAAACAAGTCAAGCAGGGAGGACTGGTCTTGTGCAGTTGAAAGAGTACATCCGTTTGATCCGCAAAAGAATGTGGTTGATTGGTAGCATTGTACTGCTGGTGTGTACTGTAGTAGGCATAAAAAATGTATATTTTACCCCGCAGGTTTATGAAGCTACCGCCAAGCTCATTATTAATCAGACGCCACGACCGGACCGTGCAGGTGTCGTCGATTACAGTGTGGTGCAAACCAACATAGCCTTAACGAACTCCTATAAGCAAATTATGATCTCCTCGGCGATTATGGACCAGGTGGTCGCCAGCTTCCCCGATCTTAAGGTTACTCCGTCAGCTTTGGCGCAAAAATTGAGAGTGAACACCGCAGGTGACTCACAGGTCATGGATGTAACAGTCCGCGACTTGTCGTATACAAAGGCTGTGAAAACCGTCAATGCGGTAGCCAAAGTATTCAAACGGCAAATCCCCTCTATCATGAAAATGGACAATGTCACCATCCTAAGCGAAGCCAGCCTGAATGATCCAGCAGTTCCCGTGAACAATAATCCCGCTATACAGATTTTTATTGCTTTTGCCATTTCTTTATTGCTGGGAATAGGCTTGGCGTTTTTGCTGGAGGTATTGGATGATACATTTAAAAATGAGGAAGATATTGAAAAAGAACTTGGTCTGCCTACCCTATCCCTGATTACAAAAATGAAAAAAGAAGATAGACGCTCTGACAGCTCTACTACAACTCCTAAACAGGTAGGTGAGGGACAATATGCCGCGATTAATCAATAATCAGCTCGTTACATCCTTGCATGCTCAGTCTTCCGTGTCGGAGGAGTACCGCATGCTCCGCACTAACATCCAGTTTTCTTCTATAGACGAGCCGATTGAGGTGATGATGGTGGCGTCCGCTCAGGCGGGTGAAGGCAGAACAGTCACGATTAGCAATTTAGCTGTAACCTATGCACAAGAAGGAAAAAAGGTGCTGGTTATGGACATGGATTTGCGTCGGTCCTCCTTGCATCATATGTTTGGTTTGCGCAATCATACAGGGCTTACACGGGTACTTGCCAATCAACAGACATGGCAGGATGTGGTTCAGGAAACCGGGATTGATCATCTGCATGCGATCACGGCTGGACCGAATCCACCCAATCCGTCCGAGATGCTCAGTTCCCGTAGAATGAAGGCTCTACTAGTTGAGCTCAAAGAACATTATGATGTGATTCTGATGGATACGCCACCCCTGCTGTCTTTTCCGGATGGCCTCATTGTAAGTGCCATGTGTGATGGTGTCATTTTGGTAGTGCAGGCAGGGAAGGTCAAAAAGGATGTCGTTAAGAAGGCGAAGGCAAATTTGGAAAGAGTAAAGGCCCGCATTTTGGGTGTAGTGCTCAATAACGTGAAGCGCCGCGCCGAGCGTGGTGTGGAGGAACGCAATCTGACATGAATAAATCGGGGGAAATAAGAGTATATAAAATTCTTTTAACAATGAATAAATAATATTTATCAATAAAGAGTGAGGTGATGAGACGTGTCTTCTTCCCGCTCGAACAAGGCCAAAGTGCTGAGCGCGTCAGTAGATGTATATTCGGTCGCTCATGGGCTTGAACGACGACAAGGATGGAGCGTATATCCGTTCGTGAAGCGAAGTATGGACATTATACTGTCTTTTATTGGAATCATCGTACTGTGCCCGGTATTTCTGCTCGTCATTTTGTTGATCAAGCTGGAGGACCCCAAAGGAAGTGCATTATTTTATCAAATCCGTATTGGTAAACATGAGCGACCGTTTCGCATGATCAAATTTCGTTCCATGGTGTCTGATGCCGAGGCCAGATTGTCTGCATTGCTGGTGGAAAATGAAATTGAGGGTGCGATGTTCAAAATGCGGGACGATCCCCGAATTACCCGTGTGGGCCGCTTTCTTCGCAGAACGAGCATCGACGAACTACCGCAACTCTTCAATGTACTGCGTGGGCATATGAGCCTTGTAGGACCCAGACCCCCATTGCCAAGAGAAGTTCATGATTACACCATGAGGGATAAGCTGCGTCTGACGGTCACACCGGGCTGCACCGGACTATGGCAGATCAGCGGTCGTAATCATCTAAGCTTTGACCAGATGGTAGAACTGGATTTGGAGTACATATCTAGACGCAGCTTCCGCACGGATATGATCATCATGCTGAAAACATTCCGTGTGCTGCTGGGCTCCAAGGATGCATATTAAAGTCATTTTAACAAAGAGGGGTAGGAGAGAAGGATGGAGTTTCATTCCAACATTTATGTAGCAGGGCACAATGGACTGGTAGGTTCCGCTATTGTCCGAGCGCTTCAGAAAGCGGGATATCGTCATATTATTACTCGCACAAGCCGTGAACTGGATCTGCGCAATAAAGAGGCCGTAGATCATTTTTTTGATACAGAGCCCGTGGATTATGTATTTCTGGCAGCAGCCAAGGTGGGCGGGATTTTGGCCAATAACGAATATCCGGCTGATTTTATCCGTGACAATCTGCTTATACAAACCAATGTGATTGATGCGGCATACCGGAAGAATGTAAGCAAGCTGTTATTCCTAGGCTCTACATGTATCTATCCCAAATTTGCTCCACAGCCGTTGCGAGAAGAATATCTGCTTACAGGTGAGCTTGAGCCTACCAACGAGGCCTATGCGGTTGCTAAAATTGCCGGGATCACAATGTGTCAGTCCTACAACCGTCAGTATGGAACCCGTTTTATTTCGGTGATGCCTACGAATTTATATGGTCCGGGCGACAATTTTGATCTCCAAACCTCTCATGTGCTACCTGCGCTGATCCGCAAGTTTCATGAGGCTAAGCTGAATCAATCTCCGACTGTAGAAGTATGGGGCTCCGGTACGCCTCGGCGAGAATTTCTTCATTCGGATGATTTGGCTGATGCCTGTCTATTCCTGATGAATAACTATGAGGGAAATGAGATTGTAAATATTGGTGTGGGTGAGGATATTTCCATCCGTGAGCTAGCTGAACGAGTCAAAAATGTAGTCGGCTATGAGGGCGAAATTACTTTTAATACTTCCGTTCCTGACGGAACGCCGCGCAAGTTGGTAGATGTATCTCGGATTTCCGGGCTGGGCTGGTCGGCGCGTATTTCACTAGAAGAAGGATTAAGGTCTGTATACCAGGCATTTCAAGGTCTGGATCTGGTTGAACAATAAATAACGGTGGGGGAATTGGAATGAAAAAAGCGCTGATCACTGGGATTACCGGACAAGACGGGTCTTATCTGGCTGAGTTGCTGCTGTCCAAGGATTACGAGGTGTACGGGGTGCGCAGACGAACCAGCACACCGAACTTTGAAAATGTAGCGCATATCCAGAATGACATTCACTGGCTTTCTGGTGATATGACCGATCTGGCTTCGCTGATCGAAGCCGTCCGTCAGTCCAACCCGGATGAAGTCTACAACTTGGCTGCTCAATCCTTTGTAGCGGCCTCATGGCCGCAGCCCTTGGCTACAGGGCAAATTACAGCATTATCTGTCACCAATATGCTGGAGGCGGTTCGAATTGCCAAGCCGGAGGCGCGCTTTTATCAGGCTTCAAGCAGCGAGATGTTCGGTAAGGTACTGGAGACGCCGCAGACAGAAATGACCCCGTTTTACCCACGTAGTCCTTATGGTGTCGCCAAGGTGTACGGCCATTGGATTACAGTCAACTACCGCGAAAGCTTTGATATGTTTGCTTGCTCCGGTATATTGTTCAATCACGAATCGCCCCGCCGAGGGTTGGAGTTTGTAACACGCAAAGTGTCGGATGCAGTAGCTCGTATCAAGCTGGGATTGCAGCAGGAGCTGCGTATGGGGAATTTGGATTCCCTGCGAGACTGGGGTTTTGCAGGGGATTATGTAAAGGCGATGTGGCTGATGCTTCAGCAGGATCGACCAGATGATTACGTGATTTCCACGGGAGAAATGCATTCTGTGCGTGAACTGCTGCAAATTGCTTTTTCTCATGTAGGTTTAAATTACGAGGATTACGTCGTGATTGATCCGCAATTTGTTCGACCGGCAGAGGTAGATCTATTGCTTGGCGATTGTGCCAAGGCGAAGGAAAAGCTGGGCTGGCGATTGGAAGTCGGCTTCGAGCAGCTTGTTCGTATGATGGTGGATGCAGATTTGGAGCGTGTAAAAAGGCAGGCTGCAGTCGAAGCTTCTGTCGTCGTGTAAGAGGTGGAGAGGCCACCCGCCTGGCCGGGGGGTCTCTTCGTTGTACATGATTTCAGCTGTATGACAGCTCAACAGATCATAAGGCAATGCTTAAGGTCATTTTTCAAGATGGAGTAGAACATATGACATTAGTCAAGAAACGTGCCAAACCGCGCAGAAGTTTGCTGGTGAATACATCCTGGCTGTTCGGTGACAAAATGATTCGCATGGTATTCGGGCTGGCGGTTAGCATCATCATGGCGAGAGTGTTGGGACCAGAGGAACTGGGAAAATGGAATTATGCGGAATCCTTTTTCGGGATGTTCCTGATTTTCACGACCCTTGGCTTTGATTCTATATTAGTACGCGATCTTGTCAAACACCCTAAGGATGAGCACGAGCTATTGGGTACGGCGGTTCTGCTGAAGTTGTTAGGTACTTTGGTAGCCATTGTACTGTCCTATTCCTTTATTTCACTGCTCAGACCGGAAGACAGTTCAGTACGGTTAATTAATCTGATTCTGGCTACGGCCTCGGTATTTCAGTTGTTTGATATTATCGACTACTGGTTTCGTGCACAGATGTTGTCCAAATATACGGTTGTTGCCAAGAATACCGCCTTTGTCCTCGGTTCCACCGTCAAAATCATTCTATTGTTGTCCGGTATTCCAATCTGGGCAGTGGCGTTGTGTGCTCATGGAGAGTTTCTGCTGGGAAGCCTGCTGCTGCTGTATTTCTTCCATAAGGAAGGACGGCGTGTGAACAAGTGGACGTTCCGCTTCACAACTGCTCGGCGAATCATGAATCACAGCTGGCCGCTTATTTTGTCCTCCTCCGCTGTATATGTACAGGCACGGATTGATCAGGTCATTATCGGTGAATTGTTGGGAAACGAAGCAGTCGGGCAATACTCCGTTGCACTCCGACTCATCGAGGTGCTGGGCTTTATCCCGGTGGTGCTAACGACAGCCTATGCCCCGGTGGTGACGCGTTCCAAGCAGAAAGGAAGCGACGAATACAGACGGACGTTGTCTAACGTGTATCGGCTGATGTTTATATGCTTTCTTGTGACATCAGTCCCCTTATTTTTTCTATCCCAATGGGTAGTAGTTGTGCTGTATGGGAGAGAGTTTGCTGAAGCAGGCTCGCTGTTGTCATTGTTTGCGATTCGTCTATTTTTCACCAACTTTAGTGTCGCCAAAAGCTTGTTTATCACCAATGAAAATTTGTTCAAATACACGTTGCTGACCTCGGTAATAGGTGCGGTTACGAATATCGCCTTCAATTACGCGCTGATCCCATGGCTTGGGGTTAGAGGGTCCTTAGTGGCGACGATATTGTCCTTTACGATATCTGTATTTCTAATGGATTTGTTGTTTAAGGAAGTCAAAGCCAATTTGGGTTGGATGATGAAGTCAATCCTGACCTTCTGGCATGTTCATATTACAGTACCGAAAGTTGGAGAGAACAATCATGATACCGATTAAACCATTTGTTCGGCATGAGGAACAGTGCCCGCATTGTGGAGACACGTTACGTGGGGGAGAGGTACTGTGGCAGGGAATCCACGTATGTGTCAGTACTAAGTGTGAGGGTTGCGGACGTGAATATCTTGAGGATATGAGGGTCGGTCATGCGACGTATTCACCTTATCGTGTAGAAATGCCTGACTATATCCTGACCGGTGATGCGAAGTCAAGAAAATGGCTCGGAGAGCCTTTGCGGCAATCCTTGATGAATCCTTCCTATGATTTAGCAGTCGGTATGACCGTGCATAAAAAGAAAGCTTCTTCGCGTGTGATCATTGTCAACACCATAGATTATTTGTATGGTCATGCGTTGCTTAAGCTGCTGAATGTTCAGCGCGAATACGAGCAATCACCGGAAATGGGGATCATCGTTATTGTGCAAAAGTCGCTGGAGTGGATGGTGCCGGCATATGTGTCTGAAATTTGGACGGTCGATGTGCCGTTCAGCAAGGCACGAAACTTTTATCCTCTGCTACATCATCGGATGATTGAGGAATTGATACGTTTTGATGAGGTGTATGTCAGCCCGGCATATTCACATCCCAGCCAGTTTGAAATTGAGCAATTTACAGGGGTCTCCCGTTATGACGAGGAAGTTGAGTCGGATCCACGCATCACCTTTGTATGGAGGGAAGACCGTTTGTGGAGCGGTAGCTATCATATTGCCAGAGCGGTGCAAAAATTCCCACAGCTCAAACGTGGCCTGAAACCGCTAATTTATCACCAACGCAGCAAAATCATTGGACTGTTCCGCAGACTGAGAGAAAGCTTTCCTGATCATCGTTTTACAGTTGCGGGACTTGGACGCACGGGAAGCTTCCCGGCATGGATTTCTGACGAGCGCGTCTCACGCTTCGATCGGGATAGTGAAATGCGGGTATGTGAGGTGTACGCAGCCAGCCGATTAGTCATTGGCATTCACGGCTCCAATATGCTGCTGCCTTCTGCACATGCAGGTATGACGATTGATTTGATGCCTAAGGACCGATGGGGCAATTATGCCCAGGACATTTTATTTCACGAAACGGATCATCGGCTTACAGCCTACAAATATCGCTTTGTACCGATGGAATCGAGCGTGACTTTGGTAGCGGATATGGCAGCCGCCCAGCTTAAAGGGGCAGACCATTTTAATATGCAGATGATGGAGGAAAGACAGCGGCAGGGGGAACATTCAAGTTGGAGGGGGAAGGCCGCTTCGGGCAGGGCTTGATCTTGGAGCGTCTATTGTGGATGGAAGCCCGCTGCGGGATGGGTTTGATCTTCCGATCGCTGTTGACGTGGGATTCCTTGGTTTGAATAAGCCCTATAGAGGGCGGAATCCCACGTCAAAGGCGAACGCTGACGCTTCTCCAGATTCAAACCCTTACCCTCCGCTATCCACCGCCGCCCAAAAGAATTTCCCCCATCCTATAAGGTGGGGGAGGTAAAAGTCACCCGGCGATAGCTACGCCCTATCGCCGCGAACTTCACACCGAGCATGCAACCGGTGTAATTAATGCTCTGCTTAGTTCTCTCTCAAGGCGAAAGAACTTGGTGAATAGTACTCACGGCAAGCCACAGTCAAGCCTAGTTAAAGCATCTTGCTCAGCTTAGCGGTAGTATAGCCATGCTTGCTTGTGAGCGTGCCATAACGTGCCAAGCTTACAAGTTGTTTGACGAAACAACGCCCTGTATGTATTCGCACGCGTACATCGCGCAGCGATGGCACTTCATGCCCAGCATTCCCTTTTTTAAGATGGGGTGACTTTATGGAAACGGCGGTCAGCAGCGGAGTGGTCCATTTGAATCTGAAGAAGCGCTAACGTTCGCCTTTGCAGTGGGATTCCTACCTCGTAATGTTTTATATATCCAGGAATCCCACTGCAACAGCGATCGGAAGATCAAATGGAGCGTGCAGCGGTCTCTGAACCCCGCATGCCATAATTCACCCAATATGAAATGGCAGGAGTACTGATGATGATTCCAAAAATATTGTATCTTCGCAACTTTGCCAGCAAGGTGAATGGAGCCTCATACAATTTGCAGGAAGTCGGCTTGGGTAAAGCGCTCGTCCGTAAAGGCTACGATTGCGATATTGTTTACTACAATGATCGTAAGGAGACCCATCTGGAACAGGTCTACCGCCACGCAGGCTGCACCTTGCGCATTATCTGGCTGCACGGGTTCAAGTTCTTAAGCAACAGCATCTACAGAGATGTTCTCAAAGATTCTTTTCTGGCAGCTTATGATCTGGTCATTACTACAGAATACAACCAGATCATGACCTACCTGCTTTCCCGTAAATGTCCCGATAAGCTGGCGCTGTATCACGGTCCATACCGAGATAATACGCATGCGCTGATCCGCAAACTGTACGATGTTATGCTGCTGCCTAAGGTGACAAAGTCTCTACGCCGAACCTATGTCAAATCCGATCTTGCCAAGCGCTATCTGGAGAATAAAGGCTTTGACAACGTGATAACGATTGGGGTCGGACTGGATCGCAGCAATGTAGAGAGAGGATTCAACAGTGACGACAACAGTGGAGCGCGCGAGGAAAACCGTGAGGTTGCGAATGAGCTGCGTCGGATCGGAGATCGCCCGGTGCTGTTGTATGTCGGTGTGCTGGAGGAACGGAGAAATATACGTTTTATGCTGAGTACGTTCAAAAGAGTACTCCAAAAGCATCCTGGCTGCCTTTTGTTAATGGTTGGGAATGGACGGAAGATAGATACGGATCGTTATTGGGCATATGCCCAGCAACTGGGGTTGACGGATAGAATTATACATTTTCC
This sequence comes from Paenibacillus polymyxa M1, assembly GCF_000237325.1. Classification (NCBI taxonomy): domain Bacteria; kingdom Bacillati; phylum Bacillota; class Bacilli; order Caryophanales; family Paenibacillaceae; genus Paenibacillus; species Paenibacillus polymyxa. The sequence continues at coordinate 1,370,826 of NC_017542.1, forward strand.
AAGAGTGGAGCAACGTCATCTGTGGCAGATTTACGGAGCAGCGGATGTGATGCTGTTTCCGACCCAATACGATATTTTTGGCATGGTACTGCTGGAAAGCATGTTGTTCCGCGTCCCGATTATTTCTTCGGTGAACGGTGGCTCGGTTACCTTGATTGAGGACGGAGTAAGCGGAGTGATGCTGAGAAGCTTTTCGGAAGAGGAATGGGCTGGCCGTATAGGCACGTTGCTGGAGGATGCTGAGCTTAGACAAAGCCTAGCCGAGAAAGCATTTCTTACGATCGAGCGTATGTCGTGGGATCGGATTGCAGATGAAATCGTAAGCCAGCAACGGATCAAACCCATGAGCTCCAATCACGCTATGCAATCAACACAGGAAAGTGGGGCGGCCACGTGAGTCAACAGGTTAGCAGACGAATGACCCCGCCTGTAAGCAAAGTACTGATCATCCATAACTTTTATCAGCAAAGTGGGGGAGAAGACAAGGTTGTCGAGCAGGAATCGGCTATGCTGCGTTCCAGAGGAATAGAGACGGAGCATTACTATGTGCATAACGACAGCATTCAAAGCAAAGGATTGGCCAACATGGCAAAGCTGGCGGTAGAGGCAACCTGGTCCTTCCCAGAATTCAAAAGGATCAAAGGGTTGCTTTTGCGAGTGAAACCGGATGTGGTACATGTGCACAATTTTTTCCCGGTCATATCCCCTTCGGTCTATCATGCCTGTGAACGGCTGGGGATTCCGGTTGTCCAGACCCTGCATAATTACAGGCTGATCTGTCCGGCGGCAACCTTTATGCGAGGGAATGAAGTTTGTGAAAAATGCCTGCACGGCACGCTGCTGCACTCCATCCGTCATGGATGTTACCGAGGCTCGCAGCTGCAGACGATTCCGGTGGCGGCGATGATTAAGTTCAACGAGCTGATCGGCACATGGCAGCACAAGGTAAGTCGCTATATTGCGCTGACGGAGTTTGCACGGGACAAATTTGCCGAAAGCGGCATTCCGCTGGACCGCATCGCAGTAAAACCGAATTTTGTCCATCATCAAACAGTGAAAGCCAAGTATGATCCCAATGATCGTTATTTGTTGTTCGTGGGGCGGATTTCAGCTGAAAAAGGGGTTCGCAATCTACTGCAAGCCTGGTCACAGCTGGAAGATCGGGGCGGATTGAGACTGGTCATCATTGGAGAGGGTCCAGAAAAGGCTGAACTGGCGGCTGCTCATCAGCAGGAAGATATTCGGTTTCTCGGCAAGCAAGATGGAGACACGGTGCTGGACTGCATGAGCCGGGCCATGTATGTGATGGTGCCTTCTATTTGGTATGAAGGTTTTCCGATGACGATTGTAGAGTCCTATTCCGTGGGAACGCCGGTATTGTGCAGCCGAATCGGCGCATTGGAGGAAGTTGTGGAGGACGGGGTGACGGGTTTCCATTTTCAACATGATGATCTGGAAAATATTAAGACCGTGATTCGCCGTGCAGTAGCCTATGAGAACTATGCGGCTATGAGACAGAAGGTGGCGGAAAACTATGCTGCACACTATACGGAAGAAGTGAATGTGAAGCAACTGCTGGCGATATATAGCGAGGCTATGGAGGAATGCGATGATGAAGCAGCTGCCCCAGTATAGAGTCGGAAGGATTGCGAGCACAGATGTTGCAGCGCTGACGTTTCAGGAGACGGTACATACGCTGGAACAATGGGCAGTCGGACGAAAGGACAGCTATGTATGTATTTGCAACACCCATTCCATTGTCACGGCCGGGAATCAGCCCGAGTTCCACGAAGCGCTCACTCAAGCTGATTTGTGTACTCCAGACGGTATGCCACTGGTATGGGCGCTCAAGCTGTACGGATTCGAGCGTCAGGATCGAGTAGATGGCCCCAGTTTGATGCTCAAGTTGTGTGAACGTGCGCCACAGACGGAGGTGAGCGTATATTTTTACGGCAGTACGCCGGATACGCTGGATAGCTTAAAAGACAGGATAGGACAGGATTACCCTGGAATTCGTATCGCGGGCAGCTTTTCACCGCCATTTCGTGAACTGCAGCCAGATGAGGAGAAGCGGATCATTGAGGAAATCAATGCCTCAGGTGCGCATATCATATTCGTCAGTCTGGGCTGCCCCAAGCAGGAAGTCTGGATGCATCGCAACAAAGATCGTATCCGAGGCGTGATGATTGGAGTAGGGGCTGCCTTTGACTATATTACAGGTAAGGTTCGCAGGCCGCCGCTAATGATACAAAGGCTGGGACTGGAGTGGCTGTACCGTCTGATCTGTGAGCCAAAGCGTTTGTGGAAGAGGTATGCCTATAACAATCCAATGTATATCTATCGTTTTCTCAAATCCTATCGACATAATAAAAGGCTCACGCTCTATCATAATCGGCATACAGGGAGAGGCATAGAGAAGTAAAGCGGGGCAAAAGTACAGTGAAATAAGACAGCATGTAAAAAGGGGGAATTGCTTTGAAGCTATGTGTAATAGGTGCCGGGTATGTCGGACTGGTGTCAGGGGTCTGTTTTGCCGCGCTTGGCAATACCGTCGTCTGTATCGATCAGAATGAAGATAAAATTCGGCAGTTGCGTGCAGGCGGGGTACCGATTTATGAACCAGGCTTAAAGGCTCTAATTAAAGATAATGTGGAGCAGGGACGGTTGAGCTTTACAACAGATACCGCAGCTTCGGTGCAGGCAGCTGATATTGTTATTTTGGCGGTAGGTACGCCTTCATTGCCGAGCGGGGAAGCCAACTTGTCCTATATTGAAGAAGCAGCGTGCGAGGTGGCAGATGCCATGAATGGCTACAAGATCATTGTTACCAAAAGCACGGTGCCTGTCGGAACGAACGAGCGTATTCAAAATTGGATTGCTAGTCGCACGAACTATCCTTTTGGTGTTGCTTCGGTTCCTGAATTTTTACGAGAAGGCTCGGCGGTCATGGATACCCTACAGCCAGATCGAATCGTCATTGGAGCTTCCGATCCGCATGTATCCGCAGTACTAACTACTCTGCATGAGCCGCTGACCACGAATATCTTAACCACGGATATCCATTCGGCCGAGATGATCAAGTACGCGTCGAATGCTTTTTTGGCGACCAAAATTTCGTTTATTAATGAGATTGCAAATATTTGTGAAAAAGTGGGTGCAGACGTTACACGCGTGGCACACGGTATGGGGCTGGATCAGCGGATCGGTTCCTCCTTTTTGTCTGCTGGCATCGGCTATGGGGGTTCGTGTTTTCCCAAGGATACGCAGGCTTTAATTCAAATTGCAGGCAACGTGGACTATGAATTTAAGCTGCTGAAATCCGTGGTGGAGGTGAATCAGGGACAACGTTTTAACGTGATTCGCAAGCTGAAAGAGGCACTGGGTGAGCTGGAAGGAGCTACGATTGGCATATGGGGGCTGGCATTTAAACCGAACACAGATGATGTAAGAGATGCCCCGGCACTGGATATTATGCAGTCGCTGTTGGAGGCAGGGGCGCATATTCGTGCATATGACCCGATTGCTACTGCTAACTTCCGCCGATTGCTGGACAGCCCGGAAATAAAGTGGGCCGATAGCGCGCGGGAAGCAGCAGAAGGATGCGATGCATTGTGTCTTTTGACGGAATGGGAGGAGTTTGGTGAGGTCGGACTGGGTGAACTGAATGAGCTGATGAAGTATCCCATTATGATTGACGGGCGCAATGTGTATAGGGAAGAACAAATTAGACAATCTGCCTTTGCATACTATTCTGTTGGCAGACCACAGATGAACAATCTGGATATAGATCGTCATCAGTCTGTAGTGAATCCGTAAAGGGAGGCTGACTATGAAACGATGGCTGAAGATGACATTGGGGACTGTGGCGTTATTGGTTGTAGGAGGTGCTGCCTATACCGTCTATGTGTATCATTCCTTTAAAACAGCGGCTGATGCGATGTATCATCCGCGCAGCATCGTGCAGCCCGGAGTGGTCTCTACCCTTGCGACAGGCGGAGCAGGGCGCTCCGCAGGAACAAACACTGGAACAAGTACACCCAATCCGGCAGCCATCTCTCAGTTTAAGCCGTTCACCGTGCTGGTGCTGGGTGTAGATCGGCGACCGCACGATCCAGGACGATCCGATACGATGATCGTTCTATCTATGAATCCCGCCAAGGGTTCGATGTTAATGTTCAACATTCCGCGTGATACACGAACAGAGTTGATCGGTAGAGGGCGTGAGGACAAAATCAATCACGCGTTTGCTTTTGGGGGCGTGGATATGTCGATCCGTACGGTAGAGCATTTTTTGAACCATCCGATAGATTACTATGTACAAATGAATATGGAAGGGTTTGCGAAAATGGTGGATCTTGTGGGGGGAGTGGAGGTCTACAATCCACTTGATTTTCAGTATGAGGGGCATCATTTTGCGCAGGGGAATTTGAACTTGAACGGAGCAGAAGCATTGGCCTATGCCCGTATGCGATTTGATGATCCGCGTGGAGATCTCGGGAGAAATGCTCGCCAGCGAGAGCTGCTCAAGCAAATTCTTGCCCAGTCCATCAGCAAGGAAGGGCTGTTGCGAGTAAAACCGCTACTGGAGGCAGCGGGGGAGCAGATTCGCACAGACATTACCTTTGATGATATGACGACCTTTCTGACCCGGATCGGCCCGTCCCTTAAGCAGATGGATACCGTTGAGGTGAAGGGACATGGGAGCAAAATCAACGGCGTGTATTATTACATCGTAGATGAGCAGGAACGCCAACGTATCCATGGAGTGCTGGAGAAACATTTGGTCACCACTTCTGCATCGCCTTAGACATCCCTTATGCAGGCAAATGTCCTATAGGGAGGACCCGCTATTCTCTTCTAAACTCACCTTGTCCTACATACATCTGTAGAGTATTCGGTATAGTCCAACAGAGGGAGGGACATATGTGCTGCTTAGAAGGAGAGCGGCTTCGGCGTTCGTCCGTAAGCTACTGTATTTTGCAATCCTATGTGGATTGCTATGGCTGCTGTGGATGGGTCTGCGTGGGGTGATGTCTACGGGGGAAGGGGATCAAGCCGTAGAAGCGCTGAACGAGTTCTACACAATGGAGCAATCGGGGAATTTTGGCGGCTCCTGGGAGCTTTTTCATTCACAAATGAAGAAGAAATTCGAGAAGTCCACGTATGTACAGCAGCGTGCGCACGTTTTTATGCAGGATATGGGGACGGATACGTTTACGTTTGAACTGGGGGAGCCGCAGGCTGAATATGACATTCGTACCGATCCGAATGGGGAAGATTTAGGGAAGGTTTACCGTATTACGGTCACTCAGCATTACAAGACCCGATTCGGTAATTTTGATATCGTACAGCCTTGTTATGTGACGCAGGAAGATGAGGAGTGGAGGGTGCTTTGGATATACAAGGAAAAGGAACAGACGTGATATGGTGTTCCCAAAGGTGTTTCTGAAAGGATAAATATGGTACAATACTTCCAAAACCGGAAATGTACAGTAAAATGGATGACAGCTTCACTCCGGATGGAAGGAGTTTCATAGCATGCAGCAAGCGACAGGGCAGGTTCCCGTCATACGTATGGAGGGTGTGAGTAAAATCATTTCCTCAAAAGCGATCGTGGACAATCTGACACTGGAGGTTCCGGCCGGACAGGTATTTGGTTTTCTCGGACCCAACGGTGCGGGAAAAACGACCACCATTCGTATGATGGTTGGCCTGATTTCGATCAGCAAGGGTGATATTCATATTTGCGGAGACAGCATCAATACCGATTTTGAAAAGGCTGTTTCCCATGTCGGTGCGATTGTTGAGAACCCGGAGATGTACAAGTTTTTGACAGGCTATCAAAATTTGCAGCATTTTGCGCGCATGTCTCCAGGGGTGACCCAAGAGCGTATAGATGAAGCGATTCGTCTGGTGGGACTCGGAAACCGAATTCACGATAAAGTCAAAACCTACTCGCTCGGGATGCGACAGCGACTCGGAGTAGCTCAGGCGATTTTGCATCGTCCGAAGCTGCTCGTGCTGGATGAGCCGACCAATGGCTTGGACCCGCAGGGTATTCGTGAACTGCGGGATTATTTGCGTCAATTAACCCGTACGGAAGGAATTACGGTGTTTGTATCGAGTCATTTGTTATCCGAAATGGAGCTGATGTGCGACCGCGTGGCTATTATTCAGAGCGGACGGTTGGTCGATATTAAGCAGTTGAAGAATACAGAGGGAGAAGTGCAGACGGCGGAAATTGCTTTTGAAGTCAATGATGCCGAGCAAGCTTATACGCTTGCTGGAGCAGGGCGCGTCGAAGGCAATCAACTACTGCTTCACCTGGAGCGGGAACAGATTGCAGAGATGAACAGTCTGCTGGCTGCAAATGGAGTCAAGGTGTACGCCATTAGCCCGGTTGCCCGTACGTTGGAAGATCAATTTTTGGAAGTGACGGGAGGCGGGTCCATTGGCTGATTTCTTCAAGCTGGTACATAATGAAAATCTCAAAATCTACTTGCGTGTGCGCACATGGATCATGCTGGGGCTGCTGGCAGTCATCACCGCTGTGATTCCGATGCTGATTTCTCTGGTTTCCGATCAGGTCAGTGTGTGGGATGGCATCGCATTGACAACGTTATTTACATTTTTCCTCAATACGACGTTTACGGTCATTGTAGCTGCTGATTCGGTGGCTGGTGAATTTACATGGGGAACGATTAAGCTACTGCTCATTCGTCCTTGGACTCGCAGCAAAATTCTGTTGTCCAAGTATATATCGGTGATTTTGTTCAGCTTGCTCGGAACGATCGTTTTGGTTTTGATGGTTACGCTGTCCTCCTGGCTGATGTTATCGAAGGATGCACCAGCGGGCTCTGTTCCGCTGTTCAGTGATCCGGTATCTTACGTAACGCTGAACTTTTTGTATAGCTATATCGCCCTATTCGTGACCATGGCTTTTGCATTTATGTTATCTGCGGTGTTTCGTTCGAGCGCCTTGGCGATTGGTTTGTCTTTGTTTATGATGTTCACCAAAACAGTGTATAACTCGATTGGTTTGTTCAGCACAGATCGTTTTGAATGGACCCAATACGTACTCTTTACGCATATGGATCTGAAAAAATATCTAGATATGCCGCCGGGTACAGTAACTTCCGATCTAACCTTTTCGCTCACCGTGCTGGCTGCTTATTATGTGGTTTTTATCGCAATTGCCTGGGTGGTTTTCGTAAAACGCGATGTTTCAACCTAAACACGTATCTCTTAGAATGTGTGATTTAATCATACGAGGATTTTGGCAAAATGCTAAGATCACAAAAAGGAAGTCCAATGCCTAGCCATTTGGACTTCCTTTTTTGCTACATATTCTGTAAGTGTGGGTATATTGTAATCTATTTTCAGCAAGAATCAATCAATAGGGTCGGTTTGCGTTTAAAGAAGTAGAGAGAAACAGAACAGGGGGCGCATGATATGCTGCAAAATAATCGTTTTTTTCGTCTGACTTCAGGAATCGTCATGCTATTGCTCATCATTTACTTGGGCACCAAAGTAAGCTTTATATTCAGTCCTCTCGTATCCTTGGTCAGCCTGCTGATAGTACCGCTGATGCTATCTTTTTTCCTCTATTATTTATTGAGACCGATCGTAGATGTCATGGAACGAAGAAAAATCAAACGATCGATTTCCATATTACTGATTTATTTGGTCATTGGCGTGTTACTGTTCCTCTTCTCATGGGGAGTATGGCCTACGCTCCGTGATCAGGTGACCAATTTATTTGAGAATGCGCCGAAGCTCATTAAAAGTCTGGTTGATCAATTAAGCCAATGGCGGCATAATCAATCCTTGAGACAAGTGCTGCCTCCGGGTGAAGACCCGCTGTCACAACTGTCAGATACGTTAAACGAAGCTTTTTCAACGCTGTCAGATTATTCGGTAAAGCTGGTATCGTTCGTATCCTACTTTTTTATCGTATTGGCTACCTTTCCCATATTGCTCTACTACATGCTGAAGGAAGGAAGCAAGTTTGGTCCTAAAATGCTCAACTTCTTTCCTAAAAAATATCATAAGGACGCGCTGGAAGTGATGGAGGATATTGATAGTGCACTCAGCAGCTTTATCGTCAGTCGAGTGCTGATCAATGTCGCGTTGGGCTTGATGATGTTCCTTGGATTTTTGATTATTGGTTTGCCTTATGCTTTGCTACTTGCCGTTATTTCGATTTTCCTTAATTTTATTCCCTATGTGGGGGCAGTAGCTGCTTCTATACCTGTGGTTATCATTGGATTTCTCGAATCGCCTTCCATGGCGCTCTGGTCGCTGGTGGTGGTGATCGTTGCACAGCAAATTCAGGATAATTGGCTGTCACCGATTGTCTTTGGCAAGCAACTGGACATTCATCCGTTGACTGTCGTCATTTTATTGCTAGTTGGTGGCGATCTACTTGGGATCTTGGGTATCATTTTGGTTATTCCATTGTATATGTGTGGCAAAATCGTCATACGCAAGGTATACCATTTATTTTTGGAACGCAGAGTGGAGGATATTATGGAGTAAATGAAGGCTTTGCTAGAAATATAAGGAGTGTAAGCCGCCCTATCCCGCTTCGGGTTGTAGGGAGGCTTGGCTGTCCTCATTGTCTTGGCTGAAACTGGATTGATTTTCATCATATGATTTCTCTATAGCAGCTGGCGACTCTGCCTCCATAGTTTGGTTCATTTGACTCGTGCCGTTCAGTATGCCGCCTTCAGAAATGACCAATGTAGGGGTCGCCGTATTTCCATATAGTTCGCCTGTCGGTGTAATGGTCAGCCGTCCTTCCGCGGTGATGCTGCCGAATACCTTGCCGGCAAGAATGACGTCCCGTGCAATGATGTCCGAACGTACAACTGCTGATTCTCCAATGACGACAGTACGAGTGCTGTAGATATCGCCCTGAAAATGACCGTCAATGCGAATGTTGGCCTCTGCCTCAATCGTACCTTCAAAGCTAGTGCCGTTAGCGAGCAGTGTATCCGTCGCCGGGGTGGAGAGCTTTTTTTTGGATTCCTTGAACATGAACGTTTTCCTCCAATCCTTTATGGTAAGTATTTTGCAAAATCCTTATTGTACATACAGCAATGGATCGACAGGTTGGTTATGCTTGACGATCTGAAAATGAAGATGAGGTCCCGTGCTTCTCCCTGTACTTCCCAGCAGGCCAATGGTCTGTCCTTTGTGAACACGGTCCCCGGGAGCTACCTGCATCCCGCTTAGGTGCATATACCAGCTTTGGAGTCCGTCAGGATGCTGAATGATGATGCAATTGCCACGGGCTCCGCTGGAAGCGGCCTCCAGCACAGTGCCTGCCCCTGCCGCATAGACAGGATCACCGGATTGACCGGCAATGTCCACGCCGGAGTGAAAAGCGGATCTACCTGTAAATGGGTCGCTGCGGTAGCCGAAGCTGGAGGTCATGCGCCGCGAACCAACAGGCCAAATGGAGGGCCTCCCTTGTTCAGCAAGTGCCAGTCTGCGGGTCTGGAGCAGCTGTGCGGCTTGTTGGCGCTCCAGGTTCTGCTGGACGGCGTTTGCCTGTTGAATAGAGCGCGGAACCGTACGCTCCACAGTGTCTAGCAGAGCTTCGATTTCCTGAAAATCATCCATGACCTGGCGGGCTAGAAGAGCTGTATTTTCATGCACTGCGATCAATTCACCCCCGGTATGGCCGGAAGTATCCCAGGAGAGCGGAGTTATGGTTGATTTATTGCTGCTTGCGCTGGAGGAATTTCCGTGTTTACGAATGAATTGCTGCATTTGTTGTTCCAGCTCTGTTACACGCTGGAGACGTTCGCGAATACTGGTGGCTTGATTCGTCAGCTCCATGACTTCCTGCCGCAGTCGCCCAATGGCTGCGTCTTTGTCTGCTACTGTGACCTCCATCTGCAAACTCTGGACAGCAAGATTGGTTTCCATTTGGGAAATAATATGGGAAGAACGGATTTGCAGCCCGATCACGAGCGTAGAGATTGATGCGATCACAAGGGTCGGGACGAGAATGACAGCGGCTGCGGAGCATTGTAGCTGCTTGGGCGGTTGCTGTGCATCCCGAATGACAAGCAGGGTCATCCGGCGATTTAGGCTTCCTTTTTTCATAATCGCTCCTTTCCGGACATCGCTCCTATAGTGCTTGGTTACTATCTATTCAGCTTAAGAGGCAAACATGTCAAAAAAATTGGAGCTTTGTATAAAACGTAGATATATAAGGAGGCTTAGATATGCTGTGGTTGCTGTTGGTTTTAATTATTTTTATTTTTCAGACCGGGACGATTCTGCTCTTTGAATTTCGCAAGCCGTCCAAAGCGGTAGCCTGGCTCTTTATTTTGTTTTGCTTCCCGCTTATTGGTTTTGTGGTGTACTATTTTGTTGCACAGGATTACCAGAAGCGCAAAGTGGTTCGTAAAGCAGGATCGCAGCTATTTCGTGAATTCCGTGAACGTCTGTGGGCGCAAACCAAGGTGATTGAAAATGTAGAGCAAATGCACAATCCCCATTTTAAGCATCAGGAGCGTCTGTTTAATCAGTTAATTCGTATGTCGGAAAACCCGTTGACAGGCTGCAACCGTACACGTGTGCTGACGAACGGGGAAGAAACCTTTGAGGCTATGCTGACAGCGATGGAACAGGCACAACATCATATCCATGTGGAGTTTTACATATTTCGGGCAGACGAAATCGGAAAAAAATTTCAGGAGGTCATGATCCGTAAGGCACGCGAGGGAGTTAAGGTACGATTCATTGTGGACGGCGTAGGGAGCTACAATTTACCCTATTCATTTATTCGTACCTGTAATGAGGCTGGGGTCGAATTTCATTATTTTCTACCGCCGTTTTTCGCCACGCTAGACCGCCGGATTAACTATCGTAATCACCGGAAAATCGTAGTGGTGGACGGCACGATCGGATTTGTGGGGGGAATCAATGTAGGCGACGATTATCTCGGAAAGTACCCCAAAGTGGGGTTTTGGAGGGATACGCATTTGCAGATTGAAGGAGATGGCGTCTATTTTCTGCAAAATGTGTTTCTTAGCGATTGGAAGCTGGCTTCGGGAGAGAGGCTGATGGACGTGAATTTATTTCCTCCACATACCTGCACAGGGGATGAGGAAGTACAGATTTTGAGCAGTGGTCCCGATCAGGTATGGGACACGATTCAGGAATTGTGCTTTGGAGCGCTCACGGTTGCCAAAAAGCGGATTTGGATAACGACGCCGTATTTTATTCCCGATCCGGGGATTTATGAGGCGCTGAAGCTGGCGGCCGTCAGTGGCATAGATGTGAAAATTATTATTCCCTACCAATCAGATTCAAAACTGGTTCACCTGGCGTCACTGTCCTATGTACAAGATTTGCTTGAGGCGGGAGTGGAGTTCTACCAATATCGAAAAGGATTTATCCACGCCAAAGTGGTAATTGTGGACGATTTGCTCGGCTCGGTTGGGACCGCTAATATGGACATGCGAAGCTTTTTCTATAATTTTGAGTTGACCGCTGTACTTTTTGCGACTTCGGCGTTAAAACGGCTTTCGGCAGATTTTGTAGAGGACATTTCCAACTCTTCAAAAATAGATTTGAACGTGTTCCGCAGACGTCCTCGATCTCAAAAAATAGCTGAAATTCTAACTCGCATGCTCTCTCCCCTCCTTTAGAGGCGGTTTTCGCCGTTTTTATCAATATAATCCCGCTTTATTGTGATTTATGTGCTCTTTGCTAACTTTTTTGCGCAAAATCACAGTTTTATGATATACTAATCATATAACTAAGCGCCGTAAAGGAGAGGGGACTGCGGAGAGCAGCCCCTTTTTCGGTCTAATATACCATACTGTAACGGGGGGATTTATATATGAGTGTAGTGAGCAAGGAAGTCCAAAATCTGTCTGAGATCACAGATGTAACCGGAGAGTTGACCAAGATCAGCAAAATTCCAGCTAATCCAAAGAACAAAGTAAAACGCTTATTACAGCGTGCAGCCATGATCGTGGTTGGTGCAGCGCTGATGGCAGTGGGATTGGAAATATTCCTGGTTCCTAATGGCGTTATTGACGGAGGCGTTACAGGTATCTCCATTATGGCCTCCAAGATTACTGGTTATCCGCTCGGTATTTTCCTGACCCTGTTGAACCTTCCATTTTTACTTATCGGTTACAAACAAATCGGTAAAACCTTCGCTTTATCCACATTATTCGGCATCGTCGTTATGTCCATCGGAACTGCGTTACTTCACAATGTAAGTGCATTGACTCCTGGGGAACCGCTGCTTGGCGCTATCTTTGGGGGTGTCATTCTCGGCGTTGGGGTAGGTCTTGTGATTCGGTCCGGCGGCTCGCTGGATGGGACAGAGATCGTAGCTATTCTCGTCAGTGAAAAAACTCCTTTTTCGGTCGGTGAGATCGTACTGTTTGTTAATATTTTCATTCTGGGAAGTGCGGGTTTTGTGTTCGGTTGGCCGAATGCCCTGTATTCCATGATTGCTTATTATATTGCTATGAAAATGATTGATATTACGATTGAGGGTCTGGATCAGTCCAAATCGGTCTGGATTATTAGTGATAAATACCGTGATATCGGAGATGCCCTGACGGACCGTCTTGGACGGGGTGTAACTTATCTGGAAGGTGAAGGCGGCTTTACAGGCGAGAGCAAGAAAGTGATTTTCGTCGTCATTACCCGACTGGAGGAAGCGAAGCTCAAGAGCATCGTTGAGGATTGGGACCCGCACGCCTTCATTGCGATTGGTAATATTCACGATGTGAAGGGCGGACGTTTTAAGAAAAAAGGAATACACTAGCGCAAGGGGACAATTTCTCAGCCTATGGCTGCGGGGTTCGTCCCCTTTTTTGTGCTTCAAAGCATGGATTAGGTTGGGTGTGTTTTGGAACGCATATGCTTGAGGAGGTCCTCTACAGGCTGGGGAGGAACCTTGTCGATCAAGTCGCCTATCTGGTTTAACCGTTCTTCAATATTCAGCAAATGGTAATCCAGTGGTGACACATCCTGCCGTACCTCTTCCCAGGTTAGTGGAGTGGAGACCGTAGCGCCGGGACGTGCCCGTGGAGTATAAGGAGCGGCTAAGGTTTTTCCCTGATAATGCTGCAAATAATCAAAATAAATGGCTGTTCCGCGATCCTTCTTTAATCGTTCCAGTGTGAATAGATGCGGGTGCTTTTCCGTTACAAATTGTCCAACCAACAGTCCGATGCTGCGAAGCTCGTCAAAGGTTATGCCTGGACGGATCGGGACGATAATTTGTACACCCGTGGCCCCGGAGGTTTTGGGGACAGAGTCCAACCCAAGCGAAGCTAATACTTCGCCTACAATGGAGGCAGCCTCCATAATGCGTGGCTCGACCTCTCTGGATGGATCAAGATCAATCATCCATTCACAGGGCAGTTGGCTTCCTGCTAGGTGCAGAGAGGGATGAAATTCCAACGCAGCTTGATTACCGAGCCAGAGTAGTTGGGGCAGCTTTCCAAGCACGATATACTCAATGCCATCATGCAGAGCGGTTTCAATGTAGTCTGGCCGAGGATGTGGGGCATTTTTCTGATAAAAAAAGTCCCCATGAATCCCATGTGGCCAACGGATGACAGTCAGTAGACGCTGATGGCAATATTTGAGCAGGAAGGGGGCCAATACCGCAAGCTTGCGAAGATATAGCGCCTTAGTTACACCTGCTTCGGGCCACAGCGGTTTATCCGGGTTTGTGATCGCAATTTCGTGACCTTCAATCGTAATCGTACCTTTAACAGCTCGTCCCATAGTGCTATGCTCCTTTGGCTAACATGCAGCAAGATCATTATTTACAGACAGCTGGCTGCACTTCTAAATCTACATAAGGTTTAACATGAACGTGCAGCACAGAATTTATCCATTAAAAGGATTGACAAGATACACTATGTATCATAAATTATAATAAAAATACGATGTGTATCTATTAAAACGTCTTGAGCAGAGGTAGAGGAGGAATGTGCTTGATTGAAAAGCAAGGCGGAAAGCTAGTATTTTTGTTGAGTGTCCCTCGAAGTGGAAGCTCGCTGCTAACCGCCATTTTGCAAAACCATTCCCGTCTGTTTGCCACGCAGGAAATGTGGTTTCTGCTCAGTTTATATGATCTTCCTCAGTCACATGCCCGGCCATATGGAGGAACAGGAATACTCCGGCAATTTTTTAAAGGCATGGTCCCTCCACAGGTATTGGAGCAGGCCTCTCGTTCGTATGCACTTGAAATATATAATGGCCTGCTTGAAGGGACGACCGCTGATATGCTTATCGACAAATCACCGCGTTACTATACAGTGCTTGAATTTTTAGACCGTTTGTTCCCGGCTGCCCGCCGAGTATGGCTTATCCGCAATCCTTTAGCCATCGTCGCCTCGTTTAAAAAGGTTAATCAGCTCCGGGGCGGACACTTTCACCTGCTGAAGGAACTGGGGAGTCCGCATTTTAATATGAAAATGACAGATATTACGGTTGGTTTGTTCCGTTACGCTCATTATTTTGCCACACCTCATCCACTTGCATACCCGCTGATGTATGAACAGCTCGTAGCCAATCCAAGGATGGAGATCGAGAAGCTGTGTCATTTTCTGGGGATCCATTATGAGTCGGGAATGGAAAGGTACGGGAACTTTGCGAATACGCCTCAATCTAGTCTTTTTTATAGCATGGGAGCGGGTGATCCGTTTGTCATGGAGCATGAACAGGCGCATCAGAATTCGGTACATAGCTGGCAACATCTGTTGAGTACATTGGAAATTGAACTGTATTGCAGAAGTATTGGAGCTCGCTTGTTTAGGCAGCTTGGTTACGGGGAGGCGCTGGAACAGGCTGAGCAGATGACTGGAGTCCGTTTTGAAGATGATCCGGATGTAGAGCTGTTGAGTCGACGTACACACCAATTCCTCCAACAAAGTGGCTTTGAATGGAAGGCAGCTTATCGGATGCTGGAAGAACATGATGCAGATAACAGAGTATTCATGACAAATGCAACCCGTCATGCAGCACCTCACAACCTGGCAAGGATGGATATATCACAGGTCGTGAGTGATAGACGAATTCAATCGCTGGAAAACAGACTGGCACATAGCTTTGAAGAGCGGAACCGGCTTATCGAGCAGCTCCAAAGCTATCAGCGCCCTAGCCAAGGTATCGGATCCCGCCTATTTGCCCGTAAGCTCGGGCGCTGGGCGTCTGTAGTGTTATCAAGTATCGGAAAAGAAAAAGGGGGGAGAACGTGAGTGCAATTGCCGGAATCTATAGATTTGGGCATGAGTCTGTATATGCTGAAGAAGGCGAGAGAATGATGCAAACTCTGCAAAAATATCCCGCTGACCGCGTGTGCACTTGGTGTGAAGGTTCCATTTTTTTGGGATGTCATGCCCAGCATGTGACCCCCGAATCTGTCCATGAGCGTCTTCCCTTCTATGATGAGCTGAGAGATTTGGCCATTACGGCCGATGCGATCATTGACAATCGTTCTGAGCTGTTTGAACGGCTAGCAGTTGAGCAGGGGCGGCGACAAGGTATCACGGACAGCGAGCTGATTTTGCTGGCATATGACAAATGGGGTGTAGATGCAGCAAGCTTTCTGATAGGTGATTTTGCCTTTGTCATTTGGGATGCTACGAAACATCGGTTATATGGTGCTAGAGATATGACAGGCAATCGTACGCTGTACACCTACCAATATGACGGAGGATTTGCGTTTAGCACGGTAGTCGCTCCGCTATGGGTTCTGTCCTCTCTGCGAAAAGAACTGCATGAACCATGGCTGGCCGAATTCTTATCGATCCGTGCAATGCAGGAATCCGTCGATATCGGAACGACCGCCTACAAGCATATCAATCAGTTGCCTCCTGCACATTGGTTCACCATGGAAGAGGGAAAGCAATTGCTCCGTAAATATGCATGTCTGGATGAGGTAGAGCCGCTGCGGTTCAAAACAGGGGGCGAATACATAGAAGCTTTCCGCGAGGTGTTCTCACAGGCGGTAACTGCCCGATTACGGACGCATCGCGCCGTAGGGGCTGCCCTGAGTGGGGGATTGGATTCTGGAGCGGTTGCCAGCTTTGCCGCACCAGCGCTGCACTTACAACACAAGCCGCTACATGCCTACAGCTATGTACCTGTTCAAGATTTTACAGATTGGACACCGCCTACATTACTGGCGAACGAACGCAGCTATATACAGTCCACAGCTCGCTATGTGGGCAACATTCATGAAAATTATATGGATTTTGAGGGGAAAAGTCCGTTTTCTGAAATTGATATTTGGCTGGAGCTGATGGAGGCTCCCTACAAATATTTTGAGAACTCCTTTTGGATCAGAGGTTTTTATGAGAAAGCACAGGAACATAATGTCGGTGTTCTGTTGACTGGGGCACGTGGTAATTTTACCGTATCGTGGGGACCTGCAATGGATTATTACGCCCGTCAGTTTCGTCGTTTACATTGGCTGCAATCCTTGCAGGGGGTGTGGCGATACAGCAAGCTTACGGGCAATCGTATGTCTCATCTACTACCTGTGATGTTGAAAAAAGCCACTTCACTTGAAGCTCGTACATGGTTGCGACGCGGCAATCGAAGTCCGATTCCTTCACTGATTCACCCGGAGTTTGCCAAACGGATGAATGTAGAAGATATTCCTGTATTGAGTGGAACAGGTTGGAGGAAAAATGCCGATCAGACAAGAAAAGAGAAGTTTTCGAATTTGGCGATTGCCAACAAAAATGGTGTTATGGCGACCAAACTTTCACTTCGTTATGGCCTGTGGGAACGTGATCCGACCGGGGACAGCCGTGTAATTCGCTTTTGCTTATCGGTGCCTTTTGAACAATATGTACAAAACGGTCGGGACAGGGCCCTCATTCGTAAAGCTATGCGTGATCATCTCCCTGATGATGTTCGGTTGAACCAGCGGGTACGCGGCGTACAGCCTGCTGATTGGCTACATCGTATGCTCCCTTGCTGGGACACGTTTATGGGAGAACTGCAAGTGATGTGTCATGATTTGCGAGCTGCCGAATATCTCAATATGGACTACATTAAGACGGCTATGGCGAACTACCGACATCCCCGTCCGGAGCAGGCCTCTGATCCGAATATACGACTGTTCATGCACAGCTTGATCGTGTACCGTTTTCTCTGTGGATTGAACTGATTCTTTTTTATCTGGTCAGACGGGTGCCATTCGTGGGAGGGGAGGTGATGAGATGAGTAAAAAAGAATGGCAGGAACCTACGATTGAGGTACTGGATATTAACCAGACTATGGCGGGTAAAGGCTGGAAGCAGATTGACTGGGTGTCAGACCACGATGCCGATTTGTATAATCCTAGCTAATCGATCATTATACATGGGCCGATGCTGGACTGAGAGCCGAATAGCTTTATGATCACGAGCCGTCTTTATTTCTTTGGGGGTAGGTTGGACCCAAAGAAATAAAGACGGGATTTTAAGAACAGGGGAGTGGTTCTAGCGTGCATGACAGGAGTACCCATATCCGTCGGGTGAAATACACAGCCTTTGGACTCAGGATTGCCAGTGAGCTGACCTTACCAGAGTTAATCCCGGCAAAGCAGGGAGTGGGAGAGGATGTGGTCATTCGACAGGCTGATTTGTCAGCATGGAGGGACCAACTGGAGCAGACCAATTTTGTAATGCAGGGTGAACGCTTTATGTTCCTAATACCGGGCACGGCCATTTATGCCATCAGGGGAGGCCAGGAAATCGAGGTAAGTATGTTACCTGGGGCTGATCCTGACACCGTGCGGCTGTTTGTACTGGGCACATGCATGGGTGTTCTACTGTTGCAAAAACGGATTTTGCCTATTCACGGAAGTGCGGTTGCCATCGGAGGTCGGGCCTACGCATTTGTAGGTGAATCCGGCACGGGAAAATCGACGCTGGCTGCTGCCTTTAGACAGGCTGGCTATCAGATGATCAGTGATGACGTGATTGCTATAAATATTACAGCTTCCGCAGCCATCGTATATCCGGCATATCCGCAGCAGAAGCTGGGGCTGGAAAGCTTGCTTCAACTGGAGGCATTACGGGAGAACAGGCATGTACGACAAAGAAAGCACGTTCTTTCCCTAACTGACGACAATCCTGTAAGGGCACAATACCGAGATTTGCGTAGGATCGCAGGTGAGTTCAATAAATATGCCGTGCCTACTGTGGACGAATTTTATAACGATCCGCTTCCCCTGGGCGGCGTATTCGAGCTTGTGAGCGATTCTCCCAACCGTGAGTTGATGCGGGAAGGGGAGCCAGTGGCCGTTACGGAACAGCCCTTGAACAAACTGGAGTGCTTGCATACTTTACTACAGCATACATATCGTAGGGTGATCATTCCGCGAATGGGTTTGGGTGAATGGTATTTTGATACAGCGGCCCGGATGGCTCGGAAAGTGGAAGGCTGGCGACTGCTGAGGGATAGCTCCTTTTTTACGGCGTCCGAGGTTGTACAACGGGTACTTGAACTCATTCATAAGGAGGAAAAGAGTTATGGCAGCCACTAATCCAGCTAAGGATCATTATCGCGTCACGTATGGTGAAGAGGTCTATGTAAGTGATATGGACGGAGAAAAAGTGATGATGAGTATTCATACTGGAAAGTATTATAATTTGGGCTTCACCGGAGGACGGATCTGGGAACTGGCAGAATCCAGTCCTTCACTTGGAGATATTGTAACTGTCCTGATGAATGAATATGAAGTGGACGAGGAACAGTGCAGACAGCAGGTACATACCTTTGTAGCTGAATTGGAGCGGGAAGGATTGCTGAGACTCCTGCGGGAGTTGGACTAACATGCGGATACAACGGCTTCTTCTCTTGCCTCCAGAGGTCAGGAGATTGTTCCCGGAAGCCTGGCTGGAGCTGGGATGCGCGAGATTTCGCCAGCGTCGTTCTTTTGGAGATTACTCGGGGGCTTGGGGAAAATGCATGGAAGAAACTCCCTGGCAGTGTGAGATCGGGCAGGAGAAGTCTATCCGTCACATTTCACAAGCTGTGGATTTGGCCAGCCGTTATACTCCTTGGCGCAGTAGCTGTCTTGTACAAGCCGCTGCCGCTATGACGTTGCTGGTACGCAGAAAACTGGACTGCACACTGTATCTGGGCACAGCCAAAAATGCTGCGGGACAACTGGCCGCACATGCATGGGTACGCAGTGGGCCGATCTATGTTACGGGAGAACGGGAGATGGGGGCGTTTACCGTAGTGGGAATATTCGGGAGACGTGCTGGGACAGCTACAAATACGAAGACAGCGGATAAAGGCAGTTCTTTGTTTTAGTGTGAGAAAAAAAGAGTGTTCAAAGAATCGAAGGAGAAGAATCCATGACTACCAAGTCTATTTTGGAACTTGCGAATTGGAATGAGGATCAAGAATTCACGTTATTACTCTCTCTACTTCGTAAAGACGTCAATCTATGGCAGGATACGACGACTGCTTTCCAGCTGCAGGAGATGGATTGGTCCCGCTTGCTGCGTCTGATAGAACACCATCGTGTGGTACCTACAGTGTATCTCCAGCTGAAAACGTTGAATCACCCGTTCATCCCCGCAGAATTGCTGCGAAACCTTCAGGCACAATATCAACGAAACACGCTACGCATGCTCCAGCTTCAAGCAGAAGCCGAGCGTCTGACCAGGCTGCTCACAGCTCATGGAATCCGTGTGCTGATGCTGAAGGGTCCTGCTCTGGCGCAGCAATTATACGGGGATGTTTCCCTGCGTACCTCTAAAGACATTGATTTACTTATTGCCCCGGATGACATGGATGAAGCGGAGCATTGGATGGAGGAAGCCGGATATGCGTCCAAAAGCGGAGAAGTACGCGTCCTTGGTAGCTGGAAGTGGAAGGATCATCATGCCTCCTTCCTACATCTGCAAAAGAGGGTAGAAATCGAGTTGCACTGGCGGCTTCATCCGGATGGAGGGCGGGAGCCCTCCTTTGACGAGCTTTGGGACTGTCGGCAAATGGGGAAGGCCGCAGGAGTTCGAGCCAGTCAGATGGCACCGGCGACTTCTGCCGACAACAGGAATGTGATGACATCCTGTATGTATACGCTTGGCAGCGAGCATCAATTTCTATACTTGAGCGCACACGGAGCGCGTCACGGCTGGTTCAGGCTGCGCTGGTTAGTAGACATCGACAGGCTTGCGGTACGCGCTGTCAATTGGGGGGCGCTACTGCCGCTAATGCGCCGTTACGGGGGCCTGCCTGCGGGCGGGCAGGCTTGGGCGCTGGCCGCTGCGCTGTTGGGTACGCCGATCCCGGAGCCGATGCGTCCGATATCGGCTACCCGGCAGGCGCACAGGCTTGCGCTGAGCGCGCTGGCCTTTATGCAGGCCAGCGTCCCCGCGCCGTACCCGGTTGCCAATCGGGCGGGTACAGGCAGACTCGTTCGGTCAGAGCTGTTGCCCAGCGTAGCTTTGACCGAGTCGATGAATACCGCCCCTTTGAGTGGCGGTATTTCAGCCAGTGGAGCCGCAGGCGAAGCTGTTCTGTACGCCGTCAAGGATGCTGCTGACATACCGAAAGATGCCAGCAGTATCCTTAGTGACCCGGTGAATACAGTGAACACTGCTGTAAGCAGCCTTTCCAAGCCTGTAGGTGCTACTACAGTCGCCCCCAGTCCAGCCATTGCTGGAGCTACAACAACAGCGTTTACCCCTCAGCCGGTTAGTCGCGCTTACTTGCTTTCCTTAAAGGAGCCAAGGCACAGACTATGGTATCTCATCAGCCGTTTGTTTCCTTCTACGAGGGATTCAGTCGTTTTTCCACTGCCTCGCCAGCTGCATTTTTTGTATATTCCTTTACGTCCATTTCTTTGGCTGAAGCGGCGATTTACAAAGCACTGACCCGATAAGGAGTGTACATTATGACTCACCTGCGAATATATATGACCAAGCTGTATGCTGTGAACGGCGGGGCGTTAATTCTTAATATTGGATGTATGATCATCGTCAGCTTACTGGAAGGTGTCGGCATTTATATGCTTATTCCTATGCTGGCGGCCATCGGTGTATTTGGTGGTCATTCAGAAATGCCATTTCTGTCGGATGGATTTGATTATTTTTTGCCGTACATTCCTAAAAGCTGGCTGTTGCCGGGGATGTTAATGCTTTTCGTAGTGCTGCTTACAGGGCAGGCTTGGCTTCAGCGTTACCAGTCCATTCTCAGCTCGCGGATTCAGCAGCGTTTTATGCGTTGCCTTCGCATAGACGTATACACTTCCTTTATGAAGGCGCAGTGGGCTTTTTATTTGCGTCAGCGTAAATCTGATTTTAGCCATGTGATGACGACCGAGCTGGCGCGTGTCAGTCAGGGAACGAATTTGCTCCTCCAACTGACCACAGCCGTCATGTTTACGCTAATCCAGATTGCGCTGGCTTTTTGGTTGTCCCCTTCTTTAACCGGGCTGGTGTTTTTGAGTGGACTGGTGTTGTTTGTCGTGTTCCGTCGCTCCATCCGAAATGCCAAACAATTAGGTGATCGTACCACTGAACTGTCACAGGCTTATTTTGCCGGAATTACGGATCATATGAACGGGATGAAAGATATTAAAAGCAATCTGCTGGAAGCGGCGAATATCCATTGGTTTCGATCTCTGACACAGCGTATGGAGGATAATACGACTCAGTTTGTTCGACAAAATGCGACCACGCAGTTTTTTCATCGCATAGCGGCAGCTGTTTTTGTCGTTAGTGTCCTATTTGTGTCGCTCCAGTGGCTGCATGTTACACCTGAAAGATTGATTGTGCTCATCCTTATATTTTCCCGCTTATGGCCAAGGTTTGCCCTTATTCAAGCGAGCCTGGAATACATCATGTCTATGATCTCTGCTTTTGAGAGTGTAACCAAAGTGCAACGAGAATGCGAGGCTTTCTCAGACCCCTCGTTGATCGGGCTTACATCTTCTAAGGCTCTTGTCCCATTCGATTCATCGGTATATCATCTACCATCTATATCTGCACGGCAACCCCTATCCCTTGGTAATGGAATAGAATGCAGCCATTTGGATTATTGTTACGAGGGTGCGGCAGAACCTGCACTACGTCATATTAATTTGTTCATACCCGCCCGGGGAATGACCGCCATTGTAGGCAAATCAGGAGCAGGCAAAAGCACCTTGGTTGATGTCCTGATGGGTTTTTTACGCCCAACTGAGGGACAGATTAAAATCGATGGTCATGTGCTGGATGACGAATTGCTGCCGCTGTGGCGGCAGTCGTTTGGTTACGTGTCACAGGACCCATTTCTGTTCCATGCGACCGTCCGCGAAAATTTGAAGCTGGCTGATAAGGATGCCAGTGAACAGCAGCTATGGGAGGCGCTACATTTTGCAGCCGCAGACAACTTTGTATCCAGACTGCCTGAAGGGCTGGACACGGTCATTGGTGATCGCGGGATCCGTCTGTCCGGGGGAGAGCGTCAACGGCTGGTATTAGCGCGGGCCATTTTGCATCATCCTCCTGTACTTATTTTGGATGAAGCGACAAGTGCGCTGGATGGTGAGCATGAGGCTGCAATTCAGGCAGCATTGGAACGGATGAAAGGTCAAATGACGTTGATCGTGATCGCTCACCGTCTGTCAACGATCAGACATGCGGATCAAATTGTTGTAATGGATCAAGGTGAGGTCATACAGCAGGGGAACTACCGCCAATTGGAAGAAGAGGAGCGGGGGGCGTTTAGTCAGCTACTATCGTATCAAAGCAGTATCAGCGCCGCCCCTTAATCAGACTTTTCTGTAAAGCTCAAGTTTCTTTACGTTTGGTGGTGCTTCTTCTCTTTTTGACTGGAGTCGGAGAGAGGGCGTCGCCTGCCACAGCCTGCTGTGCTGTCACGGCTGCTGGTTTACGCGTAGGACGTTTTTTCGCAGCAGGACCAGGATCGGTAACGACAGGCTTCACTGCCTCAATACTGGCTTGAAGGGCAGCCATTAAGTCAACCACATTGGTCTGAGGCTGTGTTGGGGCAATTCGCACCTCTTCACCAGCCACTTTATGCTGGATAAGATCCAGCAGACGTTCGCGATACTGATCCGTATACTTTGCTGCATCAAAAGGGGTAGATAGCTGCTCAATCAGCATTTTTGCCATGGTCAGCTCTTTCTCTTTAACCTCCTCCTGTCCAGGTAAGTTGGGAACTTGAGCAATGGGACGGATTTCGTCCGGATAAAACATGGTCTCCACCGCCAAGCATTCATCCAGCACGCGAATGGCTGCCAGACTACTTTTTGAGCGGATGGAGATTTGGGCAATCCCGATTTTCCCGGTATCTTTCATTGCATTCATGAGTAGCTTATACGCATTCGAGCCAGCCTGATCCGGGGACAAATAATACGTTTTTTGAAAGTAGATCGGATCAATTTCCTGTAAATCCACAAAGTCCAAAATTACGATATTTTTATCGGCTTGTCCGCTAACTTGCTCCAGTTCTTCCTTGTCGAACATGACAAATTTTCCTTTTTCATATTCGTACCCTTTTCCAATTTCCTCCCATTCAACCTCCTTATCACAAACAGGGCACTTCCGTACATAGCTTAGTGGACTCCCACACTCCTTGTGAATATAACGCATGGAAATGTCCTTGTCCTCAGTTGCTGAGAACATTTTAACTGGCACATGAACCAGCCCGAAGCTGATCGCGCCTTTCCAGACCGTATGCATACCGCCAGTCCTCCTTTTTTTAATCCGCATATTTCATATTTCGATTCCGGGCACCCGGGCTGTGAGCATTTCATTTTTCACTTAGTATGCTTCGTACAAAAGATTGTATGAGATGCAAATGAAGGCTCGAATTGCTTTCACTTGCGCATGGTTTCGGTTTTTTTGGTGAATGTTAAGCCATATCCGATTCAAAAGGAGGTATACAACTGATGCCTAGAAAACCCTATCCTCAGCAGATCAGTCATCGTGTGGGGCAAAGTCACATTGCCTTTCGAGGGCCTGCTGGAGGCGAACAGGATGCATTGCCGCCCGAGTTTGCTCTTTCACATGGAACGCCGCCGCCTTTTCCCGTAGCTGTTGCTCATGTGGATATGGAGGCTGTAGTTTCAACATCGCCTTCTCATAGCTTTCCTTCATTGGATGTGGAACGGATTATAGACGAAGACTAGGTGACCTATATTTTGAATTTTGCACAAAAAAAAGAGTAGGAGGAGAACAGCATGAACGTGGAACGAGCAAAAGCCATTTATGATTCATCCGAAACGATTGCCGTCCAATTGGATGGCAAACCGATTTGGATTGAGCATGTAGATGAAGCGAATGGTATGGCAACGGTACAGATCGGCAGCAGACCGGGTGATACACAAACCGTTCGTGTAGATCGATTGGAAGAACAATAGAAGAGAGGCTCCAACCTAAAAAGGCTCGCAATTGCTCAATGAGCAATTAGCGAACCTTATTTTATATAATGAATGCGATTGTGAAGACAAGTTAAACGCCAGACAAGTTAATTTGAAGGTGGAACTGATTTTTTACACTGCAATGGTCTTTAAATGTGGAGAAACCATCAACTCAGCCTCTGTCGCCATTTGAACATCTTCCACCGACAAACCTGGAGCAATTTCCTTGAGCATCAGCCCTTTACCCGGTATAACATCAATGACACCTTTTTCGGTTACAATGGTCTTTACCACATTTACAGCGGTTAGGGGCAGCTTGCATTGTTTCAGTATTTTCGGCGCCCCATTTTTGTTCACATGCTCCATGGCTACAATCACTCTCTTGGCTCCAACCACCAAATCCATGGCCCCACCCATGCCTGGCACCTTTTTCCCGGGGATCATCCAGTTTGCAAGGTTGCCTTTTTCATCGACCTCCAGGGCACCCAAAACGGTGACGTCCACATGCCCTCCACGTATGATGGAAAATGAAAGCGCACTGTCAATAAAGCAGGCTCCTTTCACGGTTGTAACGTAGTTTCCGCCTGAATCGATACAATCGAGTCTTTCTTTTCCCGGAGCTGCTTTGGGGCCAACGCCGACGATTCCGTTCTCCGCCTGCAGCATAATATTAACGTTTTCGGGGATGTAGTCCACCGCCATTGTAGGCAATCCAATACCAAGATTAACCACTTCACCATCTTTGAATTCTTGGGCTATTCTTCTAATAATCAATTCTCTATTATTCATTATCTCCACCCACCTTTACAATCGCGTCGACAAATATTCCGGGAACGTTGATATGATTGGGGTCGATTTCCCCCGCTTTCACGTATTCGTCTGTCTGAGCAACTACATACTCGGCTGCGGTAGCCATCACCAAATTGAAGTTGCGTGAAGAGCCGTTGATGACAAGGTTCCCTGCTTCATCAGCTTTATGGGCTCTGATAAGCGCCACATCGGCTTTGAGCGGTAGTTCGAGCAGATATTCTCTTTCGTCAATTTTGATTTTCTTTTTTCCTTCCTCTACAATGGTGCCTACACCTACGGGGGTTAAAATACCACCCAAACCAGCTCCGCCTGCGCGTATTTTTTCAGCGAGCGTCCCTTGCGGGAAGAGTTGAACATCCGCTTCTTTCGTCATCAGGAGTCTTCCCGTTTCCGGATTGGAGCCGATATAGGATGCAAAAATCCGCTTGACTCTGCCACTTTTCACAAGTCTATAAATAGATAATTCCGGTGTGCCTGTGTCATTGGAAATGATCGTAAGATTATCAGCGGAATTTGAGTCGACAAGCGCACGCACCAGCTCCTCCGGAATGCCTCCTTGCATAAAACCCCCAACCATCACCGTGTCTCCGTCTTTAATTTTCTTAATTGCTTCTTCAGCGGAGTTTACTTTTTTATTCATGGTTCCGTCTCCTTATCTATTTTTAGGAAAGCAAACTTTATTGGAGATAATCGTATAGGACTCTTCCATATGGAAGCGTTAAATCGGCAATAAAATGTTTTCCGCCAACATAAGTTTTAACCGGCAAATCTGCCACAGGAGCATTGACATGGGGGATCAAGCTTAATCTAGCAGGCCCTGACCAGGCTCCTTTTACAGTAATATTTTCAAGATTATATGCCACTAGCTGAGCAATTTTAGGAGTGCCGTCCACATCAGGAATTAATTTTAAATTAACTTGCGTTTTTGCGATGGCTTTAGCCGTTTCCTTTTCATCAAGCACGTTATATTTGAAAGGGGTGGTTCCCATAGCTACCAGGACGTTATTGTAATGCAATGTACCCGTCAGCGTCTCTGTATCCTCAACGACCAGGCGAGGCTTCGCCCATTTTTTCGGAAATCCCCAGATTTCACGTCCCCCCAGAATAGCAGGTGCATTATCCAAATACATTTGGGCAACAAAATTACACGGTTCTCCCTGAAAAGTACACGGAATGACAATACCGCTTTCCTCATAGCTTCCCAAACCGGATGAATCGGGCATTTTGATCCATTCATAGGAGACCGTATTACTTCCATCTGGCTGAAGTGGTTCCGGGACCGCCTGTCTTATCGCAGCGGGATCGGATTCATAGGTAATAATGAAGAATTCCCGGTTGATGAAGCGGCATGGCGGGCGTCCATAACTGCCGCTGGCCGCAGGCATGGATTGAAGTGAAAGTACATCTTTTTGATTCATAGCGATCTCCCTTCCTTTTTAAGAGGTATTTCAACAATCATTGAAAACGAACTTTAAATGAGTGCATTTTCAACCAGCATTGCTATTCCCATTCCCGTTCCGATGCATAACGAGACTACGCCGTAACGTGAAGATCTGCGCACCATTTCATGAACTAACGTAACCAATACCCTAGCACCGCTTGCACCAACAGGATGACCGATTGCGATCGCGCCGCCATTGACATTGACCTTTTCCGGACTGACTCCCAGCTCTTTTTGCACCGCTAGTGCTTGTGCAGCGAACGCTTCATTAATTTCAAAGAGATCAATGTCATCAATCGACATTCCCTGTTTCTTCAGCAGTGACGAAATGGCTTTTACCGGTCCCATTCCCATATATGCAGGGTCAACACCAACAAGCGAATAACCCTTGATATATGCCAACGGCTTTAACGCATGTTCCTTACATTTATCTTCCGACACGACTAACATAGCTGCCGCACCATCATTGATTCCCGAAGCATTTCCGGCAGTAACCGTTCCGTCCTCTTTAAACGCAGGCTTCAAGTTTGAAAGTTTTTCTTTCGTCGTATTTCCTCTTATGTGTTCGTCTTCTGTGAAATAAGTAGTTTCTTTTTTGTTTTTGATCATGACCGGAACAATTTGCTCTTCAAAAAACTTGTTGTTTTTTGCTTCGAAAGCCTTTATCTGGCTTTCATAGGCGAATGAATCTTGCTCCAGTCTTGAGATTCCATATTTTTCGGCAACATTTTCGGCAGTAATTCCCATATGGTAATGGTTGATTGGGCATGTTAGGCCGTCAGCCACCAGGGAGTCTACCAATTCACCGTTGCCAAGCTTATAGCCGTTTCTTGCATTTTTTAGCAGATAAGGGGCGTTCGACATGCTCTCCATGCCTCCAGCCAAGACGATGTTTCCTTGCTCCGCCAATATTGAATCGTAAGCTAACGCGACGGCATGAAGTCCTGAACCGCAAACCGTGTTTATCGTTGATTCGGGTACATCAATGGGGATACCCGCTTTTAGTGCCGCCTGTCTGGCAGGATTTTGACCATTGCCCGCTTGAAGAACATTTCCCATAAAAATTTGATCAATCAAAGAAGGCTCCAATTTACTTTGCTGCAGGCATGCTGTCATCACGGTTGCTCCCAATTCAGGAGCGCTTAGAGGCGCAAGGGTTTTGTTAAAAGAACCGACCGCTGTTCTCAACGGGCTTACTATAGCTACTTTTTTCATAAAAACTCACATTCCTTTCGCTGTGTTCGAGACACAATACATCCATGACTGCACTTCAATTCATACTTTCCGGTCCTAACCTACGAAACGTAGAAACTGCAAGATACATTTACATGCGGGCATATCATGGTGCCTAAGACAGTGAGTGTGACGGTCCGATCGCCTTCTTTCGTTGCTGGAAATTAAAACCAGAATTATCATAGTTCTAATACAGATTTTGCTCAATGTTCAAATCTTTACATATATCCAAATATAGAGCCATATCTTCCACAATAAATAGGCCATCCTAATGTTTTCTGTTAATTTCTTGATCTTTCTGAAAATTGTGATCAAAAATTGAATTTTATGTTAAATATGAAATTTCAAATCAACCTGTGAAAATAATTTCTTAGCAAATCATTTAGATCATCGCAGGGGAGGAAATCCCTTTATATGTAAATTTGTAACTGACTTATAGCATCTAAAAAAGCTAGGCAAGTTGCCAATCAAAATGAATACATTTGGAATTCGGATAAACATAAATCCATATAAGCCTGAGCCACCTATAGCATTGACGTTATAACGTCAGTGTTTTTTATTTGCTCGCGTGAACAAAAAAAGAAGCCGACCTGCTTGAAAGCAATCGGCTTGGAACGTAAAAAATTCACTTCTACATTTCACGAAAAATGTACATCTGCCGTTGTGAGCAAACGTGCAAAACGATTACCTAGCACGGCATTGTGATGAGCTACGATTTGTTCGCCGCTTAGTACCTTGCTATCAAATGTACTATGCGCATCCGATACGAGCACGTTGTTCTGGTATCCCAGACTATAGGCGCTTCGGCAAGTCGTGTCGAGACAAAATTCAGTCTGCATCCCGGCAATAATCAGCTGTTCCGCCCCCAATTCCTGGAGCACATCACGCAATTCAGTTTGGTAGAAGCTGTCCCAGGATGATTTTCGGACAATTCGTTCATGAGGAAGAGGACGCACCACGTCGGCGATGGCCCAGCCTACACTGTTTTCCCGGAAATCCTCATCCGCTTCATCGGTATGCTGCACGAAAATTACTGGTGTGCCGATAGTTCTGGCTTCGGTCAAAAGCTGCTGTAAATGCGCTACAACTTCCTGCTCACGATACAGCTTCTCATCATACATGAACATTGCCTGCTGAACATCAATCAAGAGTAAAACGGTTTGTCCCATCAGTTTGATTCCCTCCTTGTGTGTAACACTTAACTTACAATAGCATGTCTTCATGCCTTGCGGCGACATAAGGTGAACTATATAATAAAGAACAAGTTGGAACGGTCCGATTCGGACGAAAGGTGATTAAAAGATATGACAATTTCGCAGGAACAGTTTGTATTCCGTTCTGTCTCAGAGGCACAGACCGGGACATTAGCAGGCTTTTTGGCAGCCCAAGCGGTTCCCGGAACCGTGATTGTGCTGGACGGAGATCTGGGAGCGGGCAAGACTGCTTTTTCCAAGGCTTTTGCCAGCCATTTAGGTGTACCGGGTATCGTAAATAGTCCAACCTTTACTCTCATTAAGGAGTACGAGGGCCGATTGCCTTTGTATCATATGGATGTATACCGGATTTCCCAAGACGAGGCGGAGGATCTTGGACTGGACGAATATTTTTATGGGACAGGAGTATGTCTGGTGGAATGGGGTAGTATTATACCGGATATGTTGCCGGATCAGCGGCTTCACATGTATATAGAAACAACGGATGTAGGGGAGCGCTTGATTCACCTGACCGGGTACGGCGAGCCTTATGAACAATGGTGCCGCATTTTGCGGGAGAATGGAGTTTGAACCATGCAAAGAGAGCATACAGATGTAAATGAAAAGCCGCGTGAGCGGTTTTTGACGTTAGATACAGCGACGACCGTAATGGCGGCCGCCCTAATGAACGGAAAAGAGCTGCTGGGAGAAAGTAACGTTTTTGGCGAACGCAATCACTCGGTGCATGTCATTACCGAGCTGGAACGGCTCTTGAGCGAAGCAGGACTGACACGCGATGATGTGGACGGTCTTGCAGTAGGGGTTGGACCGGGATCTTACACCGGTATCCGAATCGCGGTGACCGCAGCCAAAACACTAGCTTGGGCCTGGGGCGTTCCGGTGACATCCATTTCCACTTTGCACGCTTTGGCGTGGGGTGGTTGGAACCGTGGTATCGAGCTGAAGGGGCAAGAAGGTAAACAGGAGTCTGTGAATAACGACTTGCCCGGGGCGCAGGCAGCAGATTGGATTGTACCTGTGCTGGATGCGCGCCGCGGTCAGGTGTACACGGGGCTGTTCGCCACAAATACAGTTAAAGACATCGGTAGCCCGCAGCGGTTAGAGCCGGATGCCATCCGGTTGATGACTGCGTGGACCGATGATTTGCTGCAACGTTTGGAGGCTTTGCCTGCCGAGGAGCGTCCTGCGGTTATTTGGCTCGTTGGTGAAACGGCGGTTCACGCCGAAACAGCGGAGCGCTTGCGTGCATGGAGCGAGCTTCGTGTCGTGCCTTATGAGCTGGAAGGAAAATGGGTTGGCCGCCTTGGGGCGGATAAGCTGCTTCGTCAGGAATATGACGAGCTACATACGCTGGTTCCGAATTATACCCAGCTGGCGGAGGCGGAAGCCAATCTGCTTCGTCAGCGCTGAAGAGGCGGTGAGCAACATGGCAAAGAACATACAGCGGGAAGAGAAACTTGAGTTTCGCTTAATGCAACTGGATGACATCCCCGATGTGCTGGAGATTGAGCATGAAGCGTTCACGCTACCGTGGACGGAGGAAGCCTTCCGCAATGAGCTGACAATGAATCATTTTGCTAAATATATGATTATGGAGCTTAATGGACGAGCCATTGGTTACGCAGGCATGTGGACGATTATGGATGAGGCTCATATTACGAATATTGCGGTTCGTGAGGCTTATCGTGGACGCAAGCTTGGAGACAAGCTGTTGGATGAGCTGATGCAGACCGCATCTTATTTAGGGATGGAGCGTATGACCCTAGAGGTACGGGTAACGAACCGGATCGCTCAGGGCTTGTATGAGAAAAAGGGCTTTAAGCCTGCAGGTGTGCGCAAGGGCTATTATTCGGATAATAACGAGGATGCCGTGATCATGTGGGCGGATCTTCCCGCACACGGGGCATCCGGTGAACAGGAAGGAAGCGTGCAGGAGCAATGACGCAAGCGGAAAAAGCAGGTACAGGCTCTGCCTCTGGCGAGCCTTGCTATATACTGGCAGTGGAAACGAGTTGTGATGAAACGGCAGTTTCTGTCGTGAAAAATGGCACAGAGGTGCTTTCGAATCTGATTTCCAGTCAGATTGAAACACACAAAGCCTTTGGCGGTGTTGTGCCAGAGGTAGCATCACGCAAACATGTGGAAAGCATTACCTATATGCTGGATGAGGCTATGCAAACATCGGGAATCAGCCCCCGCGAGATTTCAGCGGTTGCCGTGACACAAGGACCAGGACTGGTTGGCGCATTGCTGGTTGGTATTGTCGCCGCCAAGAGCGCTGCTATGGCGTTCGGCAAACCGCTAATCGGAACGCATCATATTGCGGGACATATTTATGCCAATCAGTTGGAGCATGATATTGTATATCCGTGCATTGCTCTTGTGGTGTCAGGGGGGCATACCGAGCTGGTGCTGATGGAATCCGAAGGGCAATTTCAGCTTATTGGTCGTACGAGGGATGATGCGGTTGGAGAAGCCTACGACAAAGTAGCGCGAGCCATCGGATTTCCGTATCCCGGCGGTCCGCATGTGGATCGTGTAGCCCATGAATCGGAGGAAGTGGTTACTTTGCCGCGTGCATGGCTGGAGCCGGATTCTTATGATTTTAGCTTTAGCGGCTTGAAATCGGCGGTGCTGAATGTAATTAACCAGACGAAAATGCGCGGAGAAACCGTTCATGCGGGAGCGATTGCAAGAGGCTTTCAAGAGTCGGTCGTAGAGGTGCTGGTAGAAAAAGCGATTCGCGCTATGCGTGAATACGGTGCGAAGCAGCTGCTGCTTTGCGGCGGAGTTGCTGCCAATCGTGGACTACGTACAGCATTGCGGGAACGCTGTGAGCGTGAAGGCATCAAACTGCTTGTACCATCCATGAAATACTGTACAGATAATGCAGCGATGATCGGTGCCGCAGCATACGCCAAGTGGAAGCGCGGAGAATTCACCTCATTGGACATGAAAGCTGATCCAGGGCTGTCTCTGGAAGAGTGGTCTGTTCAAACTTAATTGAACGAATAGGAAGGACACGACACATCTTTGGGGTCGTGTCTTTTCTATTTCGCGCTATACATATATATAAATAGAATTTCAAGAGGATAAAATACAGGAGTTTGAGCGTATGAATGCCGGTATCTTATTTCCTCGCATGATTCGTCACAATGGTTCACGATTTTTCATGTTCCACCAAAAAAATTATCAAAATTTTATACTGCCCGAATAATGATGTGATTTGTCAAGTTGTGAACAAAGTTATCCACATATACCGTTCAAAATGTGGATAAATAGGCTCAAAGCAAGCGGGCTAAGACTTTTAGCGGATAGCTGAATGGGGGATATATCATAGCTATAGTGATTGTGAAATTTGTGGATAATGTGGATAAAATGGTGGATAAATTTGGTTTTCATTTGAAGTTGGCGGTTTATCAATAAAAAAATGGCCTAAAAGGCCATTTTCCAATATCGTCCATGCACAAAATCTGTGGATATTCTTGTGTACAAAAAATAGAAGAGGGAAATGTGAAATTTTTATGGCTAAGATTTTATGCAGCAGCTTTTATGCCTCAAGCAGTTCCTCCCAGGATGCATAGGTTTCAGTCAATTCCTGTTTATGGGTGTCGAGTTGTGCCTGAATATTTTGAAGTGCTGTGTAATCCTGATAAATCTCAGGCAGGGTCATTTGTTCTTCCAACCCTACAATTTGTTCTTCCAGCGTTTTGATCTTGTTTTCCAATGCCTCCAGCTTGCGTTGACGGCTGCGTTCCTCGCTTTTGGCTTGTTTGTCTGCCGCATAGGTGGCTGCGCGTGATTTGGGAGTGGTCTCGTCTGTTACAGATGCAGAGGTAGACGATGTTTTGCCACGAGTGGACTGACTTGCCTCGAGAGCTTCCTGTGCGATTTCCTCCAACTCTTGTTTTTTAGCTACATAGTCATCATAATTCCCCAGGAAATGTTCTATCCCTTCAGGATGAAGCTCGATGACACGTTCAGCCATTTTGTTAAGGAAATAACGGTCATGGGAGATGAACAACAGTGTACCGTCATAGTCCATCAGAGCCGCTTCCAGCACTTCCTTGCTAAACAGATCCAGATGGTTGGTAGGCTCATCGAGAATTAATACGTTGGCTTCACGCAGCATTAGCTTGGCCAGTGATACGCGGGCTTTTTCTCCTCCGCTTAATGAAGCTACCTTTTTCAGTACATCGTCACCGCTAAATAGGAAATTACCCAGCACTGTCCGAATCCGTGCTTCTTCCATATGAGGGTACTCGCTCCATAACTCCTCCAGTACGGTATTGGCGGGGTTCAGGTTTGTCTGCTCCTGGTCATACAGACCGATTTTGATCTTCGTACCCCAGTGGATGGACCCAGCAGCAGGTTTAAGTGAGCCGGTCAAGCATTTGAGTAAAGTCGATTTTCCGATCCCGTTCGGACCAATCAGTGCCACCGTATCTCCTCGTTTTAAGTCAAAGGAGGCATGCTGAAATAAAGGCTTTTTCCCCTCATACGCTACGGAAAGGTCGCGCACCTCTAATACTTCCTTACCCGACATATAGGCGGTTTCAAAAGAAAAGTGGGCTTTTTTCAAATCGCCCATAGGTCGATCCATACGATCCATTTTATCTAGCTGCTTGCGGCGGCTTTGGGCACGTTTGGTTGTAGAGGCTCGCACGATGTTGCGTTGTATAAATGCCTCCATCCGTGCGATCTCCTCTTGCTGCTTTTCGTAATGCTTGAGGTTTGTTTCGTACTCGGCAGCCTTTAGTTCCATATAGCGGCTGTAATTGCCTGTATAGCGAGTGGAGCGATGGCGTTCGATTTCAACAATCGTGGTCACCAGTCGATCCAGAAAATATCGGTCATGTGATACGACCAGCAGGGAGCCGGAGTAGCCACGCAAATAGTCTTCCAGCCAGGTCAATGTCTGAATATCCAGATAGTTGGTAGGCTCATCGAGCATAAGGACATCTGGAGCGAGCAGTAGGATGCGTGCTAGCGCAAGCCTGGTTTTTTGACCTCCGCTCAGCGTGACTACAGGCGTCTCGGGTGCAAATGAACCAAAGCCCATGCCGTGTAGCACGCTGCGAACACGGGTCTCCATTTCATAACCGCCGTGATCCTTGAACCAGTCTGAGCGTCGTGCATAGCGTTCAAGCAGATCGGCATAACGCTTTTCGTTGTGCGCATTGGCCGGATCAGCGATTTCCTGCTCCATCTGCCGAAGTTCCCTTTCTGCTGCAATCAGTGGTTCGAACACCAGCATCATCTCATCCCAGATCGAACGATCAGAATCCAAACCGCTGTTTTGCGCCAAATAACCGATGCTGGTTTCCTTTGCTTTAAAGATTTGTCCACTGTCATAGGATATTTCACCAGCAATGATTTTGAGCAGGGTCGATTTGCCTGCACCGTTCACACCTACCAGTCCAATACGTTCACGTTCCAATATTTGAAGGTTAATCCCGTCCAGAACGGGCTCAATTCCATAGGATTTAGTAATTCCGGTTACTTGCAATAGCATAGCGTATCGTTCCTCCATTACATTTTGCACAGTTCTTCCTGCCTTTTTCGCAGGTACCTTCCTTCCAGTTTACATGAAATTACCCACTATTGCACTGCTTTCACCCCCTAAACCCTTGAGCCGCGTGTAGTCAATTTGTATAAACAATGATAAACTTAAACGAGAAGTGAAAAAGAATGAAAAAAACTTGCAACGTACAGCACTTACTGACAAATGGGACAATTGTAACGTGTTGATGATTATCGACGATTGTGCGGGAGGGCGGATGTGTGGATGTCTGTAATGTGAAGAACGCGCTGCGTGTACAGCAACGGGAAGCGCGTGACTCCATGGACCCGCTGACAAGGCAGAAGGCATCGGCTGTGGCCTGTCGGCATGCAATCGAGGCATGGGAGCAGCTTAGAATAGACAGAAACGGGGATAAGCTAACCTTATTTAGTTATCTCTCTTTTGGCAGCGAGATTTCTACGACTCCCCTCATTGAGCATTGTTGGTCACAGGGAGATCGTGTCCTGGCCCCGAGAGTGGATTCGGTAACCCGAACCATGGAGCTGAGGGAGATGGATCAGTATGGAAATATGGTACCCGGCGTATGGAACATTCCTGAGCCTGCATTGACATGCAAGGAATGGTTGCCTGAAATGTGGACGGGAATCGACTGGGTTGTTGTGCCCGGCTTGGCCTTTGATCGTCGTGGAGGCAGGATCGGCTATGGCGGAGGCTACTATGATCGCTTTACCGCACAGGTAGAGGCAGTGAAGCGTAATAATGGTTCCGTAGGTCCGCTTTATGTCTCGCTGCTGTTGCCGGGACAATTGTTGGCACAAGTACCCATGGAGCCGGGAGATTTGCGAGTGGACGTGCTGTTTACACCGGAAGGACGCTTAGATTGTAATCATGCAAAATCCACAAAAGATGAATGAAGTAAAGTTGGGTATGTGAAAGGAGCTGTGAGGGAGTCATGGATTCCTTTACTCATTTTAACGAACAGGGACGGGCTCGTATGGTAGATATTTCGGGCAAAACGTCTACGGTTCGTACAGCAGTCGCCGTGACTCAGATTACGATGAACCCGGCTACATTGACGGCTGTAAAAGAAGGAAGAATCGGCAAGGGTGATGTACTTGCTGTAGCTCAGGTCGCAGGGATTCAAGGTGCGAAAAAAACGTCAGACTGGATACCGATGTGTCATCCGCTGGCGCTGACAGGCGTGAACATTACTTTTTCCGATAATGGACATGATGTGCTTCATATTGAAGTTGAAGTGAAGACCGAGGGTAAGACAGGTGTAGAAATGGAAGCTTTGACAGCGGCTTCAGCCGCAGCGTTAACCGTGTATGATATGTGCAAGGCGCTGCAAAAAGATATGATCATCGGCCCTACCATGCTGCAATCCAAAACGGGTGGCAAGCATGGTGATTTTCAAAGGGAGGACCACCAGAAACCTTGACATAGACAACATTGTCGCCGAGAGGGTACTGTGATGTGATGGAGGATGCAGCGTGGCTGTTTCTGATTTTCAGAAGAGAAAGTATTCTTTCATGATAGGAGAAGGGTGATCTTATGGTGTGGAAAACGGCGATCCTAACAGCCAGTGATAAAGGGGCAAGGGGAGAGCGTGAGGATACAAGCGCACAGGTCATCCGGGAACTCGTCGAAGAAGAACTGGGCGGAGAGATTGTGGAATACCGGATCGTTCCCGATGAACCGGATGAGATTATTGCGGCTTTAATCGAAATGACCGATTATTTTCATGCAGACTTGGTGCTTACTACAGGCGGAACCGAACTGGCGATCCGTGATGTGACACCTGAGGCGACCAGACGGGTCGTGGAACGGGAAGTGCCAGGTATGGCGGAAGCCATGAGAATGATCGTGATGCAGAAAAATCCGGCGGCCATGCTTTTTCGTGGAATCGTGGGGATACGTGGACGTACGTTGATTGTCAATTTACCAGGAACGCCCAAAGGCGTGCATGAAAATTTGGCAGCGATTATGGATCAACTCCCGGAAGCATTGCTTATGGTGACAGGTCAGTTTCGGTAGAAGGCAGCCCGTGTGTGTGGTATGATACCTGTAAGAATTTATAAGGCCGTATACGGACAGAGGGTCTCATTTTGTCCGTCAACATAAGGAGGATTACTACACATGCCCAATATTGGAGCACCGGGTTATATTTTGTTAATTATTCTGGCGCTGCTGCTATTTGGTCCGAACAAGCTGCCTGAGCTGGGCCGAGCTGTAGGGCGTACATTCCGTGAATTTAAAAACGGGGCACGCGATATTTTATCTGAAGATGAACGGACTGGGCGGAAAGAAAGCAAAGATAGTGTGGTCCAAGCATCACAGACAACGTCTTCAGAAGTTCAACCTCAGCCTGAGGATAAACGCTTGTCATAGATTTAGTTATTTATTTTTGCTGCTTGTATAATGAACATGAGCCTCTTCTTTAGTGAAGGGCTTTATTTTTTAGGAGGCGCTGCTGCGTTCCGTTCAGAAAGGAGGAAAGGACTTGACCCCATCAGAGCATGAAATGCCGCTAATGGAACATCTGGGTGAGCTCCGCCGACGAATAATTTATGTGCTGATTGTATTTGTATTGGCACTGGCTGGTGGATTGTTCGCGGCGGGTTCTGTCTATAACTGGCTTATTCGCTCCGGTTCGGCGAAAGCTTTTCAGTTAAATGCATTTTCCTTTTGGGACGGAATCGGCATCTACATGAAGATCGCCATGATCATTGGGATTGCAGTGGCGTTACCGTTTGCATGCTACCAATTGTGGAAGTTTGTCAGCCCGGGATTAAGGCCGCAAGAACGGAGCGCAACCTTGCGATATGTGCCTTATGTGCTGCTTTTGTTTATGATTGGCGCAGCTTTTGCTTATTTCATTATTTTCCCGATGGCGATTCAGTTTACATCGTCCGTCACCAAAAGTATGGGATTGCAGGAAACGTACGGTATTGCGCAATATTTCACCTTTATGTTTAATATTGTGTTGCCTGTAGCGTTGCTGTTTGAACTCCCCCTGCTGATCATGTTTCTGACAGGGATTCGTGTATTAACCCCGATGAGGCTTCGCAAATGGCGGAAGATTTCTTATTTCCTGCTTGTTTTTGTTGCCGTTGTTATCACTCCGCCGGATTTTATATCCGATTTTTTGGTGGCGATTCCGTTGCTGGTGCTGTATGAAGCGAGTGTATATTTGTCATCAGTCGTGTATCGCAAGCAATTGCGTGCACAGGAGGAACGGGAGGCCCAATTGCGTGTAGCTGCGGAATAATAAGACAGGACCTGAATGGCTCAACAACGAATTTCTCTAAAATTGATCAGTATAGCTGTCTTAAAAATAACCATTAGCCTTGAGTTAACGGTTATTTTTAAGATAGGTGGATATAATCGAGAATGGTTACCCATAAAAATTCCCATAAAAAATACATTAGGGACTTGAAATTCAATCTCAAGTTGAGTATCATAAAGTTGGTTGTTAGCACTGACCACTGTTGAGTGCTAATACATACAACATAACAACCAAATTACAGGATAAAACACTTAATAAGGAGGCTATTTTTTCATGATCAAACCTTTGGGTGAACGCGTATTGGTGGAAGCAATTGAGCAAGAAACAACGACTTCCTTCGGAATCGTACTTCCTGACTCTGCCAAGGAAAAGCCGCAAGAAGGCAAAATTATCGCGGTTGGCGCAGGCGCATTGAAAGACGGTGCCCGTATTCCTCTGGAAGTAAAAGAAGGCGACCGTGTCATTTTCTCCAAATACGCTGGAACGGAAATCAAATATGAAGGTAAAGAATATTTGATTATGAAAGAAAGCGATATCCACGCGATCATCGGTTAACCGGAACCCGGACAAGACCTAAATATAGGAATTGAAACAAATCATTCATAATCCATAGGGAGGTTTATCACAAATGGCTAAAGACATTAAATTCAGTGAAGACGCTCGCCGCTCCATGCTGCGCGGGGTAGATGCATTGGCTAACGCTGTTAAAGTAACACTCGGACCGAAAGGCCGTAACGTTGTACTGGAGAAAAAATTCGGTAGCCCGCTCATCACTAATGACGGTGTAACGATTGCAAAAGAAATCGAGCTGGAAGACGCGTTCGAAAACATGGGCGCTCAACTGGTTAAAGAAGTAGCAACCAAAACGAACGATGTAGCTGGTGACGGTACTACTACGGCTACTGTTTTGGCTCAAGCCCTCATCACTGAAGGTTTGAAAAACGTAACTGCTGGCGCAAGCCCAATCGGTATCCGTAAAGGGATCGACAAAGCAGTTAAAGCAGCTGTTGCTGAACTGCAAGCTATCTCCAAACCAATCGAAAGCAAACAATCCATTGCTCAAGTAGCTGGTATTTCCGCTGCTGATGATGAAGTAGGCGAATTGATCGCTGAAGCTATGGAAAAAGTGGGCAAAGACGGTGTAATCACAGTTGAAGAATCCCGCGGTTTTGCAACAGAACTGGAAGTAGTTGAAGGTATGCAGTTTGACCGTGGCTACATTTCTCCGTACATGATTACAGATACGGACAAAATGGAAGCTGTTCTGGACAATCCGTATATCTTGATCACTGACAAAAAAATCACAAACACACAAGAAATCTTGCCATTGCTTGAAAAAATCGTACAACAAGGCAAGCCACTAGTTCTGATCGCTGAAGACATCGAAGGCGAAGCGCTGGCTATGCTCGTTGTCAACAAACTGCGTGGTACATTCAACGCTGTAGCTGTTAAAGCTCCAGGCTTTGGTGACCGTCGTAAAGCAATGCTGCAAGATATCGCTGCCCTGACAGGCGGTCAAGTAATCACAGAAGAACTGGGTCTGGACCTGAAAACAGCTTCCGTGGACCAACTGGGTACAGCACGTCAAGTGCGTATTACAAAAGAAAACACGATTGTGGTTGACGGTGCTGGAAACAAAGCCGACATCGACGCTCGTGTTAGCCAAATCCGTACGCAACTGGAAGAAACTACTTCCGAGTTCGACAAAGAGAAACTGCAAGAGCGTCTGGCTAAATTGTCTGGCGGCGTAGCAGTAATCAAAGTCGGTGCGGCTACTGAAACAGAATTGAAAGAACGCAAACTGCGCATCGAAGATGCCCTGAACGCAACCCGTGCTGCGGTTGAAGAAGGTATCGTATCCGGTGGTGGTGTAGCGCTCCTGAACGTATACAAAGCAGTTGCAGCTGTTGAACTGCAAGGCGACGAGCAAACAGGCGTAAACATTGTGTTGCGTGCTCTGGAAGCTCCAATCCGTACCATCGCTGCTAACGCAGGTGAAGAAGGCTCTGTTATTGTTGAGCGTCTGAAACGCGAAGAAGTTGGCGTAGGCTTTAACGCAGCTACTGGCGACTGGGTAAATATGATTGAAGCTGGTATCGTAGACCCTGCGAAAGTAACTCGTTATGCATTGCAAAACGCAGCTTCCGTAGCGGCTATGTTCCTGACTACTGAAGCAGTGATCGCTGACAAGCCAGAACCAGAAAAGGCAGCAATGCCTGACATGGGCGGCATGGGCGGAATGGGCGGCATGATGTAAGGCTTTTAAGCCCAGCATTATGTGCCCAGCAGAGCAGATTACTGTCTAATTTAGACGTTAATTTGTGAAGCAGTCACGTTATGAATTATAAATGATAAAAAGACCACTTCTTAATAATCTCATTAAGGAGTGGTCTTTTTGTTGTTGTAATTTGTTTATCAAGATTTTTCTTTCAACTCTAAGTAGTTCAACTGGATTAATATCTAAAACGGGCGATACTTTGTATAAATGATGTTTATGTTTTTGATTGTGTTGTTAACAGCTTGTAGCAGTAATATGAATACTTCTGAAAAAAATACAATTACAATATTATTCAAGATGCATCTAATACTAACAATATTGAAAAGAAAGTAATTTGTAGCAAAGGAATTATTGAAGAAAGAGCATTTTTCTTTAATAGAGTTCAAGAATATTCTCAAGTTGCAGAACTGCCTACGGCAAATAATGATATAAAGTTATATCTATCTTACGACTTCATGTATGATTGACTCTCATTACAGGAAGGCTTTGATACATTATCAGACAGTGCATTATATCTCCATTTTAAGAACGTCATTGAC
Organism: Paenibacillus polymyxa M1; assembly: GCF_000237325.1. Classification (NCBI taxonomy): domain Bacteria; kingdom Bacillati; phylum Bacillota; class Bacilli; order Caryophanales; family Paenibacillaceae; genus Paenibacillus; species Paenibacillus polymyxa. The sequence goes on from NC_017542.1 coordinate 1,411,536, forward strand.
ATGAGAAACTACAATTATTAGTCATCTCATTATAAAATAAAAGAATTGCTGAAAATAGAGCGGAAGAAGCTGAGGCAACTCGAAAATTTATTGAGAAGTGAAGTCTTTTGATCCTAGTATCGGAATGTCCGCGGAGAAAGTTCTTGAGTCAACTTGGGGTGAATCCAATGCTTTAAATAAAACGACTACTCTCTACACCTGTGGCAGAAATATCAGTAGAAGCACGAATAGGGCGTCTAGCTATATTTAATTCTTTCGAAACCACTTTTTCAGATCATTATCCAACACTATAAACCTCCTTTGTAAGTAAATATTATTAAAATTCTATTTTCTCAATCTTTCCTTTTTTATTATGATATATGGTAAAATCTCGGCAAATCATTAACTTTGCCATTCTCTACAGGGAATATTTCAATTTTAGAGTATAAGCAACTACGAAGTGGAAAGTTTGCTCCGAGAAGAACCCATAAATATATTAAGTTTAAAATCTTTTTGCTGTAACATACTGAACGTCCCATAGCCACTCTATCATAGTTTTTTTAACTTTTCTAATGAGTGCTACTATTCATAAATTTTATTCGTATTTCTTTTCCAACTAGACTGGCTAGCTTTTGTCAATAAGATGCTGATTCATCTTTTTTCAGAATCTGAAGGACTATGGTGTACTGCCATGAATTCGTGCTTCTCTTGGACGTAGTAGTTGCATATGCCAATATTCGCTGCGAGAACAATGATGAAAACCAGCACTGGATTCAGCTACATACCACCAATGGACGTTCTGTACTTACTGAAGTGACGTTGAAAGCGAGTAGAAACGCACTGCCAAATGCAATCTACATCGTTAGATCAACGAACATAGGATCTTTCATACGTCGTTTCGCCAAAATTGTTACCTTAATTCAATTGGAATATGCTAGGATATATAATAGGTCATTATAACCATTTCTGTCTCTTGTCCAAAGTGGCATCAAATTTAGAGCATAAATTAAATACAGGACAACTTCAAAATGCAAAATAGAGTTGTCCTAACCTAAAAGTTCTGGAGGAATACAGGATGAACGTCAACGGAGCACTTAGAAAGTTTTTTCGAAAAGTAAATAGAGAAAATGTGGAAAAACTTATGAAAGAAAAAGGGGTATTTCCTACTGATAAAAAAATCAAGAGTAAAAGAGAGTTGTATCCGTATTTTATGGAATTAGAGTCAATCGTAAGTGAGGAAGAGGTTGTAGATTTAGTTGAAATGGCGGTTCATGTAAAGACAAAAGGATTGCCAGCGTTTACTCATAAATTAGCCAATAAAGATTTCTTTGTAGGGAAGACTCCTGAAGAACTTTCTGGAAGTTTTGAGTATAAAGTACATCCTATTGGAGATATTTATACCATTTCAACAAAAATGGCTAATACAACTGGTGGGAGATTAAAAATCGATTATATATTAAAAAAGTACGAAGAATCGTGGAGAAATGGTGAACTAAATATAGAAAGTTTATCTGCTGTTTATAAATCAAGTATTGATATTGATTTAGAAAAAAATATTCTTACAATTTTCGCAGGTGACGATGAAACTCATAGTATCATTGAAACATTTATTGGTATGGTTCTAAAATTACCAATTCAAACATATAGAATAAAAGCTTCAAACACCACTCTTTCGTGGGAACAAAATGCAAGTTATTTGACCGCTCTCTTTTTAGATTTTGTTTTTAATAGACTCAAAAACAAAGGGATTGAGTCCAGTTTTTCCCATATTAAATTTAAAATAGCTAGTGACGACATAAAGGAGGTTACAATAAATGGTAAAAATATTTTGAATTCTTATTTAGCATGCGAATATGTAGTTTTAGGGAGAGACATCATTCAATTTAAGACATCAATGGTACAAGGCGCACGAACTTTTTCGTGTAATTTCGAGTTAAAGGGAAGCGATTTGCTTAAAATAGTTGTTCTTGATATCTCAGATGAAAATCTCAAAGAACAAATTATGAGGCATATTCAAGAAGAATACATCCTCATGTGTGAACAAGGTATTGTTAATTATAAAGAAATAAGTAAATTACTCGAAAAAATATACGAACGATTTATGAATAAAGAAAAACTATTTCAAGATACACTACGAGAAAATTTAGTTTCGAGTATATCACAGTTGGGATACTTATTAGAATACACTGAAAAGAATGACTTATCCAAAGAAGCCTTGTCACTCATGATTGAAAGTAGCAAGGTCTTACTTGAAAATTTAGACGTTACAGAGAAGGATTCACTGATTCAACTACTTACTTCGTGGCTCGAATCAGAGTAAAATGACTTATCACTAATAACTGATTGGTAGGTGAAAATACATTATGATTCTAGAAAGAGACTGCATTGGATATTCAATTGATAGAGCGATAAAAGTAGACTCAATAACAGTAAGTAACTTTGAGAAAATAGAGATGTTATCTGATTGTACTAACTATCAAATTCATCAATATAATTGGGTTGACCCAATAAAATATAAAGAAAAATTGATTAGTAAATCCACTAAGTCTGTCTCAATGATATATTTTAAAAACCAACTAACTATTTTCTTGTTTGGTAATTCTGAAAGCAATATTTCATATGTGGAGTCAAGATTAAAAAGATTGTTTTCAGTGAAATTTAAGAAGGTTGACTTATATCCTAAAATTATTAATAAATTGTCGTCGAATAATTATAAACTTAAAGTTATAAATATTCAGTTTGTAAGAGTTAAAGATAACTTGGAAAAATGGGTATCAATAGATGCTATTGGGCTATCTAAGAATGAGTTTTTAAAAATCATAAATGAAGAAAATCCTCAAACTATCAGCCTATATGACGAGTTAAATAAAGCGTATTTTAGTGTAGATATAAATTCATCGCTCTCATTTAATGATACTACAACCATATCAGATATAGTAGGAGTCCTTGAGTATGTTAGTTCGTGTATTTCTTAAAAGATGGTATTCTATTTTTCTTTATTTTGTTTCTTTAGTGTTTATCTCAATTTATATTTTTAAGGGGATTTGTGGGATGAACTATCCTCCAAACTCCAGAGATACAATTGAACTAATCAGTTGGCTGTTTTCAGGAGTGGTTTCAATTATATCATTCTTGTCAATTTTTGTTGGGTTTGTTTATGACAACAAATTAATTAATGCGTCTTCATCATTAAAACAAATTTATAAACCTTACGGATTAGAGTTTGAAAATTATCAAACAACTCTAATTGATTATCAACAGTATGTATCTAAAGGATTAACATTAAATTCAATTTATTGGGTTATACTTGTTACATCCAATTTATCAATTATTATTTGGTTAATTAGTCTTGAAATAGTTAATAATATTTTTCCTATTTCCTTTAACTTCAATAATATTACTAATATTTTTCTTTTTATAATGTGGTTGATTTTTAGTTTCCTTTTGACCTTTCTAGTTTTTTATTTGAATAGAATCAAAAACAATAAAGACCCTTTAGGTAAAGGATATTTGCCCAAACCAAATCAATTACTTGATATGAATTTTCTTGTGACCCAAGACGTGGATATGGATGAGATTATTCAAAAGGCATTACCTATTGTAGAATTGTATTCAAATCCAGAACCACAAAACAATTACGAAATGAATTTGGTGTTTCCTCTTCCAATAAGCAACTATAAATATGTAATAAAAATTTATGATATTAATAAGCGGCTCTTACTTCGCTGTTTTGGTTATTATGAACTACAGTCTTCTTTTGGAAAGAGACAGCATATAACAGTAATAAACAACATGAGTGATTCTATTTATAATTTAATTGATGAGAATGCATCTGCTGAGATCAAAGTTTATAGTGCTTTCGATAATTCCTTGTTAGGGAGAATGAGTCTTTCATTTCAAGTAACCTCAAGCAAAAAAAATAGTCAAATAGAACGTTCAATAAGCCATCTGATAGCACGTGATATTGATCAAGGTTTAATTACTATAATTAATAATTCGTTTCATTCTTGTCAGGTGGAGAACGGTTTTTGATGGATTAGTGCTATTACATTATTTAAATGACTCATACCATAAAAAAATCGCATCTACTGAAAATTTTAAAAAATCGTTAATGTTGCAAAAGACAAATTTTGCGACATTTATCTGGAAATAATATTAATATGGAGTAAGTGTCATGGGACCCTGCGAAAGTAACTCGTTATGCATTGAAAAACGCAGCTTCCGTAGCGGCTATGTTCCTGACTACTGAAGCAGTTATCGCTGACAAGCCAGAACCAGAAAAGGCTGCAATGCCTGACATGGGCGGAATGGGCGGCATGATGTAATAAGGGCCTCAAAAACCTGTAATCCCGCTATTTAAAGGGCTCCCGAGAGGGAGCCCTTTTTTATACCATTGCTACACCATGAGTGCTCAAGCAGCTTGCAGCAGAGTTTATGTAATTCGGCAGTTTACGTTAGATCATTTGCTCTAATAGTTTCTAACATACTGGTTGATTGATAACTCGCACAGGTGAAAATTAAAAAGAAAATAGGTTTTCTGGTATGCAGAGGTTGACCAATGTGTCGGCCTTTTTGATTTTCTTTAATATGTGAATAGGAACAAATTCATGAAGAAAAGCCCAGGGCACGAATATGTATGCATTGTAATGACTCCAACCCGAATCCAGAGAATACAACAATGGGCGCGTCCTTTTGCGATCAACTCAATTGTCAGATCCCTTTATTGTGGTGTAGTATATATTCAAATTATCCAAAGGGGGAAGTTTTGTGGAGCTTCAAACTATATTAGCTTTTTTGGGAGCAGCAATTGTTCTCACCATTATGCCGGGCCCCGACAACGTGTTCACACTGACACAGAGCATAGCAAAAGGTAGGAATGCAGGGATATTTACTACTTTAGGCCTTTGCACGGGATTGTTGGTTCATATTTTTGCAGCAACCTTCGGCCTCGCGGCAATAATTTATCAATCTTCCTTGGCGTTTGCAGTAATCAAATACGCTGGAGCAGCTTATCTATTATTTTTGGCGTATAAGTCATTTAGAGCAAAAGATACGAGTTTTGAACTTAAGAGTGGAGATACCTTAAATTACAAATCATTGTATAAAAAAGGTGTTATCATGAATGTATTGAATCCCAAAATATCACTTTTTTTCTTGGCTTTTCTCCCTCAGTTCGTAAACCAAGGAAGTGGTAATGTTTCTACTCAAATGCTAGTTCTTGGAGTAGTATTTTTAATGCAAACTTTAGTGCTTTTTATTTTGATAAGTATTTTTGCTGGAAAAGTAGGCTCCTTTCTACGGAGAAATCCATCCTTTTCTAAAAAAATCAATTATATTCAAGGCTCGTTATTTACACTTATCGGATTAAAAATCGCATTTACCCAAAAATAATAGATTTTCAAACCAATCATTAAGGACTAGCTGTTGAGCTAGTTCTTTTTTTGTTGAAAAAGCATACAACCCACGGGTTGACCTTTAGCCGGGCGATGTTGAATAAGAGAAGCTAAAGCAGTCCATTGTGAGGTTTGGTTACATCGCCCCGATCATTTGGAACGAACGCACCGGGAACATAGTGGACGGTCACCAACGGTACAAGATCATGGTCAACGAGTTGGAGCATACGGACAGGCCTATGCCTATCTTTTCCTAGATGAAGTCAACAGCCCAATCTTTTTGGTTAATTGCACAATAAGCTAATTTGACTAGACTTTGGAGGTGACCATTAATTATGTTTCGACATTATTGTTGGCAAAAGAGAATGCATCGGAGAAAATTTAGAAGATGTGCAGTTAAAAAGGTCAAAGTTTTGCCGAAGGTCATTGTTAAAGGGATTAGAGGACCTCAAGGACCGCAGGGACCCCAAGGACTGCCAGGTCCACAGGGAGTTCCAGGTGCTCAAGGTCAGCAAGGACTACAAGGTTTTCAAGGAATTCCCGGCCCTGCAGGGCCAGTAGGAGTAACGGGACCGGCAGGAGCAGTAGGACCAGCAGGACAGGCAGGAGCAATAGGACCAGCAGGACCAGCAGGACCAGCGGGAGCAATAGGACCAGCAGGACCAGCGGGAGCAACGGGGCCAGCAGGACCAGCAGGGCCTGCTGGCGTCGGGATATCAGATTTCTTAAGTGTTTTCCGAGCAGATCCTGGCACGGGGACTGACACAGTTCCGGGTAACACACCAATTACCTTTACTGGGGTTTTAGCGAATGTTGGAGGTGCATTTACTTTCACTCCTCCATCCCCAACGATAACAATTAACGAAACGGGGAGCTACTTCATCTCATTTTCTATTCATAACCAAGGTGATGCTGACTTCAATCTCACTGTTAACGGAACTCCTATAACACCTTTACCTTTCTCAGGTAATGGTGGGGGGCCTACCGCAGCTGAAGTTATTGTAACCGTTACAACAGTTCCAACTACAATACAATTGGTAAATGCCAACGCAACTCCTGCTCAGTTGCACAATAATATTAATACAACTATGACAATATTAAAGTTGACGCCTTAATATTGTTACTTAGTAGTAGCTTATTCAGCAAATGGCTTAAGGTTTATGTCTTTTATCCAGTCAGTTTGTCTAATTATTCAGAGACCTAAGCTATAGAGGCAGTGAAATGCATAATGCCTAGAGAGAGAAGTCCTGAACGGGACAAAGTCAGACACATGTAGTTGGAGAGCAGCGGGACGATGCGATTTAAGGATATCACCGCTGCTCTTTCTGTTCCTGAAAGTCGGGTCCGCAAATGGAAGCACATTACCATGGCATCCGCGCCAGTTTTATTGGGAGCATCCTTTTGAGTCGGATACAACAGTGATCGAATTGCACATTAGCTTCAAAAGGATGAATGTTAGGTATTGAAATATGGCTGATGGCTTTCTTTCATATTAATAAAGTCAGCCGTAGCATTTGAAGTAGTCAAATATGCGGGTGTAATACCAGGTTATAATCCCAGTTTGCAGTTTTTACTGATGGGTTCTCTTTACGCTCTACTTTCGATTTTATGGTTTACTACAATCGTATTATTGTTAAATTACATAAGAAAATGGTTAATGTCACCCAAAGTTCAGAATATTATCGATAAGGCCACGGGACTCGTGCTGATTGGATTTGGTTTAAATATGATCTTCAAAGTTCAAAAAACAGGATCATAAATAAAGGGACGGGCTATAGAAGCTCGTTCTTTTTTGTTGGGAGGTTGAACGCCTTGCATGAAAGCGTTGACATGAATTTCAACCCTCTATATACTTAGCTTAGTTAAATGAGAATGAATAGCACTAGGATTGTTACTGTTACGCAGGCAAAACCTAAGGAACAAAATGTTAAGATCCAAGGATCTTATGTATTTTGTTATCTTAGGTTTTTTTGTTTATGGAGAGAGGGAGGTATTATGTTCACATCTGAGAGGAGCGACAAACTTGGAATACAAATATGAGCTGGTCCAGGCAGACAATCATTTTCCATTAAAAATTATAGTTCATTCCTCCAATGAACCAGCATACATACCTAGGCATTGGCACGACAGCATCGAAATATCTTATGTACTCTCAGGGAGAATTGACAATATCTATATAGATGGCATGAATTATAGCTCCCAAGAAGGAGATATTGTGCTCATTAATTCGAATGCTATTCATTCCTTTTCTGTGGCTAAGGGCAAAGGTAGAGAGGCTATAACCGTTTTGATTCCTTCTGGATTTATTCGAGAAAATACTAAGGACAGTAATCCCATTTCATTCGATTGTATATCCATTTTCGAAACCAATGAGCAGAGATTACAGCATTTTAAGGAGCTGCGTGATCTGTTAAACACATTATTTGTAGCTTACCTCAACCAGCACAATGACCCTTTGGTACATATCCATCTAACGTCGCTATCTTATAAACTGGTGTACCTTTTATTAATGCATTTTAAAATTGACAACGAATCGATCTCTGGCTTTAACACTCATAAATATTTGGAGCGACTGACGTTGATAACCGATTATATCAAAGAAAATTACGATCAGAGTCTATCCCTGGATTCCATAGCTCAGGTTTTTGGATTGTCTCCCGAATATTTGTCCCGTTTTTTTGTAAAGCATGTAGGTATGACGCTATTTCAATATATCAATGCCATCCGTCTGGAGAAATCTTTCCGTGTTCTTATGAATACGGACCATTCTATTATACAAATTGCGCTGGAACACGGATTTCCAAACGAGAAGTCTTTTGCCAGGGTATTTAAAAAGGTTTATCAAGCGACACCGCATCAATATCGTAAAAAGCACAAGAGGCGTTCTAAAGCAAGGAGTCAGTAATTGACCTGAATTAGGCTAATAAAAGGCAGGATGAAAATAAAAAAATCATTAAAATTAATAATGTAAGCGTTTTATCAATGGATCTGGGAGGTAAGACATCATGTTTAAACAGTTTAAAAAGGTTGCTAAAACAACTATGTTATTCACTTTAGCTGTCGGTACGACCCTTGTATTCAGCAACGGTGCATGGGCTGCCAAGGATGCCAAGATGCAGCCTACTTCATACCGGACGGTTGCGGAGGTGAAGGATTGGGGAGCAACCATTACGAAGATCATTGTTAATCTGGGGAAGCCGGTACCCAAAGATGCGATAACCAAGGATACATTTAAGGTATATGTGGAAAGAAGCGACAATAGGTTGGTAAATTCCTTTGTTGAGAAAGGCAACCGGAAGGTCACCAAGGCCTATGTATCGGACAAAAGTGGCAACCCTGTAAGTAAAACAGGAAGCTACGTTGTGTTGGAAATGGAAATCGGCCCAGCGGTAACTCTAAGCTCTGCCATTCATTATGATGCGGCGGGTTCAGGGTTTAACGCATGGAATGATAACAAATATACGATCACGCAGCAAAAAACTATAAAAACCAAATCAGGCACGATTTCCGGCTTGAAGATTGATACCTCTGCAGGAGAGATACGGCAGCTGGTTGATCAATTTACAACTGGTAAAGCTACTTCTGATGGGGTTACTTTAACCTACGCGAGCTATGCACCGGCAAAAGACAAGGTGAAAAACCCTTTGGTGATTTGGCTGCACGGTATGGGAGAGGGAGGTACAGATCCGACGATTCCGATTTCGGGTAATAAAGCAGCGAATTTTGCTTCTAAGGATATTCAATCGTATTTTGGCGGGGCTTATGTGCTGGCACCTCAGACTCCAACCTACTGGATGGATGGTTTTACAGGCTTTGGAGACGGAACCTCGAAGTACGAGCAAGCATTGATGTCCTTAATTAAGGAATACGTGGCCAAAAACAAAGACATTGATACAGATCGAATCTACATTGGTGGAGACTCCAACGGCGGATATATGACTATGTTGCTGATCCGTGATTATAAAGACTATTTTGCAGCAGCCGTGGTGGCGTGTGAAGCCTTAAAGGATAGCCTAATCACCGACGAACAAATTAACGATATGAAGGACCTGCCGATCTGGTTTGTGGCTGCCCAAACCGATACTGTGGTTCCACCCAACGATTATATGATTCCGACCTACAACCGTTTAGTGAATGCCGGAGCAAAGGATGTCCATATGTCTTTATTTGATAACGTAGTGGATACTTCTGGTTTGTACAAGAAGAGTGATAAAACACCGTATGAATACAATGGCCACTGGTCCTGGATTTACGTGTATAACAACGAAGTATCGAAGGTGATTAACGGAAAGAAAACAACGATGATGCAATGGCTGGCCTCCAAAACATTGAACTGAACGGTATAGCTGTAAAATAAGATGTGGTGCTCACTATTGAGGTTGGGATTTATCCTCTCACAAGTTAAATAAACTTGTGAGAGGTCTTTTGTATTACCTAATTCCCATTTCGTTCCTGCATACTTTTTGCATAGTCAACGGCGAGCCCACTTTCCTTGCTCTTTCACTTATTCACCTCAATCAGCCCATCCGGCTTTTCTCGATTAGAGAGTAATTCAGATACAGTGACGAAGGAATAACCTCTTTTCTTGAGCTCAGGAAGAATAATCTTCAAGGCTTCAACGGTTTGTGTACTTTGATGTACATAATCATGCATGAGGACAATGTCGCCGTTACGGGCGTTGCGAAGCACCTTATCTGCGATACGGTGTACACCAGGCTTTCGCCAATCTAGAGTATCCTGATGCCAGGACCATAAAATAATTTTTAGCCCCTTCTCCTTGGATAACTTGACGAGTGAATCGTTATAGGAGCCGCCTGGTGGTCTAAATAGATGGGTCCCCGCACCAGTTGCCTGAACGATGCTCGTCTGACCTTGGTCCAATTCGGACAGAGCTTTGTTGCGGGAGATATATTGAAAGGATGAATGAAGGAAGGTATGATTGCCAACTTCATGTCCTTCCTCTCGTTCCCGTTTTACAAGGTGTGGCAGCTTTTCTACACGACTGCCAACGACAAAAAAGGTCGCTTTCGCATCATATTTTTGAAGTAAATCGAGAATGGCAGGCGTATTGCTTTCGTCCGGTCCGTCATCGAATGTGAGAGCGATAAGCTTACGATGGGTAGGAACTTCCCATACAATGTCGCCCCGTTCTTCGTAATAGGCTCTTCCCTTTGTAGGAGCGGGGGAGGCATATGATGTGTTTTGTGCATTCGTGTATGCAGTGGGGCAAGAACTAATACACAGCAAAGAAACAGCGATTCCAGCGCATAGCAAACGGTTATATTTCATCAGGCTTCTTCTCCGTTCTGACGTATTCTCACATTAGCTTGCCAAGAAGAAGCGTATACCATTCCTCATTTCTGAAAATTAGCATATTAGACCTGATGAAGAGAAGTGTGGTACTGGAGGATATAAGCCCTAGAACAGGTCATAAGGTTAAATACGGTAATTAATGAGACTAAGTCCAAGAGTGTAGCATAATGTAACAAGGAAACTTCTGCTCTCCCTCTGAAGTATATCAAGACCTCTCATGAGTTAATTGAACTTATGAGAGGTCTTGTTGGCGATTTTGTTTAAAAAAGATTACACATCCCTCAAGATAGCTAAGTTAAACTTTTCGAGGTAGCTGAATAGCATCTAATATTAGTACCTCGTCTTGCAAATTAATATTTTTTTTTAAGCTCTTCTCTTAATATTTCTAAATGCTTACTGAGCAGCTCTATTTTTCTTTGAAATAATTTATTTGTTTTTCTTGTTTTAAAGAGGTAGATCAACGCACATGAACATATAAAAATATGAATAAAGCAGAACCAGTAGATTATGGTTACAGATATAGTCCAGGTCCCTATCAGAATCCTCTCCTTTATTTCGATTTTATTAGGTGTGTTGTTTCTGCCAAAATCTCATCCAATTGATGTAATGCTTTGTTATTTTTAAAAGTGCAAATAATAAAAATAAGAGCAAAAATGAAGAGAAGTAACTCACTTCCTAAGAGAAAAACTAAAGACATTTCATGAAGAAATAATTCATCGAACATAGAATATACCTCCAATTTTAATGTTATTTGACATATAAATCTATAATATGTAAATCTTCAGTAGCATCATACCATATTAAAGGAGGAAGAAGATGAAAAAAAGTTGTAGCATCTGCAATATTGTCCGCTTCTCTTTTACTTTCAGTTGCACCTGTTAGCTTTGCAAGTGAGGTCCCTTCTGTTTCATTTTCAAGTCAGGATCTAGATAAGATATCTGAACATTTAAATGACTTGGGTCTTTCTAAAGAAGTACAGCAAAGTCTAATAGAAAAAATGAAGGCTGGTGAACTTCCTGATTCTGATAATCCAGAAAAAAGAGGTACTGGTATTACAAGTGAAGTAGAGTCACCAGATGGTTTGAAAATACAACGAACTACATTTCCTGATGGTTCCGTAATTCAGTCAACAATAGATCTTACAAATGCGAAAATAAAAGAAGAACATGTTATCACTCCAAATGACGTATCAGGGGGCTATGCCTCAGGAGGAAGTGGTTATAGAACATTTACAAATGCAACAGTAAGAGAAGAAACCTCTTACGTTAAAGCAAGATTTTTTGCTGATTACACACTAGTTCAAGGTGGCTATAGCTATATATCAGACGCTTATGATCCTTATATTGATATAATGGCAGGGTACTCAAGTGGCGAAAACTTAGTTGTGGATCAACCTAAACAGACTGACTCAAGACCTGCTCGTGCAACCTTGTCATTTACTTGGGTTAAAGTAAATGGTTACTTTAGTTCTACATACAAATTATTTTTATATGTTAACAACAGCTCAGCAACCTCACAATTACAAACATATTAATTAAATAATTTGTTGGTGTTTTCCTTAAATATTTCATTTACAAGCGAGATAGATAAAAAGGCTTCCTCCAAGTTAAATAAACTCGGGAAGCCTTTTTATGAAATGACAAGCGAGTTTAATATAGGAAGCATCCAGAGGAGCAAGAGATTAGTTTTGTACTTGATCTTATACGATGTAGGCTTGGCACTGATTGATTTAGACAGAGCTTGTTTTTGCTCTCTCCAATCCGTCATGTAAGGAGTGGGGAAATTATCCTGAGATAGATTAAACCTTCCATACAATGTCCCTTCATTGTATCATCCTTGTAGGCATGAGGCTAATATGGCCTGCTATTAGTATAGTTTGTGAGGTAAAAGCTAGCATATAAAAGACACACATCGCCGAATTTTGCTCAATAACAGTGCTAGCTTGCTTGTTGATAACATCCTGTGCCCATGTTAAGTTGTACATATCCATCCTTGGTTTTAATGTGCAGTGAAGATCGGTCATTGTCCAGTTCTTAATCTGACGAAAAATGGAAGAGGTCAACGAGATAAGCCGCTAAAGCTGATCTGAAGTTTCATGGAGCTGCGACTCGTTCCTGAACTTCGAACAGGAGATGAGACGGGATGAAAACAGATGAAAAAGAGCTGCGAGCCATTAGTCTGACGTTGGAAGCTGGCGAACACATCCGATCCAGTATTAGGTGTACGTATGATTTGCAGCAAAGCTCTGAGAAGATACCGCTTTGTGGAATGCTGGCCGTAACGTCCCAACGAATCATCTTTTATTCCTGCACTTTGGGTATTCCTTGGGTCAAGTTCATTAATTATCACCATATTTCGCTGGCTAAGCTGGAAAAGGAATTGTCAGATACTAAGGGGAGCATCCTGTTGATCAATCAGGGTGTAAATGAGGTGTTCTGCCACCTGCCGAATGATGATCGTATAGAGCGTTTTGTAGCGTACTAGAGCAGGAAGCAGGCATCTCCTGTGAGAACTAATGATTATAAGGATACAAATAACTAAAACCTCCAACTTCGTAATGTGCCAAGGCTAGGCTCCTTACGGATTTGGAGGTTTTTTGTCTTTTAGTTAGACAGATTGCATGGATTAAGCGCTAGCTCAACAGGACTATAACCAACAAATTAAATAGCACCAGCGGCAGAATGACATTGTTGTAGGCATAGGAACGATCAGGGGCCGGAATGCCTGAGGAGGGGGAGCGATACTGCTGAGGGACTCTCAGATACAAATGATCCGCATCCATGTGCACAATCGTTCCTTCATACACATGATGATCCATCGTTTGTACCCTAACCGTGTGATTCATGTAGGGGCTCAATTGATAATGCAATTGATCGCGAACTTTTTTAAGTTCTTGTTGGAATTCCGGTCTAGCTTGATATAAAGTTTGCGGACTGACGGTATTGTACGACATTCGCCTCTGACCTCCATACTCATAATAATGATATATCGTATGCAGGAGCCTGTGCCCTTGTGCGAGTACCCAATTAGGATTGGTTTTACAAAGAGTAAAAACATTAACATTTTACTCCAGTCCACTTGATGTTCCCTTTACATCAAAACGATACACTTACTGAGGTTGGTTTAAAAGAAAGGGGCGTTCCGTTTTGGGTGAACTTAACAAATCTTTGGGACTGGGGACGAGGAGCCAGCAACGGACATCGTCTAAAGCTCGCATACGCACGGGTTCGCTAAAAATTCAAAGACTGCGCGAAAACGCGCTGGCGTATACCTTTTTGGCTCCATCGCTTATTTTGTTTGCTGTATTTATGTTTTATCCGATGATAAAGTCCGTTTATCTCAGCTTACATTCTACAGATCCCGCAGGAAACGTTGCAGATTATGTGGGGTTCGATAACTTTGCTATGCTTTTCAGCTCAGGTCAGTTTCTACAGGGGATTAAGGTCACGCTGCTTTTTGCGGTATTGACGGTACCTGTGGGTATTTTACTGGCGCTGGTACTCGCTGCCCTTACACACAGTAAGTTACGTGGGATGCGTATCTTCCAATTTGCCTTCTCGCTACCGATGGTGTTGTCGGTGGGTTCATCTGCGGTCATTTGGAAATTTCTTTTCCATCCCACACTGGGAATGTTCAACTATGTGCTTTCCCTGTTCCATATCAATCCAGTTCCGTGGTTGACTAGCCCGGATTGGGCGCTGTTCTCCGTAGCCATAATGACCATCTGGATGAATCTTGGCTTCAATTACATTATCTTATCGAGCGGACTTCAAGGGATTCCAGACGACATGTACGAAAGTGCCAAAATGGACGGAGCCGGACCGTTGGTCACGTTCTGGCGTATCTCTATGCCGCTGCTATCACCGACGATCTTTTTTGTGACTGTAGTTTCTATCATTGGTGCCTTCCAGTCTTTTGCCCAAATTAATATCTTGACCAAAGGCGGTCCGGTGAACAGTACAAATGTATTTGTATATTCCATTTATCAGGAAGCTTTCGTTAATTTCCGGTTCGGAACAGGGAGTGCGCAGGCGATTGTCTTGTTCGCCGTCATTTTGGTGCTTACGATGATTCAGTTTAAATGGGTGGAAAGAAAGGTGCATTACCAATGAAACAACACCTGAATTCAACATTACTGTATGTGCTGCTTACGATTGCAGCCGCTCTGATTTTGTATCCGGTGATTTATACATTTTTTATGGCGGTCATGTCACCGGAGGAAGCGAGCGCTTACCCACCAAGCTTTTTCCCGCATTCCTTTCATATGGCCAATTTCACTGAAGTGTTTGAAATCGTTCCGATTGCAGCCTTTATCGGCAACACCTTTCTCATTTCGGGTCTGACGATGATCGGACAACTGATTACAGCCAGCCTGGCGGCCTATGCCTTTGCCAAAATGGAATTCAAGGGAAAAAACTTCATTTTTAGCATGTTTGTCGCGACAATGATGATCCCTTGGGAAGTTACCATTATTCCTAACTATCTGACGGTGCGAAGCTGGAACTGGCTTGATACATATCAAGGATTGACGGTTCCATTTCTGGCGACGGCATTTGGAACATTCCTGTTAAGACAATTTTTCCTCCAGCTTCCCAAGGAACTGTTCGAGGCTGCTCGTATGGATGGGTGCGGACATATCCGATATTTCCTGTTCCATGTGCTTCCGTTATCGCGTCCTGCACTCGGAACACTGGCTGTGTATTCGTTCCTGAACATGTACAATTCATATCTCTGGCCTTTACTGGTCACAAATAGCGAGAATATGCGTACCGTACAGATCGGCATATCCATGCTGGAGTTTCAGGAATCGACTTCATGGAATCTGGTGTTTGCGGGTACAGCACTTGTCATTTTACCGTCTCTGCTCCTGCTGATCTTTGGACTCAAACAGCTGGTGCGTGGAATGGCAGCGGGTGCGCTTAAAGGCTAATCATAGATGCAAAAGACAGCAACACCTGCGCAAGCAGCCTATATACAAAGCTTTAACGCACAAGAGTACGAACATTTCATTCAAGAATCATTTAATCAAAGGGAGAGAAGAGAGATTATGAGATTTTTTCGTTTGAAAAGTGCTTTGACCCTGCTTATTCTGACTGCTATGGTAGTTGCAGCAGGTTGTAGCAACAATACAGCGGCGGAGAAGCCGAGTAATGGTAATGATGGGGCTGCAGCGGCTTCACCTATAAAACTGACTTGGTGGCATTCAATGTCCGGCAACGGTGAAAAGGCGATCAAGCAGATCGCTGCTGACTTTAACGCTAGTCATAAGGACATTCAGGTAGAGCCAGTATATCAAGGTAAATATGATGACAGCTTGAACAAGCTGAAAGCGTCGCTGGGTTCTAATAGCGGACCGGACATCATTCAAGTATACGAAATCGGTAGTAAATTCATGATCGACTCTAAAATGATCACGCCTGTACAACAATTTATTGATGCAGATAAGTTCGATTTGTCGCAGCTTGAACCGAATATTACACGATACTACACGATTGATGGTAAATTAAACGCGATGCCGTTCAATACGTCAAACCCGATTTTATATTACAACAAGGATGCTTTCAAAGCCGCAGGACTTGACCCAGCTAATCCTCCGAAAACGTATGATGAATTCGAGAAAGCTGCCAAAGCCTTGAGCAAGGATGGTAAATCCGGTGCATCCATTGCCATCTACGGCTGGTTTATGGAGCAACTGTTTGCCAATCAGAATGCGGACTATGTGAATAACGGCAACGGACGTGAGCAAGCAGCTACGGAATCCTTGCTGAATTCGGATGCTGGTGTAAAAACGCTGACATGGTGGAAGAAAATGATCGATGAAAAGGTCGTATCCAATTTAGGACGTAACTCGGACGATACGGCAAAGGCTTTTTCCGCAGGACAAATTGCAATGACGCTGGATTCCACCGCTTCGCTGCGTAATATTGTGGAGCAGGTTGGCGATAAATTCGAAGTAGGCACAGGATTCCTGCCAAGAGCCAATGAAGCAAAAGAAGGCGGCGTGGTTGTAGGTGGCGCGAGCTTATACATCATGAACAACAAGCCTGAAGCCCAGCAAAAGGCAGCATGGGAGTTCATTAAATTCGTCGCTTCTCCAGCAGTACAGGCACAATGGAGTGTGAACACCGGGTACTTCCCGATTACGAAAGCAGCTTATGACGAGAAGGTACTCAAAGATAACATGGTAAAATATCCGCAATTTCAGACAGCCGTTGACCAATTGCATGCATCGGCACAATCCACTGCTACACAAGGCGCAGTGATGGGCGTATTCCCAGAAGCGCGTCAAATCGTCGAAGGTGCGATCGAAGCTGTTCTGAGTGGCCAGCAGCAGCCAAAACAGGCGCTGGACCAAGCTGCACAAGAAATTACAGGCAAAATTGCGCAATACAATCAAACGGTGAAGAAATAGTCGGCCCTCCCTTAAAATCGGCTGATAATCCATAGGATGTGCCCCCTTATTAGCCGATTTTATGAAATAACGGATCGAATGAGTGACCCCCTCACTTATTCGATCCGTTTTTGCATTCCTGTTTTAGAATGATCGTTTAGACGAAGTGTCTAAAATAGTCATTTTTACACATTTCCTATTGCTGGATAACTGAAAATGGGCTTATAATAAATACATAATTTTTGTACTGGACGGTCAGTTCAAAAAAGGAGGAAGCATGAAACAGCAAACGAAGGAAATTATTTTTAACGGCGCACTCAAGGCTTTTTCCGAACGAGGTTTTAATGAAACAAATATGGAGGAAATTGCCAAGGTATGTGGCATAGCCAAAGGAACCCTGTACTACAATTTTAAAAACAAGCAAGAATTGTACATTTACATTTTGAAGATGGGGATGGAGCGTTTTGTCCAGGATATCCATGAAGCGATGGCTCAGATTCCTATGGATCAGGTAGAAGTGAGGGTTCACAAGCTGATCCAAGTACATATTGAGTTCATTGGGAGAGAGCCGGATTTTTGCCGTCTATTAGTCAGTAAGGGATGGGTCTCGCAGGAACAGCATTTTAATATTAGGCAGGTGCTGGCAGACTATTTTGATTTTATGGAGGCAGAGATTGATTCCGGCAAGTTCTATGGGAAAATTTCGAGTAAGTTGGATGCAAAAACGACTGCAAATTGTTTATTTGGCATTTACATTTTTACTCCGATGCGGTCGATGGTATGGGGCGAAACGATGAATCCGCAGGAAGTTCGCGAAAGTATCGAAGTATTTGTATGTAACGCGCTGGGTATGCAACATTAAATAAATAGATAAGTGGAGTGATGAGAACATGAAAGCTAAAAAATATGCGATTTATATCGTACTCATTATTTTAATCGCTGTAGGAATCTATGCTTTGACTGCCTTACCACGAGGGAGCAGTAGCTTGTCCGCAGATGAGTCTTCTTCTATCCCTACGGCTTATGTAGAATCAGATACGCTCAATGCCAGCTTTAAGATGGCAGGACGTATTGATCAGATGCTGGTGAATGAGGGCGACAAGGTAAAAAAAGGGCAAGTGCTAGCCCATTTGGAAAGCCGTGAGCTGGAAGATAAGGTGAAGCAAGCACAGGCTGCATTGCTGGCAGCCAAGAGCAATGTGTCCAAAGCGAAAGCCAGCGTATTGCAGGCTCAAGCAGGAGTAGGTCAGGCGCAGGCTACCGTGAGCGCCGCTCAGGCCAAGAAGAGCCAAGGCACGACAGCGGTCAGTGTGACGGCTGAGGCTTCCTCCAGCCAGATTGAACAGGCCAAAGCAGCTTCTAACGCCGCCAAAGCAAAACTGGATGCCCTCAAGAGCGGGGCAAGACCACAGGAGCTTGAGCAATTGCAAGCATCTGTGAAGGTAGCTAAGGAAACGCTGGACCTGACCGTTAAAAATCTGGAGCGTGCCAAAAAGCTTCAAGAAGCCGGTGCAGCAACTCAGGCCTCGTTGGATCAAGCGACATTGGAACATCAACAGGCAGTGGCCAAGTATAATGCAGAGTCGCAAAAATTGGATATGGCACGGGAGGGAAGCCGTAAGGAGGAAATTACGGCAGCTGAAGCTCAATACCGTCAAGCCTTGGCTGCAGTGAAGGAAGCACAGGCAGGAGCAGGCAAAGTTGCTGTGCAACAGGAAGATGTCAAAGCTGCTCAGGCTTCAGTAGAGCAAGCGCAATCCGCTGTGAAGGCGGCGCAATCGACGGTAGAGCAGGCACAATCTGCGGTTGAAGGTGCCAATGCACAGGTAGCCCAAGCGGAAGCTGCACTCCAGGAGGCTCAGACCTATTTGAGCTATACTACGCTGCGTGCGTCTGAGGATGGGATCATAAAATCCAAGTCGCTTAGCTTGGGTGAGATGGCTAGCGCAGGATTCCCGGTTTATACCATTGAAACATCCACACAGCGTTGGGCTAAATTCTATGTACCGGAAACGTCTCTGAACGGTCTTCAAGCAGGGGATACAGTTCAAATTAAATTACTGTCAGGTGGCAAGGAGCTGAAGGGTAAAGTCATTCTGTTAGAATCGGCTGCAGATTTTGCTATTCAAAAACCGAGCCAAAGTTCTGGTGATAAGGATGTCCGTTCCTTTGGTGTGAAGGTAGCATTACCGGATCTTGCGGCTTCGGTTCCAACAGGCTCCACGGTTCTGTTTACAGGCAAAGGGGCGCAATAATATGCAGGATTCACAGGAAAGACTTCGTATCCGCGATGTGTTTCGCGAGGAATGGCTGAGTATCTTCCGGGACCGCCGTTTTATGGCAATTCTGCTGATTACACCAATAGTGTATACGATACTATTCGGCTTCCTGTATTCGCATCAGCGGATTACCGAGATGCCTGTCACGGTGTATGACGGAGATAATTCGCAGCTTAGTCGCCAGATTATTCAGGCGTTCGATGCGACTGATTCATTTGCCGTTACACGGCAAGTGACCAATCAGGATGATGTAGTCCGCCAGGTGGAGACTGGGGAAGCTAAGGTCGGAATTGTCATTCCCGACAACTTTACCACTCGGCTTAAGCATGGGGAAAATCCACCTGTGCTTACGCTGATTGACGGCAGTAATATGATGTATTCCAATAGTGCCAGTCGGATTGCCAATCAGGTCATTAGTAGCGTGAGCGCGGGAGTATCGCTTAATTCCATGAAGCAAAAAGGGATGAACGCCGATCAGGCTGCCTCGACGCTGACTACCATCCCGTTCCGATCCAGAGTGCTATTTAACCCGGTATATGATTATAAGCTTTTCATGCCGTTGGGGGTTATTTCTGCGGCTCTCCAGCAGTGTTTGCTGCTAGGTATTGCGTTGTCTTGCACGCGGGATAAGGAAGCAGGGACTTGGGGAAGATTTGGCGCATGGAAAAATACCCCGTGGCGCTTGGCTATTGCCAAGCTGGCACCCTATTATGCGGCGGGAGCTTTCAATGTGCTGACTGTATTCAGTATTAGCGCTCTATGCTTCGATATTCCGTTTAGGGGACAGGTACTACCATTGATTTTGGTGTCGTTGGTCTTTAACTTTGCTTTGTGTGGATTAGGGTTCCTGTTCAGTCTCTTTTCCAAGACCAGAGTGGATGCGACACAAACTCTGATGCTCATTGCTGTTCCTTCCTTTATGCTGTCAGGCTATACGTGGCCATTGGAAGCAATGCCCGGCTTCTTGCGAGGACTTGCTGAAATATTGCCATTAACGTATTATTTGGACGCTGTACGGAACATTACTCTCAAGGGACTGGATATCACCTACATCTTTAAGGATTTGATTGCTCTGGGCGTCATTGGTTGTGTGAGTCTGCTGGTGGCCTTCGTGATCTATCCGTTATTCTTTAGGCAGCATCAGACGACAGCACAGCATGCCGATATGCCCGTACAAGAAGGATTTACACTTAAAGGCTGAGAGCAATTTTAATCAAAAAGGCAGATCAGGAGTAACCCTGATCTGCCTTTTATTTACTAGTATAATTTAAAAGTGGAAGAAGTATTATTGCGTTTTAAGATCCTCAATAGAATCAATCGGTACATAGGATGGAACGACAAGTCCGGACATAACGCCAGTCATGCTGGTTCCGATGTCATTTACTTTATCCTTATATTGAGCCCAATAATCAGCATGCGTCAATGGAAGCCAGGCGGCTGCGGTAGCATCTACACTTCCGCCAGCCACGCCTGTCCACATAGGACCGATTTCCACTTGCAGCGCTGTTACTTTATAGCCCAATTTTTGTTCTAATACATATTTCAATACGTTCGTACTGGCAATTTCAGAATCCCAAGCAGCGTAGCTCAGCTTCAGGGGATCGCCGTTGACGGGCTGCAAGCCCTTGATCCATTCCTGTACCTTATCAGGATACTTATCAGCCCAGTTCTTGGCAGCCTGCTGTGGGGGAGTACCATCTTGAATTGCGATCATCACTTCACCCATATCTTCAGCAGTCCACTTGAAACGGCTTAGAAATTCATAAGCCACAGGAGCATCCTGTTTCAACCCTTTGCGGGCAATGGTATGAATTTCTTCTTTATCACCGTATGCTTTTTTAGGGTCTTTTAAGTATTTCAAATCATACTTGTTAAACATCCAGTGAGGAGTCCAACCGGTTACAACGATAGGCTGCTTGGCTTTGATAGCTTTATCCAGTGTAGCGGTCATAGCAGCTCCAGAGCTTTCAAGCAGTTTCCAGTCAGACAATCCATAGTCACTGATAGCTTTAGCAGTCAGCTTCATCAGTCCGGCGCCAGGGTCGGTACCGACAATACGGTAGCCGACCTCCTTGCCAAAGTCCCCAGTAGCGGCGGAAGCCGGAGCCGCTTCGGCTCCGTTCCCCTGCAATTCAGTAATTGATTTAACATTCATGTAAGCTGGAACGACCAACCCGGTTTTAACACCAGTCATATTCGCACCTAGGTCGTCGAGCTTATCTTTGTATTTAGTCCAGTAATCCGCATGCGTTAACGGCAGCCATGCAGCCGGGGAGGCATCTACATCACCACTAGCGACACCCGTCCACATAGGACCTGCTTCAACTTGCAGTGCGGTTACTTTATAACCCAATTTGTTTTCCATTATATATTTCAGCAAATTCGTACTCGCAATTTCCGAATCCCAAGCTACATAGCTTAGCTTAAAGGTATCGCCATTGACAGTTTGCAGTCCTTGAGTCCATTCCTGAACCTTGTCGGCATGTTTCTCTGCCCAATCCTTGGCAGCTTGCTCTGGACTGGTTCCGCCTTGGATAGCAACCATCATTTCACCCATATCTTCCGCTGTCCATTTGAAACGTTTTAGAAACTCATAAGCAGTAGGAGCATCCTGCTGCAAACCTTTGCGGGCAATCGTATGAATACCCTCAGCTTCACCATAAGACTTTTTAGGGTCTTCCAAATATTTGAGATCATACTTGTTGAACATCCAGTGAGGAGTCCAACCGGTAATAATGATCGGTTTTTTCGCTTTGATGGCTTTGTCCAGTGTGGCTGTCATGGCCGCACCAGAACCCTCGACTAGCTTCCAATCAGACAAATTGTAGTCTTGAATTGCTTTAGCCGTCGACTTCATAATGCCTGCCCCGGCATCAATACCGATAATTCTATAATCAACCTCTGCACCAATCGGATTGGCAGCAGCACTACCTTTACCAGCAGCGGAATGATCAGTTCCAACAAAATATTGAGATGCGCCAGCGATCAGAATAACTGCTGTAACTGCTGAGGTGATCCATACCTTTTGCTTGCTGGATACACGACTTTTGCTTTTTTTCGTCGGTTTAAACAGGTTTTGTGTAAAGCGGTCAAGCACAATAGCCAGAACGACCACAGCCAAGCCGGCTTCAAAACCTTTACCAATTTGCAGCTGGGTCACAGCACGATACACCACTGCACCGATACCTTCCGCACCGATCATGGAAGCAATAACAACCATGGACAGTGACAGCATAATCGTCTGATTAATACCAGCCATTAAGGTAGGCAATGCCAGTGGCAGCTGTACTTTAAACAGCTTTTGCGCCGATGTCGAACCAAATGCATCAGAGGCTTCAACCAGCTCATCCGATACTTGCATAATCCCCAAGTTGGTCATGCGAATGGTTGGGGGGATCGCAAAGATAACTGATGCGATAACACCTGGTACAACACCCAAGCTGAAAAAGGTAACCGCCGGGAGTAAGTACACGAACGCAGGCATCGTCTGCATAAAATCAAGTAAAGGCGTGATAATGCGTGATGCTGATTTACTGTATGCACACCAGATTCCGATCGGAATCCCGATAACAATGGATACAAGCGCAGACGTGATGACTAGTCCGAGCGTATTCATCGTTTCACTCCAATAGCCGAGATTATCAATCAGCAGGAAGCCGATGACAGTAAACAGTGTAAGCTGCACCCGCCCAATCATAAAGGCAATAATTCCGATGATCACGATGAACACCAGAGGGTGCGGAAGCATAAACAAGCCAGAGAAAAAGCCTACTACGGCTTCAATAACCGAAGAAATAACATTAAACAATCCAGCCAGATGAATACCCATCCAGTCTACAATGGATTGAATCCACTCAGCGATTGGCAGTTTCGGTATCATGGGCATTCACCTCCTTTGTAGTAGGTACATCTCCACTTAGTGCACCCAGTAAAGCTCCACGGACGATAACGCCCAGCAACTTCTGCTTGTCATCGACGACAGCCAGTGGCACCTTGGACGAGCTTGTAATTTCAAACAAATCATTAATGACAGTTTCAGCAGTCACCTGCGGTCCGTCAGTGATTAAAATATCTTCAATCTTCAGATTGTTGCGCAGAGCATGAACAGCATCCTCGGCATTAATAACACCCAGTAGCTTTTTGGTGCGATCAATGACGAATAGATTGGAAATCCCACGCTCCCGCATCAATTCCAGAGCTACACGCGGACCGCGGTCCATCGTGATGGTTTCTGGACGAAGCATGACATGAGCAGCCGTCAATACTTTGGACAGATCCACATCCTCGACGAAGCGGGCTACATAAGAGTTAGCTGGTTGGATCATAATTTCTTCCGGTGTACCAATTTGCACGACCACTCCGTCCCGCATCAATGCAATCCGGTCACCAATCCGCAGCGCTTCATCCAGATCATGGGTAATAAAGACAATTGTTTTCTTCATTTTATCTTGAAGCTCCAGCAGCTCATCTTGCATGTCACGGCGAATGAGAGGATCCAATGCGCTGAATGCTTCATCCATCAGGAGAACTTCAGGGTCATTCGCGAGTGCCCGTGCCAGACCGACACGCTGCTGCATACCGCCACTTAACTCATCGGGCATCTTATCGCCCCAGTTTTTAAGACCAACCAGTTCCAGCGCTTGTTGTGCCTTTTCCTGGCGTTGTGCTTTATCTACCTTTTGAATTTCAAGACCGTATTCTACATTTTCCAATACAGTCCGATGTGGGAACAGGGCGAACTTTTGAAAAACCATACTGATGGTTTTACGACGAACTTCGCGGAGTTGTTCTTTGTTCATCTTACGGAGATCTTTGCCGTGGACCAGAATTTCACCGGAGGTAGGCTCAATCAAGCGATTTAGCATTCGCACCAAAGTGGACTTGCCGCTACCTGATAACCCCATAATTACGAAAATTTCACCTTGCTTAATTTCCATGTTGGCCTTATTAACACCAACAGTAATCTGTTTTTCTTTGGCCAGCTTTTCCTTGCCCCAGCCTTGCTCCAGGAGCGGAACACCTTGCTCTGCGTGAGGACCAAAGAGTTTGCTGACATTTTTGACTTCCAAAATCGTCATACATACACCTCTTCTTTCTATACTTTGCTTGGTATTAACCCCATGTTGCATGATGGATTGAGTATAAAAATCATAATTCTGTACATCCTGAACGGTTAATGACAAAATTAATTGTAACAGAAGCATTGCTTACATTTCAAACAAAAAAACTGTTCGTAAAGTACGTACAGAAAAAACTGTACAAACTTTTCTTCGATATGCTCCTTCGTTCTTTAGAATGCTCAAACATTCGGAACTTTACAACCGATAGTGCTTTTTTTAAAATAGACAATGAAATATGACCATAAGAAAAAGATTTATGTATATCCATAATTTTAAAAGTTTACTATCATTAGCAATTTTGCGAATTATGATTTTGAACGATCATGCTGTTGTAATATAGACAGAAGCTTTGCTTTTGAAACATTTCATTCAGTATTTGAAAGATTTCATATATTGCGTCAAAGCTAATCCTTTACGGGTAAGTCGTTCATACTAGGTTGTGCAAAATGCTCTAAAATTAGGAGGTTGCAAGCATGAGCTTGTACCAGTTAGGTGATGAGCAGCAGGCGTCGCTGCAAAAAATTCGCAAACGTGTCATAGAAGCTATAGGTAAAAACATGGACCTATATGGAATCACTCTGTCCGCGGGGCATTTGTACGGTTTGCTTTTTTTTGCGGATAAACCGATGACGCTGGATGAGATGGGCCGTGAAATGGAAATGAGCAAAACGAGCATGAGTACAGGAGTTCGAACGTTGTTGGATCTGAAAATGGTGAACAAGGTATGGAGCAAGGGCTCACGCAAGGACTTGTATGAAGTCGAGTATGATTGGTATCAAACATTTACTGACTTCTTCGCTATTAAATGGAGAAAAGCAGTAGAAACAAATTTACTCGTACTGCGCAAAGCCATTGATGAACTGGACAAATTGATGGCGCAGGGTGAAGAATACGAGGAATTTAAGGCGATTCTACAGCAAGACCGTATGAAAATGAAGCAGGCTGTGGCTTATTACAAGTGGCTAGACCGATTGATTGATTCAATGGAAAGCGAAGAAATTTACAAGCTGATTCCGAAAGAAGAGGTTCGGGACTAATCACGATCCGCCCATCCTGTTTACAAAATGCCGGAGCGCAAAAGCGCTTCCGGTATTTTTTGGTTTGGTCCTGCACAAAGGGTATAATAGAGATATGTAAAGATTGATATTATACCGTTATGTTGAACATACGAGATAAAGGAGGGTTCATTATGGAAAGTAATACAGTACATACTCGTCTAGGTCAATTACGTGGAGAAACAGAGAATGGATATCATGTGTGGAAAGGTGTTCCATATGCACAGCCTCCTGTTGGAAAACTACGTTTTCATGGGCCACAGCCTTTGGAGCCGTGGGAGGGTGTACGGACTGCGACGAGTTTCGGACCCATCTGTCCGCAACCCATGCCCTCCGCTGAAAGTATGACTGGAAATCTGGTGGAACCGCCGGAGCAGTCCGAGGATTGCTTGTACCTGAACATTTGGACACCAGCTTCGAAGGCTCCTGAGAAGGGACGTCCGGTGATGGTGTGGATTCATGGTGGTGCCTTTGTCACTGGATCTGGGATTATACCTTTATATGACGGGGAACGCATGGCGAAGAATGGCGATGTTGTTGTAGTTACGATCAATTATCGGTTAGGGCCGTTAGGATTTTTGCATTTGACTCCAAAGGGAAATGGGCTGACCTCAAATGCCGGACTGTTGGATCAAATCGCTGCGCTGAAATGGGTTAGGGATTATATTTCTGCCTTTGGCGGCAACCCGGATGAAGTAACGGTGTTCGGTGAATCGGCAGGCGCGATGAGTATTGCCGCTTTATTGGCGATGCCAGCCGCTGAGGGGCTGTTCCAGCGTGCAATTTTGCAGAGCGGGGCATCGCAGGTGTTGCCAACTGCACAGGCCGAGCAAGTGGCGGCTGTGTATTTACAGCAACTGGGTGTAGACACTCAGCATCCTGAGCGATTGTTTACGTTGCCGACAGATGCGTTGATGCTCGCTATGGCCAAAACACATGAAGTCATCGGACCAGGGATGGCGATGATTTATCAACCCGTTGTAGACGGGGTGACCTTGCCGGATGTACCCCTGTCTGCAATCGCCCAAGGCTCAGCCAAACAGGTATCTGTTATGATTGGAACGAACTTGCATGAGGGGAACTATTTCATCCGCAAAGAATCCCATCTAATGAACAAGCCAACAGCACGTCAGGCATTAGAAATGATGACAGGCATGTCCGACATTGGCGACCTGATAGAGCCTTTTCCAGTTACCATTGAGGAACAGGCGCAAATGTTGACCGATCTCATTTTTTGGCGTCCCGCGCTGGCTCTTGCCGCTGCACAGTCGGCGTATGCATCGGTATGGATGTATCGTTTTGATTGGACCCTGCCGGGACATCCAACTTTCGGACAAGCGGTTCACGGTGCAGAGATTGCTTTTGTTTTCGACAATCTGGAGCTGCTGGGCAAGCTTGGATTAGAGATTCAGCCTTCGATGCAGAAGCTCGCTCATGATATGCAGCAGGCATGGATTGCTTTTGCACGTGAAGGGAAGCCTATGCTGCCTGAGACGGCATGGCCGATGTACGACAAGCAACAGCGAGCTACAGCCATTTTTCATCAGAATATTATGGTGGAACATGATCCAGAAGGGGATAGACGCCGCCAACTAACGGGGCAGATGGGCATATAGGTAAATACGAGACATTGTTTCAAGGATTCAACGAAAAAGCCTTCGCCCGTATTTTGTATGCGGACGAAGGCTTTTGTTAGTAAACAGATAAAGCGCTGTTGAGCTTTTGTTGATGAAATTTCAAAAATAGCTGTGTAAGTTAAATCTTAAATCGCTTAACCAGCTCTTGCAGATCCTGTGCCATGTTGGACAACTCTTGTGAGGAAGATGCGATTTCCTCCATGGCTGCCATTTGCTCTTGAGCGGCAGCGGAGGTTGTCTGCGAACTGTCCGCCGAATTGCGGGATAGGCTTGCCAAATGGGTAACAGTGGCGGAAACTTCCTCCGTACTGGCTGAGATTTGTTCAGCAGCAGCGGATACACTTTGAATTTGTTCCACAATGTGAGAAGTTGAGCGTTCAATATTCGCAAATGCACCTTCTGCATCTTGGCTAATTCGTAATCCTTCACCCACCTGATTACGAACATTACCGTTCATCGTAGCAGTAGAGCGTTGAATCAAGTCGAGCATCTGCGTAATGATCTGACTGATGGAATCGGCACTTTCCTTGGACTGTTCCGACAGTTTGCGTACCTCTATAGCGACTACGGCAAAGCCACGCCCAGCTTCGCCTGCTCTGGAGGCTTCAATAGATGCGTTCAGGGACAACAAATTAGTTTGCTTGGCAATGGCAGCTATAGCCGCATTCATTTGCTTCGCATCGTCCGAGAGTTGGGATAGCTCATCCATCAGACTAGCCGTTTGGCTTACAGCTTCCAGAATGCGGTCCATCTGTGTCCGCACATGGCTAATCATTTGACTGCCTTGAGCTACGTCTTGCTCGGTTTGTCCTGCTGAATCCACGATGGAGCTTGCCGATTCGGCAATCGTGCTGACACCCTTCGCCATTTCTTCAACGGCATTGGCAGTTTGCTCGGATGCCTCGGCGCTGGTTGCTGCATTTTCTGCGGATTCCATAACCGTTTCCGCTACGTGTTGTACGGACTCCGTCGTTTGTTCTGTGCTTTCCTTGATTACCAGAGAAGAGGAAGCAAGCCGTGAGGACGTTTGGTTGACCTCGGAGACCATCGTATGCAAGGAATGTGTCATCTGGTCAAAATTCTGTGCCAGCTCGCCGAACTCGTCCTTTCTAGATATATTAACACGTTCGGTCAGATTTCCATCACGGACGATCCGTGTTCCTGCTTGCAGCTTCTTGAGAGGGATCAGGAATGAGCGGATCATTAGCACTATGATGATCGCAGCGGCCAGTATGGAAATAACAATTACAATCAGGCTTTGCCTCAGAATCGGTTGGGCTGCATCACTGTAATCCTCCAGATCCGATAATGCAACAATATTCCATCCAGTGAGAGGGTCCTTAAGTGTAAAGGCCAGCACATCCCGATTCATAAATTTAATTTGCGACACGGAAGGAGTATCATTTTCTCCGGTTGCCGCCACTTTGGGAAGTCCCTCCATAGTGTCAGCCGGTTTTTTGCCAGTCTTGTCAAAGGCTGTTCCAGCTCCAGATACAACCTTATGATCAGAATCAACAATGATGAGTCCTCCGCGTTCGCCTATCTTAACAGACTGCAGACTGTCCCCCATCTTGTCCAGATTCAAAGCCAATGCAACAGCCCCTTCACCGTTCTTCAGCGTTGCCGATACATTAACTACTAGGTTCCCTGTCGTAACGCTGGCAACTGGAACACCGACAAATATGTTGCCCTTATGTAGCATCGCATTTTTGTACCATTTTCTCTCCCTAGGATCATAATCAGCCTCCTTTTTTAGCGGAGAACGGATATATTCTCCTTTCGCATTGCCAAGGAGCGCGGCATCTAACTCAGGATGAGCTTTGACGATGGCATCCAATTTTTTCTGAAGGGCTTCTTGATCGGAACCAATGGAATCAGCTTGGATTTCACTGGTAAGGACGTCCACGTCCTTCATGATCGGGGATACATACTGATTGACATTGCTTTGGATCAGATACAGATTCGTGTATACGGAATTAGCCATTTGCTGACTGAGCTGTGTCGTAGCCCCCTGATAAGAAAAGTATCCAATAAGTAAGCTCGGAATCAATAACACAGCCAAAAAAGAAATGATTAATTTTGTCCTCATTAAATAAAATTGCTTGAGAAACCTGTTCCACCACGGAACTGTTTGTTTTTCTTTAGTCATGTTTTTTCTCCTCTGTGTCTGATGGTCACTACATTGTTTTATTCGACAGAAATCGACTGATTTTATAGATGTAATCTTAAAAAATAATGAATCAAGGCATGTTTTAGGTACATTTTTTAAAAAATAGTTCTTAAGGGCTAATCACGGTATGAATATGCATACATAAAAAGCCAAATCAGAGATGCAAAAGCACCTTCATGATTTGGCTTGAGGCTTGAGGTGAGTATAAAGCAAATGGATCTGTTAATTTTTTTGCTGACGAGAAATCATAAAGAGTGTAACCCAGATAAGCATAAAACCAGTTAGTTGCGCTACGGTAACGATTTGTTGGAAAGCGATCCAGTTAATCACAACACCTACCATAGGAAAGCTCAATTCTGCCATCGTAGCATAAGAAGCTTTGGTTGTACTTAAGCCTTTGTAATACAGTAATAAGCTGAGAAGACCCGGAAGCAATGCCTGCAGCAGCAAGTTGATAATTACAGCTGCGCCCGCCCATGTACCTGTAGGCATATTCCACGGAGCATGCTCCACAGAGGTGAGAACAATGAGCAGAGGGAGCGCCACCATGAAGCGAAGGGAGGTTACCGTTTCATATTTCATCGAACGGAGCAAGTAGCTGCCCATAACGGTCGAACCGCCCCACAGAATCGCTGCACCCAGTGCAAGCAGACTACCAACTTGAACAAAATCATGAACATGTCCAAAGGGAAGCGACCAACCGAAGGTCAGAAGATACGTCCCGAACAGAGCGATGACAATTAATATTCCAAAATGACGCGGTAACATTTCTTTCAATATCACGCGGGCCAGAATAATAGCAACCAAAGGTTGAAGCTTCTGAAGTAAAAGTACGGCATTCAGATCACCGTTGCTGAGTGCCATGGTGAAAATCACACTGGCCAGTGCCGAGCCACCCCATGAGACAAACAAAATAGCGAAAACCTGACGAAATCGTATCGTTTTAAGCTCCTCGCGATGCTTCCACAGCATCGGCGTCAGAGCGATAAAGAGTAGCGCATGCTCCATCAGTACGATTTGTGCTGAGGTAAATGATTTTAACAAAATAATACGAAACAGCGGGTCTGCGCCCCACAAGGCCGCTCCAATCGCGACTAGCCAAAAACCGCTTTTCATGTGGGAGCTACGATCAAAATCCTTGGATGTTAGTACAGTTGATGATTGACTCATACTTATTTAGCTCCTTGCGAATACAGGACCGGTGGCACAAAAACCCCCGTCCATGGCGAAGGCCATGCAAGACGGGGGTTGATCAAATAAACTTGCCGTTTGATGCAAGTTAAATGAAGTCACTGCACAACCATAATGCAGTATTCATCGACTTTGCGGCATGTTCATATTTCGATCTTCTTCCATCCGGACTTTACCGTCGGCTTTGGCATCTCACCAAATCAGTCCGTATCCTGTTGCCGGATACAGAGTCGCGGGCTTAGCTCCATGAGCCATACCGCCGGTTGGGAATCTCACCCTACCCCGAAGATCCTTATTCCGTTTTTTAATTTCTCCTATAGGATATACCTGTTTTGGAATGAAGTCCAGTGAAAAATGTGTGTATATCAAGCAAGGATTTTCATCTTTTTATGAAAGCGTTCTATGTTTAATCCTTATTACTAGGCAATATCCTTATACTCAATGCGCCGAATTGCCGCATAAGCCACAAGTATTCCCAGCACAGAGAAGCTGATTTGCACGGGGGCAATGGAGCTAAGGGTAGCACCGTTATTATTGGAGAAAAGCAATGCTACAATCAGAATCGAGGTCACAATGGTCGTGGGTACAGAGTATCTTCGCATTCCCATATACAGCGGAACCAATCCCATAAAACTGGCGGCAACGGCATTGATTAGCGTGCGCGCTGATTGCTCGGCTAGTATGGAAAGAGTGAGCTTATCCGGTACAATTATGACAAACTGGTTGAGCAAATGGATCGCAGCCGTAATGATGATTTCCGAGATTACAATAGACAAGAATGTAAACAGCAGCACAATCAAGAGCTTGGCGATCATTAGCTTTTGACGATGAATCGGATACATGAACAAGATTGTAATCGATTTGGATTTAAATTCTCCTACGATAAAACGGCACAGTAGAACGGAGGCAAATACAATAAACGTTGCCCTCACCATATTGTCCATAAGATCGAGAAGCTGAGCGTACTGTGTAAATTCGGGTACTCCTTCATTTTGGCTGTCCAGTGCAATAGTACTGAGCAACCCTAGAATGCAAGCGTTGGCGATCAGTGCTGAACGGATATAACCCACCAGATGAAGCTTTTTCATCTCCAACTGTATCAATTTAAGCATGGTGATCCCCTCCATGTAACAGACGTAAAAAGTAGTCTTCCAGCGTACTGCTTTTCTGATGAATGGAATCGACCTCTACATCATTTAAAATGAGCGTTTTCGTAATTTGCTTCTGCGGTACACTAAGATCGTAAATACGTATACTCTGTTCATTGAGCACCCTTATATTATTCAGACTCAGTTGATGGGAGAGGATGTAGGCTGCTTTTTTACAATCGTTGGTCGTAAATTCGATATATTCCGTATTGGTATCCCGTACCTGTTCCATCGAAACTTCCTCAATCAGCCGTCCGTGATTAATCACGCCTATTGTATCCGCAATCTGCTCAATTTCCGCTAATAAATGACTGGACACGAGCAGCGTCATCCCATATTCCTTGCATAGCATATGGAATAACTGCCGAATTTCCTTGATTCCCACCGGGTCCAGACCGTTAATCGGTTCATCTAAAATGAGTAACTCAGGCTTGGTCGCAATGGCTCGGGCAATCCCGAGACGCTGCTTCATTCCGAGTGAAAAGTCTTTTACCGGCTTGTCATCTGCATTCCGCAAATTCACTAATTCCAGTGCATCCCGGACAGCCTGCTTATTATAATAGCCCATGTATTCACAATGAAGTTCGAGATTTTGCTGAGCTGTCAGCCTTTCATAAAAAATCGGATATTCAATAATCGAACCCATCCGTCCGAGCAGATGATAAGACTGTGGCGTTAGCTTTTCACCGAACAATTCAATCTCGCCCAAGGTCGGCTTGAGCAGGTTGGTAATCATTTTCATCACCGTCGTTTTGCCCGCTCCATTGGGACCGAGAAAGCCATAGGTTTCCCCCTTGCGCACATTCATACTGACCCCTGCTACAATTTCATTGCCCTTCATGGCTTTGGTCAGCTGATGTGTACGTAATATGTAAGTCATGGGTGTTCTCCCTTCGTGTGCTGTTGATAATTCAAGAATAAAGGGCGAAATGTTCATTTTTCTTTCGTAATCCTTACAAATTTATTAAGTTGAGCAGTTCGCTTAATAGTTGATCTTCTTCAAGGTAAAAGAGAAGACGGTCTGCTCATAAGGCTTGCTGGTCAATTGCATCTCTCCATTCATGCATTCAACCAGGCGCTTGGCAATCGTAAGGCCCAGTCCACTGCCCTGTACCGCCTTATTACGGGAATCCTCAAGTGTGTACATGCGTTCAAAAACCTTATCCTGCTCGGGCTCCTGTATGCCTTTTCCACGATCCCACACCTCTATACGCACCGTATCCTGCTGTTCTGACAGAGTCAGGCCTAGCGTTCGACCCTCTGCCCCGTAGCGAATGGCATTCGAAATCAGATTGCTCAGCACCCGCCCAATGGCTCCTTCGTTCCCCAAGGCATAAATGGGATGCTCCGGGATGTCAATATGTACCGTAAAACCCTGAGCCGTTAGCAGATCATAAAACTCCAAAATGCTGCGTCTGCATAGTTCTCCTATCTCCAGTCGGGTCAGTTGAATGTCAGTATCGTTAGCTTCCAGCTTCGCCAAACTAAAAAAACTTCCGATCAACTCAATTGCTTCGCTTGTCTTTTGATGAATTCTGGATAGCAGCTTTATACGTTCTTCTGGCGAAATATCTGGATCGCCATCCAGCATCTCGGCATAACCAAGCACAACGGTAAGCGGGGTCTTGAGATCGTGAGAAATATTTGAAATCATTTTGCGCATAGCGATTTGGCTCCGGTTGTAATCGGCTGATACCCTCAAATTTAAGTCTAGTAGCCGGTTGATCTCCGTCATGAGTCGCTGCAGTTCAACGTTACCTGTGACATATAGCAGTTTTTCTGCATGATTCACGGTCACGATCCGCTCTAGGGCGATTCGGATATCCTTTATTTTGCGCTTATAGGCTACACGTTCCCGCCAAAGCCATAGGATAACGACGGACATTATGAGGACGACAATCCATTCAAAAATAGTTTCGATGATCATATCAGCCATTCTCCCATTTGTAGCCGATGCCCCACAGCGTTTTAATATGGACAGGGTGAGAGGGATCTTCTTCAATTTTTTCACGTAGGCGGCGAATATGGACGTTAATCACATTCTCATCACCCATATAATCGTCTTTCCAAATAAACCCGTATAATTGAGCTTTCGTAAATACCCGGTTCGGATTGGATGCAAACAGCTTCAGAATATCGGATTCTTTGGCTGTTAGTTGAATTTCATTTCCATCGCGTATGACTGTAAAATGATCAAAATCAATGCGTAGATTTCCATAGGTCAAAACTTGTGCTTGCGGCTGTTCCTCCTGCTGTTGCAGACGGGCATATGTAGTCGATCTGCGGATCGCGGACTGAATACGAGCCGTCATTTCGAGCATTGAAAAAGGTTTGGCAACATAATCGTCTGCCCCGAAGCCCAGTCCAAGCGCTTTATCCACATCGCTGTCCTTAGCCGACATAATCAAAATCGGCACGGCACTACGGGTACGAATTTGTCGGATCACCTCCATACCATCGACCTTCGGCATCATCAGATCCACGAGTACCAGGTCGTAAGTGTGACGTTCAAAGGCATTAAGCCCTTCTTCCCCGTCAGAGGCGGTGGTTAAATTGTAGCCCTCCTTGGTGAGTGCTTTAAGCAGCATTTCAGCAATAGATAGATCGTCTTCAATAAGTAAAATATGCTGTGGCATAGGTGTGGAACACCCCTAATTTTTAGATTAGCTCGTGTGGCGAACTGTATCTGAATTATATAGAGTGGTGGAGGGGATTTCCATAAAAAATATCCAACGAATTTGAATAGGGGAATTTTTGGAGGAGCGTTAAAGGCTGTTTGTTTCCAAGCTCTCCAACATGATGAAAAGTTGAAAAACCTAAAATAGTTATCCTGTGTCCATCATCTTGTTTGGAGGCTAGCTATATTTCTTGAAAAATCAGCTGTACCATGGTAAGCGTCCTACTTTTGTAACAATTTTATAAGAAATTGTTTTCTGCTTTGGATTGCTGATAGCTAAAGAAATTCTGAATAGCTTTACTTCTATTGAAACATTGGATCAAACCAATGCTTAATTGATGGTATTTTAGCTAAGTCAATTATATGTAAACAGTTTCTTCCTGATACTTGGGATAGGGTTCGTAACACAATCTGCGTGGATCGCAGATAGCCTCTTTTATTAGGGCGTGTACGCAAAACCTATTTCATCCAAATCCTTATTTGAAATGAACGCCCACAAAAGGCATTTATTCCATTTGAGCGAGGTGTTATACTTGTTTCAGGAGAACCGTGCTGGTAACACGGCTCTCGGGCAGTCGCTTTAAATAAAGGCGGCGGCTTACAAGGTGGGCTTTATGGGGCAGACCGCATCCTTTGACCTGGGGCGGTCTGTTTCTCAAATTATAAACATTTACTTATACATATACGATTACATTTACGTATACGTAAATGTAACTTTTAAGCAAGCAAATAGACGGACGACTAAGACCGTTACCTTTTGAACGAGTATTGGAATTATTACTTATTATGAGACAGTCACCACGTCCAGTTAAGTCACCGTTAAATTTTCTTCGAAGAGCTATCCAAGAAGGTTGGAGTCCTGAAACAATGCCAGAAAAGGTTGATCGACACATGGAGTATGTGGAAGAGAATTATTATATTCGTAAGGGTTACACGATTGACCAAGCTCGGGAAATAGTCCAAAGGAATAGACGATAGCTTAGAATAGGAGAGTGTTAGGAATGGATATGAAGGATCAAATGAAAACGGAAAAAGAACAAAATGGACAAGCTACAAAAAAGGGCATGACGTTGGAAAACGTTTGGTTTGCTTCTAAGGAACACGGATTATACCCATATCATATCAATCACGATTTAAGACAGAGTGATTATTTTTATAATAAAAATTATACTCAATTTCACGAGCATGATTTTCAATCTATTGTGTTAAGAGTTTCAGAGGAACCAAAAGCATTTTACTTAACAGAATATGATAAGAAATATTATTCCACGCAAGAACTTGAAGTGATAGAGAAAATCAGTAAATAAAATGCTGTTTTTGTAAGGAGAAAAAACGTTAGGTTAAAATCGTATCCACCGCCCCCTTTTATACATTCTGCCGATCCGGCAGGGTACGAGAGGGCCTATGAAGACCTTCCTATGTAGGAAGGTCTTTCGGTTTTTTGCATGGTCCTATGATTCTGCTAACTCGCAGCCCAATTCAATCAAGTTCTTGTTTTCAGAATCTTTCTGCTCAGTCCAATAATGTTAGTTGTTATTCTTCTCAGAAGGCACAATCAGTAGCTGCTCATGAGCTAGGACATGTCTTAGGACTAGATGAAGACTTTAGTAAATGCTTGATGTATCCAACTACACCACAATGCTATGATAATTGGGGAATTTACACTCCACAGCCTAGCGAAGATGTGTTTGGTATTAATGATCTTTATTAATAAGGAACAGAATCAGAAGAAAATATTGTTATTACCCAATTAGGAATAAAAACAGACAATCCCTACCTTAAGCAAGGCGATGAACTCGTTTTATTTTTGAAAAAGGGACAAGATCCTAAAATTAATCCAATTTACTTTGTGGCTGGTGAATATCAAGGTAAATTTGACATTAAAAACGGAAACGTTTATGCGGTCAATCAGGCGTTAAAAGAACAAGCTAGTCTTAATAGTATTGACGCAGAAAACAATCCATATATTGATGGGCAAAAACTAAGTACATTTAAAGAAAATATTAAAAGTATAGTTAGTAGGCAAGAATAAAAAACTCTATTTAAACCGCAATACATTTGTGAATAATTAGAAAAGGCTTTGGCCTAAATTGTAAAAAGCTGACTTCTTACCCCGTGAAGTCAGCTTTTTAATACAGATTTTCTTATGATTTTGGCTTGAAGCAGTTAATCTGCTGACATGTGACCTAACTCTACTACATTCTTTTCTCAGTTAGAATTAACTATTCTTTTTTAGATAAAAGTGGAAACCTTGTAGAGGCAAGGCTTTCTCCAAAGTTACTATTAATATTCTCAACCTGAAGGCACTCAAGTAGATTTTTTTCTCCATCTCCAGCGTAAGATGTAATTAAGCTACTGGAAATTCACCGCCTTCCTATATCATACTGAAATAGTCTATAATCCGATGTTTGGAATACGGAGTTATAATATCCAGGGTATGCCTGATGTGAGAGACTAGGTATGCCAGATCACGAGCTACGGTACAGGACCGTCAATAAAGGAGAGCAATGATGTTTGTTATACGGGGAACAGAAAAACTGCTGAAGGAATGGGAGACTGAACCACTTCAAGTTGATATTTATCCGCCTTTGAATAGTTGGCATGCCAGATTGTTCTTACTAAATCGCAGAAAAAATATTGTGTTTATGCATGATATTTCCCGCTTAAGCGTCACGCTGTTTGGAATTAAAAAATCGCAGTACAAAAATCTGCCAGCTCTTTTTGTACAAACCTTGAAGGAATTAATGATCAGCGAAGGGTTTGATGAACAGATTGTTAAGGCATACATACAGGAAGGCGAGCAGATGCTGGCGACTACGACGAACAGACATAGTGTGATGGTAACCTTAGATGAGATTATATTTATTATGAAGGAACTGGATATGGAGCATGGATGCGAGCTGGAAAAGAATCAATGGAATAACCGAATTGTGTTCAAAACGGATCAATACAAGTACCCGATTGATGTTTTTAAGGAACTGCTAGAAAAGCATTATAAAGTAGAGAGTAGTTGAGCGTTTACATATGGATGGTTTGTAGTCCCAAGCTGTCCTGACTTTTAGAGGATTTATGCTGATTAGGACATGCCAAAAGAGTATCCTCAAAGTTCATGCGGGCAGGGGATGCCTTTTTTTATAACTCACAGGATAGCAACGCTTGCGATGAAATGAATCATAGCGCAATAAACGGTACACTTTGGTAGAATGAAATGATAAAGGGTTTGACACCATTGTTCAGACTTATAAAACGGGGGGTACATAACGAAGGATGAAGAGGATTATTGATGTTGCCAAAGAAGCAGGAATTGAAGAAGAGCATCTGGAGACGTATGGCAAATATAAAGCGAAGCTGAATCCATCTCTATGGGAGCAGTTAAAGGATCGCCCGAATGGAAAGCTGGTGCTGGTTACGGCGATGAATCCCACTCCGGCTGGAGAA
This sequence comes from Paenibacillus polymyxa M1, assembly GCF_000237325.1. Taxonomy (NCBI): domain Bacteria; kingdom Bacillati; phylum Bacillota; class Bacilli; order Caryophanales; family Paenibacillaceae; genus Paenibacillus; species Paenibacillus polymyxa. The sequence continues at coordinate 1,449,327 of NC_017542.1, forward strand.
GGAAAAACACTGACAACCATCGGGCTGGCACAGGCCCTAAATACGATGGGGCATAAAACCGTTGCTGCACTGCGTGAGCCGTCTCTTGGGCCTTGCTTTGGGATGAAAGGGGGAGCAACCGGGGGAGGACAGGCCCAGATTGTTCCGGCGGAAGACATTAATCTGCATTTTACAGGGGATATCCATGCCATTTCAGCTGCGCATAATTTGCTGTCAGCGATGATTGATAACCATTTGTTCCATGGAAATGCTTTGCGGCTGAAGCCAGACCGAATTGTGTGGAAACGGACTGTCGATATGAATGACCGGAGCTTGCGAAGTATTGTGACTGGATTGGGAACGGGGAATGGAGCGGTAAGAGAAAGCGGCTTTCTGATCACCTCGGCCTCCGAAGTCATGGCGGTACTATGCTTAAGTGAAAATATGGACGATCTTAAAGTACGATTGGGTCGGATGGTAATTGGCTATAACGAAGCCGGTGAGGCGGTAACAGCAGAGGAGCTGCACGCGGTGGAAGCTATGGCTGTGCTGCTTCGGGAAGCATTAAAGCCTAATCTGGTGCAGACATTGGAGGGCACTCCGGTTATTGTGCATGGTGGACCTTTTGCTAATATTGCCCATGGATGTAGCAGTCTGATGGGGACAAAGCTGGCGTTGAAGCTGGGAGAGGTCGTCGTCACAGAGGCGGGATTTGGGGCTGAGCTGGGAGCGGAAAAGTTTTTTGACATCAAGTGCCGCCAGTCCGGATTGCAGCCGGATGCGGCTGTGCTGGTTGTAACCGCCAAAGCGCTGAAATATAACGGCGGTGTAGCTAAACATGAGCTGGATGCGGAAAATCTGGAGCAATTGCAACTCGGATTAGCCAATATGAGCCGACATGTACGGAATTTGCAAAAGTTTGGTGTGCCTGTACTGGTGGCGATTAACCATTTTGTAACAGACAGCGAAGCCGAGTTGGATTTGATTTTCTCGGAATGCCGCAAGCTGGGTGTACCCGCAGAACTTTCACAAGTATGGGCGCAGGGAAGCCAAGGGGGAGAAAAATTGGCCCAAAGCCTGCTGAACTTACTTCAGGAGGACAAAGCACATTTTGCACCGCTATATGATCATACGCTTGATTTGCAAGCGAAAATTAGTGTCATTGCCAAGGAGCTTTACGGTGCGGCAGAGGTGGCTTACACGCCTGCGGCCAAACGGGCGTTGGCGGGTATGGAGCAGCTTGGTTTTGGACAACTGCCTGTATGCATGGCCAAAACGCCGTATTCTTTCTCAGATCAACCTTCCTTGCTAGGTGCGCCAGAGGGGTTCACCATTCACGTGTCCAGCGTATCATTGTCTGCAGGCGCAGGCTTTGTAGTCGTGGAAACAGGTAATACCATGACGATGCCAGGACTGCCCAAATCTCCAGCAGCTGAGCATATGTCGCTGGAGGCAGATGGGAGTATTCAAGGACTCATGTAGCATTTTTAGAAAAAATAGCAGCATTTCAGTATCAATGAATGAGCAGTTTGGGCAGTGCAGTGAGCAGCTTTTGCCGAGTCATGGCATCGCTCCAGTTCCAGCGGTCTGCTTCTACGAAATATACCCGGCCTTGACGTACAGCAGGGAGGCTGAGCCAGAGAGGGCTGTTGAGCATGTATTCCAGCGGTTGCTTGGAGTCTGGTGCTGTAGGGACGAGCATAAAAATGCGGTCTCCGGCGTAATCAGGCAATTCATTCGGATCAATTTCTGCGAAGCCTAGTCCCTCGTCAAGCACCTTACGGATTGGCTCTGCGGGTTGGAAGCCGTGCGGGTGGTAGAGGGCCGATGAGAATCCGGACATGCCCATGACAAAGAGCCGATCGCCATGATCGAAAATAAAGACAGAGGCGGTTTCTCCGGCTGTGATATGCGCACTGAGTTGGTTCCACATTGCCAGATTACGAGCGGCAAAGGTAGCTAACCAGCGTTCGGCCTCTCGTTCCTTACCGAGCCAGGCGCCAAGTGTACGCAGCCGTTCCTCCAGGGCGGCAAAGGAGTTAAAGGTGACGGTGGGCGCGATGCTTGCAACGCGCTCATATTCCTGTTCATCCGAGTTGGCGATGATAATCAGATCAGGATCAAGAGCGCTGATCAAGCGGGTATCTAGCGGAAGTCCTACATCAGTCACGTTCCCAAGACGATGTTTATAGACGCTGGATTCACTAAGCCGCAGACTTCCGCCGATGGCTTTGGCTCCTAACGCGAGCAGATCGCCCATCGTTTCTCCATGATAGATGATACGGCTCGCTTGGCGCGGGATATGAATTTGGTGGCCTGTCCAATCCTTAACGCACATAGAACCGGGAGCGGATAGCGCATATTGGCCAGGGGGAACCCCGGTCATTTGTCTAAAACGCCGATTAAAATAATATTCGTCAGAGAAACCCACCTGACGGGCAATTTCACGTAAAGGCCGTTTGCATTCCAGCAGCAGCCGCTTGGCATGAGTCAGGCGCAGCTCAGTGAGGTAATGCAGCGGCTTTTTGCCCGTTATTTTGCGAAACAACTGGGAGTATTGCCATATGGAAACGTTCGCCTGTTCGGCAAGCTGCTTGACGGTAATGGGCTTTTCGTAGTGTTTTTCCATATATGTAAGGGTGCTTTCCACCGATGCGGGCAATGTCAGATTAGAGTCATCGCTATGCTTAATAGGGACGTGGGCTTCCTGCCACAGCAAGAGCAGCTCTTGAAACATGATTTGCTGACGCAATGCAGAGGTTTGGCTATGCGGCTGTATTGTTTGTTGGGTGCTATAAAATAGCTCTTCAGCCAACTGAATAGGCTTGGAGGAAGAGGAAATGACGTATTCACGCGGTTCTGGCAGGACGGAGCCAAGATAAATGGATGGCATGCCCGTTGCGTTTTCAGCCAAGGTCATGTCTGATTGTGCCTCCAACGACATAGCAATGACTCTGAACGTGATTTTGTAGTATTCAGAAACAGTTCCCTCCAAGGGAGCGATTCGATAGGATTCCCCAGGAGTTAACCAATACCCATGACCTGAATGGAATACATATTGTTCTTGACCAATATCCACCTTTCCAGCCCCGCCGATGAACATAAGCAGACAGTGATCTGAACTTGGACGAGATGTTAGTCCATCACTGGACTCACTAGCCAACACAATTTCCTTAAAATGAAAAAGCAGTGAGTTGGGCGGGGGTGCATTTACAGACGAAGAAGGCTGATTCACGGTGTAATACTCCTTTTATTGAGAATGGTTATCATATATGCATAATAAGTATACCTCCTTTAGGTTCAACAAAAAAGAAGCCTATCAACAAGGGCGATAGGCTTCTCCAATCTTATTTTATGAGCTTGGGCAATTCCTCCAGCAGCCATTCTCGAGTAGAAGCATCACTTTCGGTTTTGCCAATGTCCTGCATGTACACATGTCCCTGCTTGACAGCAGGGAGCTGAAGCCACAGCTTGCTTTTCATTAACTGTTCGGTAGATTGGCGGGCTTCTGAGCTTGGACTGTTCAGTATGAAAATCCGATCTCCAGCGTATTGTCCGATTACTTCCTGTGATAATTGCACGAATCCTTTGTCCTCATCCAGTGCTTTCTGAATAAGAGGAGTAGGCTTGAGACCATTTTTTTCATACAGTATTTGCGACAAGCCTGTCCGTGCCATGACGAACAAACGGTCACCAGGATAGTAGGTAAAGACCGAAGCTGTTTCACCCGGTTTTACACCTTTCGCCTGAAGTTTGCTCCACATCTCTGCTTCCTTGATTTTATATTGGGCAAGCCAGTCTTCAGCAGTCTTTTTCTTGTTCACAATGTCTCCGAGATGTACCAAACGCTCGTTCAGCGGAGCAAAGGTATCGAACATAATTGTAGGTGCAATTTTTGATAACGCTGCGTATTGTTTTTCGTCCGTATCGGCGGTGATGATTAGGTCTGGTTGTAGAGCCAATGTTTTTTCTAAATCAATGGGAAATCCTAGGTCCGATACATTCTGAACTTTTTTTTCATATATCTTTCCCTCGATCATAGAAGTCGATGTACCAACAGCCTGTACGCCTAAAACCAATAGATCCCCATAGTTTTCTCCGAAGTAAGCAATGCGCCCAGGAGTCGTGGGAATGTCTACTGTATGTCCCTTATAGTCTGTGTAGGAGCGAGTTGTGGCTGTTTCCGATGTTTTTGTTGATGCTGTTGTGTTGCTGTTTGCAGTCTGATTGTTGTCTGATGCGCCGCACCCCAGCAGCAATGCCCCCATAAGAGAGAATAGACAGATCAGAGAAGTGTATTGTCGAGTAGGTTTTTTGTTAATCGTAGAGTTCTTGTTGATCATAGCAACCTCCGTATAATAGAATGATTCATAATATTGTAAATGAGAATTATTATCACAAAAGCAATGATAAGCGCTGAACCCTCAATACTCAATGGACAAACTTGGTCAATGCATCCGATTTTGTACAAAATAAGTCTCATGTGTTACTAGCTCATTTTATACTTCAAATTTTATTGATTTGTCATTTTTTATGGTATAGAATAACGTTTTTATACATTTGAAAGAGGTTTTGGAATGGCATTGTTTATTACATATGTTTTACTAGGTTTCTCTATAGCGTTACCTGTAGGTACTATTACGGTTGAAATGACGAAGCAAGGGCTAAAGAATGGATTTATGCATGGATGGATTGTGGGGCTTGGGGGAATGACCGTCGATTTGTTTTTAATCATTGGTTTATATTTTGGTCTGGCCTCTGTTCTGTCCTTACCTGTTGTACAGGTGATCATGTGGCTGGTTGGAGCCATATTTTTGTGCTACGTAGGGTACGACAGCATTAAAAATGCGGATCATGATATTGCGCTAGAAGGAGAGAAAAAGACAAAGTCATTATTTTCTTCCTATAAAAATGGGCTGCTTGTAGCTGTTTCACCAGGGAATTTAGTGTTCTGGGTAAGTGTTTTTGGGACTGTGCTGGCAAGTTCGTTTGATCGTTCTAATACAAGTCAATTTTTGATTGTTGGCTTAGGTATTTTGTTTGGTATTCTTGTCCATGATTTAGGCTTAATGACCCTCGTAGCAACAACACGAAAAGCCATGAACCGAACTGCCATCAAGTGGGTTACGATCTGTGCCGGCGTAGTTTTGATTGGTTTTTCGGTTTATTTCCTATATGAATTTATGGTTAGTCTCCAAAAGATTTTATAGCATTACACAAGGATACGCTCAAGCTTGTCATGCCAGTCTGCATAAATCGAACAAGTCCTTCATAGACATGTACTAATTCATTTAAAACATGTGCTGAAGGGGTTGATGACATGCGCCGGATTTCATGGATGCTTGCCATGGTCATGTGTGTAACGTTGCTGCTGGCCGGGTGCGGCAAGAAGAGCGCAGACGATGTGGTTAAAGATTTGAGTGACGTGGTGAGCGACCTGAACAGCTACCACGGTACAGCTTTGATGACGCTGCATACCGGCGACACGCCGCAGGAATACAAGGTCGATATTTCCTACCGCAAGCCGTCCTATTACCGCATTGCCATGACGAACGAGAAAAAGGATGTTACACAAATTGTGCTTCGTAATGATGAGGGTGTATTTGTACTGACCCCCAGCCTGAACAAGAGTTTCCGTTTCAAAAGCGACTGGCCAAACAATCAGGGTCAGGTATATTTATATGAAACGCTGGTTCGCAGCATTATCGGTGATGCCTCCCGTCAGCTGGCTACCGATGATAAATCCTATGTGTTTGATGTGGCCGCGAACTACAACAGTCATGCGCTGGTAAGGCAAAAGATTTGGCTATCCAAAAACAACTATGCCCCTACTCAGGTACAGGTATCTGATGCGAATGCCAAGGTGGTTGTCGATCTGAAATTCGATCAATTCGCTTTTGATACGAAGTTTGACAAAGATTCCTTTGATATGGAACGGAATATGGCTTCCGGAAAAACGAGTGCTGGTAGCGAGGGATCGCCATCTTCAGGGGCAGTCGATTCCAGCGGTTTGCCCGATTCTTCCGGTACGTTAGAAGGGACGACTGGCGTGACATCCAGTGGATCTGGACAAGAGCAGGGAACCGTAGGCAACGATGTTCAGCAACCGTCTGGTGAAGCGAAGAGCGACGGAGCTGTCACAGGCGATACGTCCAAGCCGGAAGCAGCAGCTAACGCAGAGGCGCAGCAACAAACACCGAGCACAGCGGATGGTGCAACCGGAACGTCAGCAGGAACGGATGCCGCAGAAGCTGTATTGGGTGAATTCGGCTTGATTGAACCGTCCTACACGCCAGCCGGAGTACAGATTAAGGATACGCCGGAGTTGGAGGATAATGGTACACATGCAGTGATGCTGCGGTATAGCGGAACGTATAACTATACCATTGTGGAGGCGCGTCCAAAAGATCGGGCGGTCGCACTTTCCGCAGGAGAACTGGTTGATATTGGAGGAAGCTTTGCTGTGCTGACAGGAAGCGAACAGCAGACGATGACCTGGATGAATGATGGAATAGAGTTCAGAATCACCAGTGCTGACCTGCCTGTGAGCGAAATGATACAAATTGCCGCTTCTATACAGGATCAATCGGGTAAATAAAATTTTATAGACGGATGCAGACGGTCTAGAGTGTAAAATGCTCTGCTGCCGCCCGTATCCGTCTTTTTATTCATTCGCAGTCTAAGATGTGCATCGCTTGTATATCCTGTTCTATTGTAGATATGGTAGAGGAGGCTGGCAAAGTCCCCCTGCCATTGACAGCCACGTCTCTGAACATTACCATTAACCTTTGGAAGCAAGGAATTTGCTACATTCGAATGGTAAAAGGTTATGTTAGAGGCTAACAATTGAAGAAGGTGACTGGATTTTGCAAGCACAATACAGATCGACCCGGGCCGAAATCAACCTGGATCACCTTGGCGCCAACTATGAAGCCTTTCGCAAGGTATTGCCTGCGGATAAGCTGATACTGGTCTGTGTCAAGGCTAATGCCTACGGGCACGGTGCCGTAGAAATTTCAAAGGAAATGGAACGCCTTGGTGCGGATTATTTGAGCGTCGCTTTTCTGGATGAGGCTCTTGAGCTTCGTCATGCGGGGATTGAACTGCCGATCCTTGTACTCGGCTATACCTCGCCTGAAGCTGTCCAAACAGCTTGGGAGCATGATATCTCATTGACTGTGTTTAGTGAGGAAGTGCTGGAAGGTATCCGCAGATTGGACCGCCAAGGAAGCGAACGCAAGCTGAAGGTGCACATCAAAATAGACAGCGGCATGGGAAGACTCGGTTTGCTGCCTGGAGAAGCGGCTTTGGCTTTTGTCCGGCAGGCTCACGAATTAGAGCAGGTGCTGCTGGAAGGCATGTACACCCATTTTGCCCGCGCGGATGAAGAAGATAAAAGCTATACACTGCTACAATATGATCGGTTTCGGGGCGTGGCGGATGCGCTAAGGGAACAAGGTATTACTATTCCCATTATACATACGGGCAACAGCGCGGCCACCATTGATACCCCTTCCCTTTCCCCCAATATGGTGCGGATTGGCATCAGTATATACGGTTTGTATCCGTCTGATGAGGTTAACCGGCAAGTCATTGAACTGTTGCCTGTATTGTCATTAAAGACGGCGGTGGTTTATACCAAGACGCTTCCTCCTGGATGGGGAGTTAGTTATGGTACCCGGTATGTGACCTCTAGTGAAGAGCGGATCGGCACACTGCCAATCGGTTATGCGGATGGATATTCTCGCATGCTAAGTGGGAAGGTTGAAGTGTTGATACGCGGTCGTCGCGTCCCTGTACTCGGTACGATCTGCATGGACCAGTGTATGGTATCCTTACAATCTTTCGCAGAGGATGCGGAAGAAATCCAAACCGGCGAAGAGGTTGTTCTCATCGGCCAGCAGTCCGGCGAAATCATTGCGGCGGATGAGCTGGCATCCAAGCTTGGTACGATCCACTATGAGGTGATCTGCATGATCGCAGACAGGGTACCGCGTGTTTACATGCGAGATCATGTTCCTGTCGTTCGGGTGAACTCGCTTCTTCCAACCCACTGGAATTAATTTCATAACGCAAATTCGGATAAAAGCAGGAGTTTTCGTAGAACGTCCCGAAATATGTACAAAGGAAAGAAAAGAGCGCTATAACTGTCAAAAGACGCATTAGGCTCCGCTGACACTTGTATTTCGGGGATCAAACGCCTGTACGAAAACGAACTGCGTAGTTTATAATGGAATGCAGCATAGATGATATACGAATATCATATACATTCTCTTATATTCCGTTTGAATAAATTACCGGGAATAACGTTATAATGGTACAATGGCGACAAGGTTTTGGGGGTGGAAGAGAAGTTGGCCAATTTGCAGAACACCAAAAGAATAATGATCAGTTTGCCAGATCATCTCTTGCAGGAAGTGGACGGGATCGTAGCTATGGAAAATTCCAACCGCAGTGAATTTATCAGGCAGGCAATGAAGCTTTATGTAGGTGAACGTAAAAAACGTTACATTCGTGAAGCTATGCAGCGTGGATACATGGAAATGGCTAAAATTAACCTGACCATGGCATCCGAAGCCTTTCACGCGGAGGAAGATGCAAACAGCACCTTGGGCCGTACAGTTAGCGGGGTGTAATCCATATTGATCGTAAAGCGCGGCGACGTTTTTTTTGCAGACCTTTCACCCGTAGTCGGTTCCGAGCAAGGTGGCGTCAGACCTGTGCTGATCATTCAAAATGATATCGGCAACCGGTTTAGCCCTACCGTGATCGTAGCAGCCATCACTGCACAGATTCAGAAGGCAAAGCTGCCTACACACGTGGAAATCGACGCGGCGACGCATGGCTTTGATCGTGATTCTGTTGTTCTTCTGGAGCAAATCCGGACAATCGACAAGCAAAGGCTTACCGACAAAATCACCCATTTGGATGAAGAAACCATGCGCAAAGTGAGCGACTCGCTACAGATCAGTCTCGGTTTGATTGATTTTTAGTATGATGGAACGACGAGTGAAACGGGAAAGGACAGCGCTCTAGCGCTGTCCTTTTGCATGTCCGAAGAACAATACAGGTAGGGCTTGCTTTTACGTCACCTGCTGGCGCTTTGAATCATTTTTTGTGATAATAAAAGACATGATGTATGACAAGAGCTGTGAGGAAGAAGGGATAGGTTTGTCTAACGAGGAAATGAAGACGGAAATTGGGCAGGAGCCGAACGAAGCAGAACGCCAAGAACGGATTGTCAAACAAGTGGCGAGAGAGCTGTCGCTGGCACTCAAGCAAATCCGGACAACGATCAGTTTATTGGATGAAGGAAATACCATTCCTTTTATCGCGCGTTATCGTAAGGAAATGACAGGAGAGCTGGATGAAAATCAGCTGCGTGATATTGAAGATCGTGTGCTGTATTTACGTAATCTGGAGGATCGTAAGGTAGAGGTCATCCGCATTATTGATGAACAGGGCAAGCTGACTGAAGAGCTGCAGGCTGCTATCACTTCTGCGGTTAAGCTTCAGGAAGTGGAGGATCTGTACCGTCCATATCGGCAAAAGCGCAAGACTCGCGCCAGTGTGGCAAAGGAACGGGGGTTGGAGCCGCTGTCCATCTGGATTTGGGGTCAGCCGAAGCAGGGTGATGCTTTGAAAGAAGCTGAATCCTATGTGAATGCTGAGCTGGGAGTCGAAACCCCTGAGTCTGCCATCCAAGGAGCCATGGATATTTTGGCCGAAAATATAGCTGATGATGCGGCTATTCGCCAATGGGTGCGCCGATATACACTGGATCATGGAATGTTGACCTCTGAAGCAAAGGACACCGAGCAAGAGTCTGTGTATGAAAATTACTACAGCTATCGTGAGCTGGCTAAGAAAATGCCACCTCACCGTATTCTGGCGATTAATCGCGGGGAGCGGGAAGGTATTCTTAAGGTTGGTTTGGAGGTAGCGCCAGATTCCATTTACACTTATGTGGCAGGTCAAGTGATTAAAGGATCGTCTGTGGTGGAAGACCTGCTGCGCAGTGTCATTGAGGATGCATACAAAAGGCTTATCGCGCCATCTATCGAACGTGAAGTGCGTGCTGAAATGACAGAGAAGGGCGAGCAGCAGGCCATCTCTATCTTTGCAGGCAATTTGCGCAGCCTGTTGCTACAGGCTCCGATTAAGGGGCGTCGTGTGCTTGGAGTCGATCCAGCCTATCGGACAGGCTGTAAGCTGGCTGTTGTCGATGACACAGGCAAGCTGCTGGAAGTGGCTGTGACGTATCCGACACCGCCAAACAACAAGAAACGTGAGGCTGCAGAAACGTTCAAGCAGCTGATTGCCAAATACGATATCGAGTTGATTGTCATTGGTAACGGAACTGCATCACGTGAGACAGAGCAATTCGTAGCCGAAGTTATCGCGGATATTGGTGACAGCAGCCTCGCGTATCTGATCGTCAATGAGGCAGGTGCGAGCGTATACTCTGCCTCCAAGCTGGCACAGGAAGAATTCCCTGATTTGGACGTAGCTGAGCGAAGTGCGGCGTCTATTGCGCGTCGTGTGCAGGACCCGCTGGCTGAGCTTGTCAAAATTGAGCCGAAAGCCATTGGTGTAGGCCAATACCAGCATGATGTGTCGCAGAAACATCTGGATGAAAGTTTGAAGGACGTTGTAGAATCGGCTGTTAACCACGTTGGTGTGGATGTGAACACAGCTTCCTCGGCGCTGCTGTCCTACGTAGCAGGGATCAACGCGACCATTGCTAAAAACATCGTTAAGTACCGTGAGGAAAACGGGAAATTCAGCAACCGTCGTCAGTTGCAGAAGGTGCCGCGTCTTGGTGCAAAAACCTACGAGCAATCCATTGGTTTTATCCGTATACCAGGTGGCGAAAATCCACTGGATCGCACGCCGATCCACCCTGAATCGTATGCTGTCGTAGACCGCCTGCTGGCGGAACTGGGCATCAGTGCCCATGATCTGGGTTCGAAAGCTGCGACAGAAGCGCTGAATGTGTCTAATATTGAGCAGTTGGCAGCGAAGCTGGAAGTTGGTGTGCCAACATTGCGGGATATTTTGGACAGCCTCCAGCGGCCGGGGCGTGACCCGCGTGACGAGCTGCCATTGCCTGTATTCCGCAAGGACGTGTTGAAGATCGAGGATCTGGCACCGGGTATGGAACTTCAAGGAACTGTCCGCAATGTCATTGATTTTGGTGCGTTTGTTGATATCGGTATTAAAAGTGACGGTCTGGTTCATATTTCACAGCTGCGCAGTGGTTTTGTTAAGCATCCGATGGATGTTGTATCTGTTGGTGATAACGTAACGGTGTGGGTGTTGAATGTTGATTTGAAAAAAGGCAGGGTAGGTCTGACCATGAAACCTCCCGCAGATGCGCAGTCACAGGCATAGTGCTATAAATAAAGCTATATGACATTTTGTGAGGGTATAAAAAAAGCCGGAATCTCCGAATCATATCGGAGACTCCGGTTTTCCATTTCTGGATGTTTCTGATTCTATCCGTTGTTGGCATCAAATTCTATACCAGGTGCTTTATGATAAAAAAACCAACAATCATTCAACAGTCTAATTTGGCGTCGGTCCTTCTTGTAAAAGGCCCGCATGAGCTGGTTACTAAGCCATTGAGGCAAGCCGATCTCCTCCTCTGCGTTACATCTGTATGTTTAGCATATGGGGTGGATACCTAAAGTGTGCTTAATGAACCAGGGTTAGACTTCGGCCGTTATTTTATAATATGCTTGTCAGTATGGAGCAAAGGAGGGAAACCATAAAGATGGAGTCCGAGTCTCTGAGCAATTCAATGAACCCTTCCATGAGTAATAAAGAACTTCAAGAATGGGTAGAGCGCATCTCGCTGGAGAGCTTTGGCGTGCCGTTTCAGCATCAAGCCACCTTTAACTCGCGCCTGTCTTCTACAGGCGGTCGATATTTTATGAAAAGTCATCATATTGAAATTAATCCACATCAACTCGCCGCTTATGGACGCTCTGAAGTGGAAAAAATAATAAAGCATGAGCTGTGCCATTATCATCTACATCTGCGCGGAATGGGCTATCAGCATCGTGATGCTGATTTCAAAGCATGGCTGGCCCGTGTAGGAGGGAGCAGGCATTGTCAGACTCTGCCGGGAAGAGTGGGAAGAAAACCTCAGCCTTATCGTTACAAGCTGGTGTGTGTTTCCTGTCAACAGGAGTATATGCGCAAGCGTAAAATGAACCCACAGCGATATCGCTGTGGAAAATGTGGAGGTAAACTTCGCTTGTTGACACTTGACGTAACCCCCTGATTCATGGTAAATTAACCATACTGTATGATAATTTACAGTAATGTTCCCTGATAGCTCAGTTGGTAGAGCACTCGACTGTTAATCGAGTTGTCACAGGTTCGAGTCCTGTTCGGGGAGCCATGGAGAGATACCCAAGTGGCTATAAGGGGACCCTCTGCTAAGGGGTTAGACTGCGTAAGTGGTGCGAGGGTTCGAATCCCTCTCTCTCCGTTGGTATTTTAAGTAGAATAAGGACGCTCGTATGCATGGTAACAATGCATGCGAGCGTCTTTTTCGTTTAGATCTGCTTTTGTTTAAATCTGTTTTTTAAGTAACGTAGCAGCCAATCCCTTCTATTTCACAGTGTCAGCCTTGACGGTTTTGAGTAAGTTCAACAGAGCATGAGCAACGCCATCTTCCACATTGGTCAGGGTAACGTCGGAGCAGACTGCCTTTATATCGTCTTTTGCATTGCCCATGGCGATACCTCTCCCAGCCATCGTCAGCATGGAAATATCGTTATAGCTGTCTCCGATCGCTACCGCTTCCTGCATGGGGATGCTCAGATGATTCGCGAGATAGCGCAATGCATTACCCTTAGACGCATCCTTATGCTCGACTTCAAAGTTACGATCTGAGGAAATGACCATGTTCAGACCTTGAAAATCTCGGTAACGTTCACGCCCCCATTCCAATTTGGCTTGATCAAAGGAGAAACAGAGCACATTATATATCTCTACATCCAGTGGAATCTGCTCATATGAAGCGATGCGGGTATGCCCGGTCTGTTCATATTGCTTTTCAGCTGCATGTAATAAAGTATCCAGTGAAATATCTGGATTGGCGCTCAGCAAGCGGTCCATTTCAACAGCAAGTAGCTGATGTCCCTTCTGTGGAGAATAAATGGCCCGGTCTGTCATGACCTCATAGTAGAAGTCGTTACCCTCGAGCCAGCTCAGCACTTCAAATGTTTCGCTCCGGCCCATAGGAGTAGAGGTTAACTGGCGACGATGCGCATCGTGTACAGTGGCGCCGTTTGCTCCAATGACAGGAGTAACCAGCTCTGCTTCCTCTAACTTTGTCCAGGCATCATAAGCGGCTCTGCCAGTGGCAATTGTCACTTGAACACCTTGCTGCTGTGCCTTGCGGATTGCCTCTGCATTTGCTTTGCTTATTTTTCCTTCCTCGTTCAGTAGCGTTCCATCCATATCAATCGCAAACAGTTTCATTTCTCTCCAGCTCCTGTCTTTTGATCTCTCTGTTATACAAATATTGCGTCTAGTTAGAGCGATTGGCTTCAAATTTATGAGGGGACAATAATTTCGATATCATGGTGTTGCAAAATTTCCAGCATCGCTGATTCTGGCAGGCGATCGGTGATCACGATATTAACCTCAGACAAATCAGCAAAACGATACGGGAAATTGATTCCGAATTTCGAATGGTCCGCAAGGATGATCACCTGATCCGCCTGTTTCATCATCTGATGCTTCAGCATACCGTCTTCTTCATGAATCAGGCTTAGTCCGTGAGCTGATATACCACCAATCCCGATAAAAGCTTTGTCTACAAAATAGTGAGACAAAGTGGCGATTACGGACGAGCCGTATACATATCGGTGTTCTTTTTGCAGGCGGCCTCCTAACAGATGAATGGAGACACCGTCTTTTCCAGATAGTACGTCAGCCTGATTAATTGAATTGGTGATAACCGAACATTCCTGCACATTCAGTCTTTCTGCACACGCCTGTACGGTGGTCGAGGAATCTAATATAATACGATCCCTATTTCGTACCATGCTGGCAGCCAGTTGTCCGATCACTTGTTTTTCCTCTGATACAGTAAGTAGTCTTTCGTTATAATTTCCAATTGGATCGTGATGCAGTTTAGGGAGTAGGGCGCCGCCGCGGGTGCGAATAATTTTTTGATGCTCTTCAAGTTTTACCAGGTCTCGACGGGCCGTATCCCGTGAAACATTAAAAATTTCACAAATATCATCCACCGAAATACGCTTGTGAAGCTGTAAGTAATCAACGATTTTTAACATTCGTTCTTCCTGATACATAGAAAGCTCCTCTGATATATAATCATTTCGGTATCTCGTAAGTGATTATAAGTAAATGTAAGTGATATTGCAATCATTTATCATGATTTTTCAGGGGTTAGATGATTATAGATAAGTTAATGTAAGTGAACATGCATTTTATAATTATATAAAATAGCTTTTTTAAAATTTTTAAAAATAAGTATTGCCATTTACTATTCTATTTGATATACTCTTTCTTGTCGCCAAGTTGGTGTACATTAATAGGGCCCGTTGGTCAAGGGGTTAAGACACCTCCCTTTCACGGAGGTAACAGGGGTTCGAATCCCCTACGGGTCATTGTTGTCTTTATAGACTACATGTTGCATGCTTAAGGGGAATTCCTGAGGTCTGGTCTAATGGCGGACAGCTTGGATGAATAGCATGAGCCATTAGCTCAGTTGGTAGAGCACCTGACTTTTAATCAGGGTGTCGAAGGTTCGAGTCCTTCATGGCTCACCATTTATATTTTGTTATGCGGTCGTGGTGGAATGGCAGACACGCTATCTTGAGGGGGTAGTGAGCGTACGCTCGTGGAGGTTCGAGTCCTCTCGACCGCATCAATGGAATAAACGGAAAAGTCTCTCGCGTTAGAGGCTTTTTTTATTTGTGCATTGATGCAATTAAACAATGATTATGATGAAATAATGATTCCATAGTATAATATGACGCCATAATGTTATAGAATAATAAATATATAAACTTATGAAGTGACGGTGAAAAATATGGACACTCAACTGTTAGGAAATATATCAGAAAATATTTTGGGCTTGTTTCCGATTGTGAAGAAGAAATTTTTCACCTACGGTCCGCTTGATTTTCCGTTGCATTTGTCGCCTAATAACTTTCAGGTGCTCATGCTTCTGCGTGAAGTGCGTTCGTCTACAGTATCCGATTTGTCCAAACAACTTAATGTCTCACGCCCAAATATGACTCCTCTTCTGGATAAGCTGGTGGAGCATGGATTGGCTGACCGCCAATCGTGTGACTCGGATCGTAGAGTCGTGAACGTAGCCATTACAGAAGAAGGCGACGCTTTTTGTGAACAGGTATTTCATACCTTCTCTAATAAAATTCAAGAGAGACTGGTGTATCTGCCGGAAGAAGAATTATTGCACTTGAGTGAAACGTTGAACGAATTGAAGCAGATTTTACTTAAAATCGACAACTCTGCTACGTGATTGATTGGCGTAAGCGAACTGACTTAAAGACCGCCCTTTCTTCGGAAAACAGGCGGTTTTTGTTGCATATTGTGGTATAATGAAAACCAACATACATAATTCGGTAATTTTAGCATACGTGATCTTTGAAATGGGAACAGGGTACATGATATCGTTATTTGGAGAGCCTGCTAGGGAGGAAGGAACTTCTATGCAATCTATTTACCAACGCATTGAGGAGCTCATTAAGGAACGAGGTATGACGAAAAAGGCGTTTTGCCAGCAGTTGGGCATTAGTACAGGAAACTTTGGAGATTGGAAAAGAGGAAAAACGACACCGGGCACGAATAAACTCATTGAAATCGCTTCGTTTTTTAATGCTAGTCTGGATTGGATTATGCTGGGTCGAGATGTGCAGAGTAAAGTACTAAAGGAGTCGCAGGACCCTTATTTTTTTGGAGCTTCAGGGCAACTGAATTGCCAGGGGGAATCGCTAAGTGAGGCGGAAAGAGATTTTATACTTGAGTATATTGAATTTACCCGCTTTCGTAAAGAGAAAAACCAGCATAATTCAACTACTGATTAATGTTTGCTGTGAGGTTTGATAAGGATATTCTAATGTGTGCAATTGAAAAATAATTAGAAAAAAGCTACAGTGTCGGAGGGGAAACGTTTTGGGAGATCAAACTATTTATCAGCGGATTGAAGCTTTAATTAAGGATCGGGGAATGACCAAGAAGGCATTTTGTGAAAAGCTTAAAATCAGCTCAGGGAATCTCGGTGATTGGAGAAGAGGAAAAACAACGCCAGGTACCGCCCATTTGATTCAGATTTCGGACTTTTTTAATGTATCGCTCGACTGGTTGATGAAAGGAATTAAGCCGGGGGAAGGCGTGCTTCAGGAGCAGAAGGCTGCTTATTTTTTTGGGGTGATGGGGCCATTGAATTGCCAGGCTGAAGATCTTGAGACAGAAGAACAGAACTTTATTTTAGAATATGTTGAATTTGCGAAATACCGTAAGCAAAAAAGGGAGAAGGACAAAGCGAAACTTGAATAATCTATGGCTAAACGCCTGGGTGGATAACCCGTAAAACGGACTAAGGGGTTCGGTTTACGGGTTTATTTGATTTCCTGATAATATGGCGGCGCGTCGGATGCTGGATGCTTGTTGGGTTTAGTGTGGTGTCGCCTCCTTATAATCGTTATCGTCGATATTCAGAATTGCAGCAACTTGTTTTCTGTACCTTTGTGCTTTACGGGTGCCGTGAATCAGATTGGACAAGCGTGAAGGCGGGATATTGTGTGTCTCGCAAAATGTTTTCTGATCCAGTCGAAGCTCGACAAGCCTTTGTTTGATGGCCCACCCGAAGGAGGTGACAGGCATTTTGTTGTTCAAGAGAAATCGCCCCTTACGGATTCTTGCAGAATAATTGGTGTGATATAATAATCATCAGTAAACATGTTAGAATTAACCATCTAAAACTATGATACACTTTTATACGTGTTTATACAATCTTAAATGCGTTATTTTATTAAAATAATTACTTAATTAAGTGCAAAAAGTGAAAATAATCCGACTATAGTCTGTGAGTGGTATGAATTTGGATACATGAATTAAAAATACTCTGCCGCTTGAGAAAAGGGCAGAGTATTTTTATTGTGACTGCTAGACTGGTAAAACGACGCATCAGAGGGAGGCTGGAAGGCGTTTGAATAGGATGGAGGAGGAAAAGGGCCTGGATGCATTCAATTGGCTACTATGGCTCATATAGGGTGGCTGAGTGATGTAGGAACTGGTCTGATGGCTATGGAAAAGGTGAGGCTGAAATAAGCTTGGCGTAGGTTCGTTAAATTTCTTCCAGGTGGTGAGCAACTCGCTGGTCATGTGATCGATAAGAGGATTCTTTTCCTCGTAAGGAGGATTGAGCAGTCTGAAGGCATCTTCGATACAGAAGGATACCGCTGTGGCAAAATAGCCGTGAATGGTCTGTTCTATATCGGTTCCGAGAAGGAAGTTAATCCAAGTGTGGACAGTAGCGAGTGTGCCAATTGCATTGTATTGAGTGAGTGTGTCTTCCAGTTGGTCAAATGCAAGCCAAGGATAAAGAGCCTTGGTGAGCTTGAGCAGACGCTGGCCAGAAAGTCGCGATTTTTTCACATACTGCGAGGAAGGATGTTGGGTGTACAGCATTTTATCAATAAGGGCGATCCGCCAACCGTCATTCTGCTGGATGGCTGCATACAGACTTTTGATGGCCATGCCGTCAAGGGTTGTAATTTGAGGATACCAATCGTCTCGCATAAAATGTTTCAGATCCTGTAGACTGTTCAAGTTTCCGTTACGGAAACGTTCATCCAGTCCGTAGAAACGGGTAAAACCACCAATGGGTAGGGAAGGGTCCAACAACAATGCGTAGTTTAGCAATCGGTTACCTTTATGCAGGATGGTTCGCCTCCTTGAGGTGAATATTTGTGTCAGTTTATTTGACTCTAATCTTATTTATATAATAATAGTTCAATTATTTATGTAATATATATTTACACTTTGAGCTCTTTCATGTCAAATTAAATAATTTTATTGCTTATATATGTTATATAAAGTTACACTAAAATAATTATAATATTATTGTTTACAAATTGTTGCTGAGAGAGTATAATAAATCCGTTGCCTCAATACATTATGACATGCGGTCGTGGTGGAATGGCAGACACGCTATCTTGAGGGGGTAGTGGGCGTACGCCCGTGGAGGTTCGAGTCCTCTCGACCGCATTATGTGTAATACCCAGTTGAAAAAGCATCCTGACACGTTTTACGTGAAGGGGTGCTTTTTTCGTTAAATATTTTTCGTTATATCATTCTGTTACAGAAGCGGTCATATGGACAGCGGACCGCTCGTTAACTGTAATGAAGAAAGATGTCAGTTTTTCCGCAAAAGCTTCTCTATATCTCCTATAAGCTTATCTGGAGTGGTTTGCGGCGCATAACGCTTAAATACGTTACCTTCTCGTGTAATTAAGAATTTAGTGAAATTCCATTTGATCGCTTTGGAGCCTAATACTCCCGGAGCAGTGTGGGTCAGGTAGCGAAATAGAGGATGTGCCTGATCACCGTTGACATCTGTCTTGGCGAACATGGGGAAGGTCACACCGTAATTGATTTGGCAAAACTCAGAGATCTCCTCGCTGGAGCCCGGCTCTTGTTTGGCGAACTGGTTGCTGGGAAATCCCAAAATTTCGAGCCCCTGTTCATGATACTGGTCATATAGCTCTTGTAGCGCCTTGTACTGGGGGGTTAACCCACATTTGCTGGCAGTATTCACGATAAGAAGAACTTTCCCTTCGTAGGTGGATAATGGAATTTGTGCCCCTTGTAGGGTCTGTGCATCATATTTATATACGCTCATGATATCCCTCCTTATTCAATATTCTGCAATTAAATTGTAAACAACTCAACAAGGGGTTGCAAGTCCGGAAGAGTATACGGGCATTGGACCATTGTAAAATCGTCTTTTGTTCAAAACGGTAAATCGCACTTCAAATGGAGCTAATTGAGGTGTTTCTTCTCATAAAAACGGGTTCAATCGGTAATTATCTGGCACGTATAGCGTATTTTCTTTCCTTTTTGCAAATAAGAAGTAACTAAGCCATACCCTACGCCAATATTGACATGCCTTTCATTTTCAAAAAGGGGTGAAATACAGAGTTTTAAAGAGATACGAGAAGCATAGCTGCCTTGTAAGCGTTATTCTTAATCTCCTATGCTCTAAAGGGTGGTTTATAGCCCCGCCGTTGAGCTTTACAGTCTTCCTTGCACGGGTGTATGATTCAAGACGTAATTTCAAATTAACACCAATGAAGCAACAACGAATTGTCTAAAGCGCTGAATTTTGCAGTTGCAAAAGCGGGGGAACCAACGAGTATGTACGGTTTTGCAAGCCGTGTGTGTCTCATGGGGTGAATTTTCCGGCCAAGTGCCGTAAATAGGGCGACTCTCACGTCCGAATCCGACAGCTAACCTCGTAAGCGTACAGGGAGAGGCAACAAACCGCCGTGTGCAACCATGGTTTATTTTATCATGGAATGTATGAAGCCGGAGGAAGCCTTTTTCCTTCGGCTTCTTTTTGTTGTCTTTTTATACCGGGAGAGGAGCTACTGATGGAAGGTCGGTTAATTATTGTCACTGCACCGAATGAAGCGGGCAGAAGTTTTGTGAAATTGCTTATGTTCAAAAAACTGGCGTTTGCAGTTCTCACAAATAGCACTCAGGAGGAACGACAGCTCAAAAAAATGGGTGTGGAGCACATTGTGCGCATCAATACGATGCAAGCGGGAAAATGGAATTTTCCTAGTAAAGAAATTGGGAGTGTGTATTTGTTCGAAAACAGCTTGAATCTGACTTGCCGTTTCCTGCAAATATGTCGGCCACTAACATCAGAATTGATCTATGTTATTACGCACGGCTGTAATCCACAAGGAATTTATCGGGGATTGGGAGCGGACCATGTGATCTACACATTGAACGGAGAGGTGGGTTTCCTGCTGAACGGATAAGCACTTATAACATAGCTGGTTTATGATTTTATGATGGAATCAAAAGGACAATCTGAGGAGCGATACGGAGGATAGGAACATGATGGATTTATACATGCTGCTCGTAATGGCTGTGAGTTATGGAGTGATATTACTGTTTATACGCTGGTGTGATGCGCAGACCTCAAAAGGAGGGCGAAGAGGATGATCGTTGTGCTAGGGCTCACGGTTATTGTGTTCGTGTATTTAATCTATGCACTCCTGAATCCTGAAAAGTTCTAGTCAACTATAGGATCGAGCAGGCGGGAACAGCAGATCAAGAATGAAGCATCAGAGGTGTAGATTTTCGCAAACGTGTGCACTCAATGGATGTTCTGAATCAGGTCTGTTGTTCCAAATGCAGGAGCATTATAAGGAGGAATAGAGGATGGAGCTACTGCAAATTGGAGTTGTGATCGTCATATTGCTGCTCTTGGTAAAGCCGGTGGGCACCTATATGTATCACGTATTCTCGAATGAACCGAATCGGACGGATCGGATTTTTGGTGAAACGGAAAAGCCGATTTATAAGGTTGTAGGCTTGAAGAAACAGGACAGCATGCGTTGGACCACGTATGCTATGAGTTTCATTGCAACCAATGTGGTGCTTGTGGGGATCAGCTACCTGCTATTGCGCTTGCAGGCTATACTCCCAGGCAATCCGGTTGGAAACAGTAATATGGAAGCATCATTGGCCTTTAATACGGTAATCAGCTTTATGACCAATACGAATCTCCAACATTATAGCGGAGAAAGCGGGCTTACGTATCTGACACAGATGGCGTTCGTCACGATGATGATGTTTACTTCGGCTGCTTCGGGGTTTTCGGTTGCTGCGGCTTTTATGAGGGGATTGACGCGGCGCGGTGAAGGACTGGGTAATTTTTTTCAAGATTTTATTAAAGCCAACATACGGATTTTTCTGCCGCTTGCCTTTGTACTTACGCTGGTGCTGGTGGGACTAAAAGTACCACAGACGCTACAGTCCACGGCGGATATTACGACTTTAAGCGGTACACAGCAGCAGATTGCTATGGGACCTATTGCCTCATTGGAATCCATCAAGCATTTGGGCACGAACGGGGGCGGTTTTGCGGGAGCTAATTCTGCTCATCCTTTTGAGAATCCAAGTCCTTGGACGAACGTACTGGAAATTTTAGCAATGTGGGTAATGCCGGCTTCGCTGCCGTATACTTTTGGATTGTTTGCCCGTAATCGCAAGCAGGGCTGGATTATTTTTAGCTCGATGATGGTCTTGTTCCTTATTTTTCTATCCATAACGTATGTGTCGGAGAAGACAGGTAATCCGTTAATCCAGGCACTGGGTATGGATGCATCTCAGGGAAGCATGGAAGGGAAAGAGGTTCGTTTCGGCATTGGACAATCGGCACTATTCACTGCGGTTACAACAGCGGCAACGACAGGTTCGGTCAATAATATGCATGATACACTGACCCCGCTAGGTGGTATGGCTGCTTTGGGAGAAATGATGCTAAACGTCATTTTTGGCGGCAAGGGCGTCGGGTTGATGAATATGCTGATGTATGCGATTCTTGGGGTATTTATATGCGGTTTGATGGTCGGAAGAACCCCGGAATTTATGGGTAGGAAAATTGAAGGCAAGGAAATGAAGCTGATTGCGATTGCCATTTTGGTACATCCGTTTCTTATTCTAGCTCCAACTGCGCTTGCGTTTATGAGTCATTGGGGATACGATGCGGTCTCTAACCCCGGATATCACGGGTTGACTCAGGTTCTCTATGAATATGCATCATCTGCGGCAAATAACGGTTCGGGATTTGAAGGTATTGCAGATAACAACGTGTTTTGGAACGTAACGACCGGAGCAGTTATGTTCTTTGGACGATATGTATCCATGATTGCATTGCTGGCTGTAGCGGCTTCATTGAATGCCAAAGCACCGACCCCGGTAACGACGGGTACACTGCGCACGGACAACAAGCTGTTTGGAGCCATCCTCATCGGGGTTGTTCTGTTGATTGGTGCGTTAACCTTTTTACCAGTGATCGTATTAGGACCTGTAGCTGAATTTTTGACCATGTAATGAAAAATGAGCATGAAGAAGAAAATGAGAATGGATGAACGGGGTGCTTGATCATGAAGGAAGAACGCAAACGCATGCTGGATAGAAGCATCTTGAAGCAGGCGATCAAGGATAGCTTTATCAAATTAAATCCAATGATCATGATGAAAAATCCTGTCATGTTCGTCGTAGAGATCGGTACATTGGTTGTGTTGCTCATGCTGCTGCTTCCCGGTTATTTTGGAGTCGGCAAGGAAATGGGCTTTAACTTGGCTGTATTTATTATTCTGTTGTTCACGCTGCTTTTTGCTAACTTTGCCGAAGCGCTCGCGGAGGGACGGGGGAAGGCACAAGCTGCTTCCTTGAAAAAATCCAAGCAGGACTCGCAAGCTAATAAGCTTGTCGGAAATGAGATTCAGGTAGTCAGCTCCACAGCATTGCGTAAAGGTGACGTGGTAATCGTCTCTCAGGGCGAAATGATTCCAAGTGATGGTGAGGTCATTGAAGGCCTGGCTTCGGTGGATGAATCTGCGATTACGGGAGAATCAGCTCCGGTCATTAAGGAATCGGGCGGTGATTTTTGCTCGGTAACTGGCGGGACGCGGGTGGTCAGTGACCGCATTAAGGTGCGAATTACGACTGAGCCGGGTGAGACGTTTATTGATAAAATGATTTCGCTCGTGGAAGGTGCACAGCGGCAAAAAACGCCAAATGAAATTGCGCTGAATACATTGCTGATTAGTTTGACGATTATTTTTCTAATTGTGGTGGTGACACTGGCTCCGATAGCCCGTCATTTTAAGATTGATTTGCCTGTTCCCGTGCTGATTTCGTTGCTAGTCTGTCTGATTCCGACCACGATTGGCGGGCTTTTGTCGGCTATTGGGATTGCCGGTATGGACCGGGTTACCCAGTTTAACGTGCTGGCCATGTCAGGCAAGGCGGTAGAAGCATCCGGGGACATCAACACGATGATTCTCGATAAAACGGGTACCATCACCTTCGGAAACCGGATGGCGAGTGAATTCGTGGTGGTAGATGGTGTAGAAAAGGCAGAGTTAGCGAAATGGGCGGCGATGAGTTCACTAAAGGATGAGACACCTGAGGGGCGCTCGGTGCTGGAATTGATGCGCAAGCAGGAGTACACGCTGGATGAATCCTTGGCAGCAGGTGGGACCTTTATCGAGTTCAAGGCAGAAACCCGGATGAGTGGTCTGGATCTCGCCGATGGACGAAGAGTACGCAAAGGCGCCGTGGACTCTGTCCGGCAGTGGATTGTATCGCAAAAAGGCAGTGTTCCGGCCGATCTGGAGGAAAAAGCAAATCAGGTAGCCGCAGAAGGAGGTACACCGTTAGCGGTGGCGCTGGATGATCGGATATACGGCATTATTTATTTGAAGGATACGGTGAAGCCGGGCATGAAGGAGCGCTTCGATCAGCTTCGGGAAATGGGCATCCGCACGATTATGTGTACCGGTGATAATCCGCTGACCGCTGCTACAATTGCACGTGAAGCAGGTGTGGACGATTTTGTAGCAGAAAGCAAGCCTGAGGACAAAATTGCGGTTATCCGCCGTGAGCAGGAGCAGGGCAAGCTGGTTGCCATGACTGGAGATGGTACCAATGATGCGCCTGCGCTGGCCCAGGCAGATGTCGGTCTTGCCATGAATAGCGGTACGGTCGCGGCCAAGGAAGCTGCTAATATGGTGGACCTGGATTCTGATCCGTCCAAAATTATTGAGGTGGTCGCCATCGGTAAGCAGCTGCTTATGACACGCGGGGCATTGACAACGTTCAGTATTGCGAACGATGTTGCTAAATATTTTGCCATCATTCCGGCGATGTTCATGCTGGCTATTCCACAAATGAGTGCACTGAATGTCATGGGACTGGGTTCCCCGCTCTCGGCTATTTTATCGGCGCTTATTTTTAATGCAGTCATTATTCCACTTCTGATTCCGCTGGCAATGAAGGGCGTGAAGTATAAGCCAATGAGCTCGGATCGTTTGTTGGGACGGAATTTACTGATTTATGGCCTGGGCGGTATGGTGGTACCGTTTGTCGGCATTAAGGCCATTGATTTGCTGGTACATTTGTGGATTTAGCGCAGAAAGGGTGAGCGACATGAGTGGTTTTTATCGGATGTTGTCTGGACGCAGGTTTGCTGCACATGAGAAAGCCGGATCTGGCGGACAAGGTCATAACAAGCGTACAGGGACGGAGGCAGTGCCGGAAAATCAACCGGAGAGACGTGAGATGCGAGGAAGCGCGGTTATTGGAGTGGCTTTGCGAACTTCTGTGCTAATGATCCTATTGTGCGGATTGGCATATCCGCTAGTTAGTACAGGAGTGGCGCAAGTCCTGTTTCCGCAGCAAGCAAACGGCAGTATGCTTCGTGACACGGAGGGGCGGGTAATCGGCTCTGAGCTGATTGGGCAGTCCTTTACCAATCCGGCCTTTTTCCAAGGTCGGGTATCAAGTATCGATTACAATGGGGCTGGTTCAGGCTCAAGTAATTACGCACCCTCGAACCCGGCATTGGTGCAGCGGCTTAAGGATTCTATTGCGGATTGGCAGAAGCATAACCCGGATGTACCCGTCAGTCAGGTTCCATTGGACCTGATTACGAACTCCGGCTCCGGTCTAGATCCGCACATCTCGCCACAGGCGGCACAGGCTCAAATTCCGCGTATTAGCAGCTTGACGGGGATTGGTCAGGACCAGCTGAAGGCGCTGGTGCAGGAGCAGACCGAAGGCCGCAGTGCCGGGGTATTCGGCGAGCCGCGTGTGAACGTGCTCAAGCTGAATCTCGCGCTTGAAGCGCTAATGAAGGTTAAGCCAGTTAAGTCATAGATGGACGAAAAAGGTATCCCCTAGCGATAAGTTTGGAGGGATACCTTTTTCTATGGATTAGGGTGCTCTGGGATGGATAGCTGCAAAGGAAGTATTTTATTTCTTATAGGTGATATGAATTTGTTGTTTACTTATTTACTTAGTTTTATATTGTTTGATGAATTTTTGGCTTTCCTTAAGGCTGAAGCGAGTACCAACATGTATATTAATACAATAATACCAATGACTAAGTAAGATAATTTAATATTCATTAAATCGGTGAGAGTACTGCTCAAAATAGGGCCGATCATTAGACCAATCGAGTATGCCGTGTTATAGAGAGCAAAAGTAATTCCATAAGAATGAATTCCACTTCGTTGAGAAATATCAGCAAGTTGAGGTAAGCAGGGAGCAAGAACCATACCCATGCTAACTCCTAAAACAGCTAAAATAACAGCTTGAAGTGATAATATTGCTGGAAGTGCAGTTAGAGGAAGAGCAATGGATACCATAAGTAGACCGAGGAGAATTCCATTTTTATAGCCGATCTTGCTGGAGAATTGACCTATAAAGGGGGTTGCCAGGCCATAAGCAAGTGTGGGAATAGCAAATAACAGTCCGATAACTCCTGGATTAGCGTTAAAATTATGCTGTAGGTGTAACGGTAATGTTGGCTCAAGTACGCTTGGGACGGATGCACCGATAATTACAACCCCGATAACCAAAAGCAAATCTTTATTTTTCATGAACGAAAAAGGAGATAAGTACTTTTCATTTTTCTCTTCCGTAATATCGTGCAGGAGTACTAGTCGAAGTACAGCATCGACGACGGCCAATGCGATGGCAAAGTAAAAAGGGAACTGGTAACTTCCCCATTGATACAACCAACCGCCTATTGTCGGTCCGAGAAGGGTTCCAGCGGCTTGCCCAGACAACGCCAAGCCCATGGCTTTGCCGCGTTCTTCAGATGGGTATAGCTCAGCCAGCAGAGCGAGCCCTGCTGTCCAGGTCATGGCGGCTGCGACCCCTTGAAGAGCACGTGCCAGTACAAGCAGCCAGAAGGTGTGGGCTATGGCGAACATTAAAGTGGAAGCTATGAGTCCAATTAACCCCCATAACAGAGGAGTCTTTCTCCCAATTCGATCCGTTAACAGACCAAAAATAGGAGTAGCTATAAACAGTGCAATTGCATAACTGCTGAATAAAAATCCAATTTCGGTTTGAGTTGCTCCAAGAGAATCTGCGTATCTTGGCAAAATGGGGACGACTAATCCATAGATTAACATGTCAATGAACACAGCTAATCCGACAACCGTTAGAGCAGCTTTTTGTTTATAGTGCGCTCCTTTACTCATTTTCATCATTACATCCTCCTATAAATTTCTTCTGATTTCCTCTTTAATTTGCTTAATAAATTTTAATTGCAGCTCGCATTGATCATAAATATTTTTGAAAATTAACATGACGTTTACAGGGATATCCATAAGTTCAGCTTTTTGCTCCTGGCCTAGTTTCATTTCTTTATAAATTTTTTCAATGGCTTGATGCTGAAAACTTAAAGCTTCTTCTATTTCATGGAGGCCAGCCTCATCCATAAAAGTCAAAGCTGTGTACAGGGCTGTTGGAAACACAACAGAAGTTTCTTTAAATGATTCGATTAAAAGTCGACTAAACTCGCCTTTTCCAGTCTCCGTGATAGCATATATAGCTTTGGACCGATTCCCTGTCTGTTCTAATGTTTCTAAACGTACAATTCCTTCTGAATCCAGTTTTTTTAAGGCATGATATATGGAAGCTGGTTGCACATAAGCCCATTTATCCGTCTGTGCTGATTGCATTTTCTGTTGTATTTCATATCCTGACATTGCTCCATATTGCAGCAAGAGCCCAAGAACCATTACACGTGTTGTACTCATGATGATATCTCCTCCATAACTTTATTGCTAAATGTTTTATACTAAATATTTAGTAAAGGATTATAGTCGGATTATATCATTACAATCCAATGATGTATAGATTTACATTGGAAGGGAGTCGTAAATATACGAAAGAAACGATAGACCTTATGTTAGAAAAATATCCACACTTGCAAAGGGAAGGAGAACTTTTTCATCTCCATGTTGGCGAGAAGATTCAAAGATACGATGCTTATTTGGATAATTTAGTGAATTCTGGGATATCCGAATGTGGGAGCATTCGACAATTGGGGAGTATTCTATTTGTAATGGGTACGGGGATCATGATGAAAAAGAGGTATTCCAATGGCTATTTTGCCTCCTGGAATACCTCTTTTTTTACTGGTTACATCCAAACAGTCTATCAACCTGTAATTGTCTGAATAATAAGCACTACATTCAAGATAATGATGATAGCGGTCACGATCCAGGTTAGTACTTTTTGCCACATTTTATTCGCAAATTCACCCATAATCTTTTTGTCACTGGTAAAGAGCAGTAATGGAATGATGGCAAAAGGAAGCTGGATGGATAAAATAACCTGACTCAGCACAAGCAACTCTTCCGCACCTTTTTCACCTGCAATCGCAGTGACGATGACCGCTGGAATGATCGCGATAAGACGGGTCACCAGACGACGCAACCAAGGTGAGAGACGAAGATTCAAGAAGCCCTCCATCACGATTTGTCCGGCTAAAGTACCTGTCACGGTCGAGTTTTGACCTGAGGCGAGTAACGCCACTCCAAACAGTATGCTCGCAAGTGTGGTTCCCAGCAATGGCGAAAGCAGATAATAGGCATCACTAATCTCTGCTACATCTGTTCTTCCTGCTGTATGGAATACGGCAGCTGCTACGATCAAGATGGCTGCATTAATGAATAGAGCGAACATGAGCGCTATACTGGAATCCCAAGTTGCAAATGTAATAGCTTCCCGTTTACCTGCTGATGTCTGCTCATATTTGCGCGTTTGTACAATAGAAGAATGCAGATACAGGTTATGTGGCATTACGGTAGCTCCCATAATACCGATGGCAATATACAGCATGCTTGGATTCGTCAATATTTGTGAGTCCGGTACAAAGCCACCCAATACGCCGCCCCATTCTGGTTGTGCCAAAATGAGATTAATGCCAAAACAGCCGGCAATCGTGGCCATTAATA
The DNA here is from genome assembly GCF_000237325.1 of Paenibacillus polymyxa M1. Lineage (NCBI taxonomy): Bacteria > Bacillati > Bacillota > Bacilli > Caryophanales > Paenibacillaceae > Paenibacillus > Paenibacillus polymyxa. Next base: position 1,477,382 of record NC_017542.1, read on the forward strand.
CAATAACGAGGGTTTCCAATGCCCGGAAACCTTTATTTTGCAGCAGCAAAATGAGCATAACATCAAATGCGGTAATGATGACTCCGTATAGTAACGGGAGACCGAACAGTAGCTTCAGGGCAATGGCTGAACCGATGACCTCGGCCAAATCCATGGCTGCAATGGCAATTTCACATAAAAGCCATAAGCCGATCGCGACAGGGCGACTGTAAGCATCCCGGCACATTTGAGCCAAATCTTTACCTGTAGCAATACCGAGCTTGCCAGATAAGGCTTGCAGCAGAATGGCCATCAGGTTGGAGATTAGAATGACACTAAGTAGTGTGTAGCCGAATTTTGATCCGCCAGCGATGTCTGTAGCCCAGTTGCCAGGGTCCATATAGCCGACAGCAACCATATAGCCTGGTCCAGCAAAGGCAAGAAACTTCCGAAACCAGGTCCCATCTTTCGGGATGCTCAAAGAACGATTCACTTCTGATAGTGAAGCGATTTCCGCGAAGTTGCCCTTTGAATTTTTCATACGCTTCACCTTCTTTGTTCATATTGAAATATATTATTAGTGACATAGCGATTGTGTTATCCCTATTGTACACCCACAATAGTTTTTGTCTAGTGCAACTTTTGTGTGGTCAAGCAAAATCATCGTATTTTTGAAGCAATTGGCCATCTTAATTAAGACTAAACAATGGAAAAAACCAAGCCATATTGCTCTCAAGGGGCAGCTTGGTCGTTTTGGATTTTTAAATGTAGGCGGCCCATCAAGTTAGGGGTTAGGGACTTATAACATATAGTGTAAACACAAAGGAGGTGGAACTAAACGGTAAATAATACGGTAAATAAACGAGTTATCATCCCTTTTTAAATGATTCATTTTGCGTGGCTCGTTTAAAGTACATACGAGAAGGAAATCATGTATTAACATGACGAGGATTCCTGCGGAATGCCAATAAGATGGAAGAAGGAGAGATGAAATCATGGAAGCGTTATACACAGCATCAGCAACGGTACATGGTGGAAGAGACGGTTCAGTGGCTTCTTCAGACGGGGTATTGAAGCATAAGCTGAGCACACCGAAGGAACTGGGTGGCGCAGGTGGGGACGCTACGAATCCGGAGCAACTGTTTGCGGCAGGCTATGGCGCATGCTATGAAAGTGCGTTGGCAAATGTGGCCCGTAAAGCCAAGGTAAAGGTGGACAATGTAGAGGTCACCAGCCACGTATCGATTGGCAAGGACCCAAGCGACGGGGGCTTCCAGTTAGCGGTGCGTCTGGATGTAAAAATACCGGGGATTGAGCGTTCCCAGGCTGAAGATTTGGCACGCCAAGCACATGATTTTTGTCCGTACTCCAAAGCCACTCGCGGTAACATTGATGTTGAACTCAACGTCATTTGACCGCATTTTTAAAAATTTCACACACGGCCGCCGATTGATCGGCGGCTTTTGCACCTAAATCTTGATTCGCTGAGAATGGCATCCATTTGACATCATCGCCAAAATTCATTAAGATGTCATAGGTGATTCTGGTCATCAGGTACGAAACAAATTTGAAAAATACGGGTGATATGATGTCTTACAGACCGAATATTGTTAATTTCACGCTGGCTGGTAGCAACGAAAAAGAAGGGCTTTATGAGTTTAAAATGAGTTTGGCCGATGGAACGGAGTGCCGCGTTTTTTCTCAACGTAATCCGGAGTGGACTTTGACGAATATTAGTCGACTGCTAACGACGCCTTGCCCGGTATGCCATAAGGATTTTATCTGCAAGTGTATGGATCAGTTCCATGATGAGTTTTTAGAGCAAATTAATGCAAAACAGCTGTTTGAGAAAGCATTGAGCTAGTTTTTCGAACAGGCAAGGATTATACATTTCTAGACAAGCGTCGGATACTTTCGGCGTTTTTTTGTTTATAATCGAACCGTTGCGTTTTCATGCCGTTGATTTCTCTGTGGAGGTGAAATGCGTTGATGAACCAGTCTGATCATGTCCATACCGAACATTCCATTGTATTAGTGGATGGGGTATGCCACTTTTGTCAGGGAGCAACCCGCTTCATTATCAAACGTGATCCTAAGGGAATATTCCATTTTGGTTCCCTGCAATCCGAGGTAGGGCAAGAACTTTTACGTGCAGGTGGACTGTCTACAGATCAACTGGATACACTCGTGCTGCTTGAAGACGGTACGTATTATACAAGGTCAACTGCAGCTTTACGGATTGCCAAACGCCTTCGTTTTCCATACCCGCTGGCCTATGTATTCATCTTGATTCCCCGCTTTGTGCGCAACGCAGCCTATAACTGGGTAGCGCGTAACCGATATCGTTGGTTTGGCAAGGATGAGGAGGATCAATGTCAGATCCCCCCACCAGAAATTAGGAAACGATTTTTTTAGTTGCTTTATTTATGTTTATTTTTACGACGATAATTACGAATCCGTAATATCACAGCTACCGCGATCAGTATGAGACCCGTAGCCGATACATACACGATATGGCGTACATTGGGTACGTTGACCGACAATTTTAGCTCGTTTGACTCTAATGGAGCAATGTCCCAATAGAGTGTTTTTCCATCATCCGACACACGGTCCGCATTGCTGGAAGCAGGCTGGATGGGCAGGGATAGGCTGAAGTTAAGATCCAGTTGCCGTTCTAGTAATTTGCGTGCAAACACATTCATTTGTTCTAATTTATCACTCAGGCCACGAGCTTCTTCAGGAAGCATCCGAGGCAAATCGAGCTTAAGCGTAAGATCCATATTGGTTGTGAAAAAATGCTGGCTCACTGCGCGATTTATTTCTAATCCCTCAGGCAGGTTTAAACCCTGATCGGGATTTTTTTGGTTTGTACCCCAATCCCCTTGATAATGCCCCTTTATTTGATATCCCTTTCTCCCTTGTTCCGATAGCGGCTGCACGTCTACATTATTGCTTTGCATACGTTGAACTAATCGATCGAGCAGCCCCGGATTGTCCAACATCATCAGTGTCTGGTTGTTTACACTGAACGTTGCATCCATATCTACACTTTGATCCAGATGAACATCTACATGAATGTCACCCCGAGCACAGGAAGTTAGGGCAAACAGACAACACACCAGCATAAAAATGAGCAGTATTTTTCGTAACTGTATTTGCCGACGTTTGTTCCAATTAGGGCTGTATCCTGTTGGGTCCATGACTTGCACCTTCTTTGTATGGTTTCTTTGGTATAACGACCGGATATCTTCTATATATTACACATTCGGCGAGCCAAAATCGAACGATATAAAAGAATAGTTAAGATTTATATTTCAAAAATGTTTCCCTAGGTAAAAACTTTAGTGTATACTCTAAAATATAGTATTGGTAAAAAATAATTGTCTCAAGGAAATAGTTTGTCCTAAAACAAATATTAAAAGGAGGATTTTAAAACATGAACAAGCAGTTTAAGAAGGCTTTGCCACAATGGGTAGCGACGGTTGGAGTGTTGTCTCTAGTTCTGGTTCTAGCGACTGCATGTACAGATGCCAAGAAGACAGAACAGGGAGCTACGAAAGAGGCGGGACAGAAAATAAAGGCTACGACTACCATCGGTATGATCTCAGACATTGTCGGGAAGGTCGGCGGTGTTCATGTGGAGGTCACGGGAATTATGAAGTCAGGCGTTGACCCACATTTGTACAAGGCGTCTCAGGGAGATATGCGTAAGCTGGATGAAGCCGACATCATTTTTTATAACGGGTTGCATCTGGAAGGGAAAATGCAGGACATTCTGGAGAAAATCAGCAAGCAAAAGCCTGTTATACCCGTGTCCAAAAACATTGCCCAAAATCAATTGCGTGCAGCTAGCCCAGAAATGGGATCTGAGTATGATCCACATATCTGGTTTGATGTACAAAACTGGATGTCTGCGGTAGAAACCGTCAGAGATGAATTGTCGGCACTTGATGCTGCTCATGCGGAGGATTATAAGGCCAATGCCGAAGCTTATCTCGCTGAGCTACGAAAACTGGACGATTACACGAGAGAGCAGATTACCAGTATACCGAAGGCTCAGCGCGTACTTGTCACGGCACATGATGCATTTGGCTATTTCGGAGACGCTTACCAGATTCAAGTAAGAGGCCTTCAAGGCATGAGTACAGAGTCAGAGGCAGGCTCACAAGATGTGACCAAGCTGAGAGATTATCTGGTGGAGCATAAAATTAAAGCCATATTTGTAGAATCGAGTGTTCCGAGAAAGGCCATAGATGCGGTTATTCAAGGTGCAGCTCAGCAAAGTCATACCATACAGGTTGGCGGCGAGCTGTATTCGGATGCTATGGGTGAAGAGGGGACAGAAGATGGAACGTATATTGGAATGGTCAAGCATAACGTGAATACGATCGTTAGAGCTCTTAAATAAGGAGGCGTAGACACATGGGACATTCACCACTTGTTGTTCGTGATTTATCGGTAGCCTATCAAAAAAAGCCCGTTTTGTTCGATGTCTCCTTTGAGGTGCCGGAAGGTAAGCTGATTGGTATTATCGGCCCCAACGGGGCTGGCAAATCTACACTGATCAAGGCCGTGCTTGGGCTGATTCCAAAGCTCAGGGGCGAGGTGCTGGTCTACGGCAAGCCCTATAAGCAACAGCTGCTCAAGGTTGGATATGTACCGCAGCGGGAGTCGGTGGATTGGGATTTTCCGACGAATGCTCTAGATGTGGTTATGATGGGACGTTACGGCAGACTGGGCTGGTTTAAACGTCCGGGAGCAGCAGATCGTCAGGCTGCGATGGAGAGTTTGGACAAGGTTGGAATGAGCAAATTTGCAGACAGGCAGATTAGTCAATTGTCAGGCGGGCAGCAGCAACGCGTTTTTTTGGCGAGAGCGCTTGCGCAGGACGCTCAGCTTTATTTTATGGATGAACCGTTTGTCGGTGTGGACGCTGCAACAGAAAAAGCTATCATTTCATTGCTTAACGATCTGAAACAGCAGGGGAAAACCGTGCTTGTCGTTCATCATGATTTATCTACGGTCACGGATTATTTTGACCAGGTTATGCTGTTGAACGGGCATCTGATGGCATTTGGAGAGACCGCAGATATTTTTACCGAGGGAAATCTGCAACGTACGTATGGCGGGCGTCTGAGTATACTCAAAACAGGTTCGGAATCCGGCACGATACTCGGAGTGAGGTGAGCAGTATGACAAGCTTGGCAGCGCTTTTGGCAGACCCGAACATGCAATGGATTTTGCTTGGATGTATTTTACTCGGTTTAAGCAGCGGGGTGATTGGCAGTTTTATGTATTTGCGTAAGCAATCACTTATGGGAGATGCTTTGGCACATGCGGCTTTGCCGGGGGTATGTGTGGCTTTTATGATCACAGGTACAAAATCCATGTTTGGATTTATGATTGGAGCAGCCATTGCAGGGATTGTTGCTACCTTTGCCATCAGTGCGCTAACCCGGTATTCGCGAATTAAAAGTGATTCAGCGATTGCAGCGGTGCTGTCGGTATTTTTTGGCTTCGGCATTATGTTGTTGACCGAAATTCAGCATAGTGGCGCAGGCAACCAAAGTGGGTTGGATAAATTTTTATTTGGCCAGGCTGCGGCAATGGTGTTGTCTGATGTCTATACGATGGCGGTAATTTCGGTGGTGCTCATTGGAATATGTTTATTATTTTTCAAGGAATTTAAGCTGCTCAGCTTTGATCCCGGCTTTGCCCGTGGACTTGGTTTTCCGGCAGGTCTACTGGATAAGTTATTAATGCTGTTGATTGTCATTGCGGTGGTGGCTGGCATTCAAGCTGTGGGCGTCATTATGATGGCTGCCCTGCTGATTACCCCGGCCGTGTCGGCAAGATACTGGACAGAGAAGCTGGGTGTTATGGTATGCCTGTCAGGCTTGTTTGGTGCTATAGCGGGTCTTGGTGGGACTGTTATTAGCTCTCTGGGACAAAATTTGCCTACAGGACCATTGTGCGTGTTGTGTGCGACTGTGGTATTTGGTGTAAGTCTGATCTTTGCGCCGCAGCGTGGAATGATTTCCAAGGCTATCGTTCGGTTGAACGCCAGAAAAAGTCTGGAGCAGGGAGTTGGAACACAGCCCAGGGAGGAGCGTGCCCTATGAGTTCATTTTATGTGATCCTGACGGGAATGTTAGTGGCAGGGGGATGTAGTATCGTCGGATGCTTTCTCGTGCTTCGGAAAATGGCTATGATCGGTGATGCCATCAGTCATGCGGTACTGCCTGGTATTGTCATTGCCTTTCTCATCAGCGGATCGAGGGATTCGGTGTGGATGATGTTTGGTGCGGCCGTGCTGGGGCTTCTAACGGTGTATCTGATTCAGCTATTCCAACAAAGCGGTCTGCAAAGTGATGCTGCCATTGGCGTGGTGTTTACAACATTGTTTGCTATCGGTGTTTTACTGATCAGTGTGTTTGCTTCCAATGCTCATCTGGATATGGACCACGTTTTGTATGGGGAAATTGCTTATGTCCCGTGGAATACGATAGAGATTGCTGGCTTCGATATAGGTCCAAGGGCTGTGTGGATTACGGGCGCAATGTTTTTGATCAATCTGCTCATGGTAGGGGGCTTTTTCAAGCAATTTAAAGTCACTTCCTTTGATCCCGCATTGGCAGCTTCATTGGGCATTCCAGTTGTTTTTTTTCATTATCTGCTAATGAGTCTCGTATCACTAACGACAGTGGCGTCATTTGAGAGTGTGGGTGCAATTCTAGTGGTTGGCATGCTTGTTGTACCGCCTCTTACCGCTTATTTGCTGACGGAGAAGCTGTCCCGTATGATTGCATACAGCGTGGGAGTTGGAGCCATTAGCTCGATCGTAGGCTTTTATACAGCAACTGTATTAGATGCTTCTATTGCGGCATGTATGCTGTGTGTATCGGGTGTGTTGCTGCTTTTGGCTTTTCTATTTTCCCCGTCTCATGGTGTGGTATGGCGAAAGTTATTTCAACAACGGGGAATTGTTGGCGAAAATAGCAAGTGAGTCTCGTAGGAAGTGATCCTATATGAATTACTCAAAATAGCGTGCAGACGGGCATAAAGTGCCTGAATGCACGCTTTTTTAGGCTTATGCTAATCTGTGCGGCTTTTTTTGAGGCAAGCTTGTTGTGTCATCTTGAATTAACCGGGACACGGGAGTACATTCTTTACAATCACACAGAAGGATTCGGAACGAGCTGTTACGCTGCGGGGAGGAACGAAATTGGAGAGCTTCAAACGTAAATCACCAGAGGAGATACTGGATTCCATTAACAAATTGCATCGAGGCAGACTCAAAATATACATTGGTGCGGTCAGTGGCTCTGGCAAAACGTATCATATGCTGCAGGAGGGACAATCGCTGCAGCATGAAGGGATTGATGTTGTAATTTGTGCGGTATCGACTCTGCAACGGCGTGAGACCGTGGAACAGGTCGGCTCCCTAGAGCGAGTACCCAGTATTCATTGGATGAAGGATGGCGAGGAGCAAAAGGATCTGAATGTAGAAGCTTTAGTGGCACGAAATCCTGAGGTGGTGCTGGTAGATCATTTGGCACATCATAACCGAAAAGACGCCTCGTTTCCAACAAGGCTGGAGGATATTCGGTATTTGCTGGAGATGGGAATTAGCGTCATTACGACGGTCAATGTTTATGAACTCGAAGGGATCACGGAGTGGGTATATCAGCTGACTGGCTTTGAAGCGGAATATACGGTTCCGGTTGATACATTGGAGCTGGCGGATGAAATTCGTCTAATTGATGCCACCCCGGAGATGATTCTGGAACGGCTGGCGAAAGGTTATATGCATACGCCCAATCCAGAGATGTTTCACCGGGGAAATCTGGGTAAATTGCGTGAGCTCGCTCTGCGATTGGTGGCAGAGGATGTGAATGATTCGCTGGAACGGCACCGGGAGGAGCTAGGCTTGCACGGGGCGTCAGGAGCAGCAGAGCGTATTTTGGTGCCTGTCCAATATCATTGGAATGGGTCCATTTATGTACGTAGGGGAGAACAGGTGGCCAAGCGGTTGGGTGGAGATATGCTGGTGGTCTCTTTTGTCAGCTCGAAGCGCAAGCTGTCCAAGGAATCAGCAGCCTTCAAACGTTCCATTGAGCAGTTGGCCGACAAGATCGGATCGACATTTGAAGAAATCCCGCTCTTTTCCCGCAGAAGGCTGCCACGTCAACTTATCCATTATGCGGTGACTCACAATGTTACCCGAATTGTTATGGGGCATTCTCGGCAGACTCCGTGGCAGGAGCTGGTTAAAGGATCACTGGTGAACGGAATTTTAAAACGAATGAAAAATATGGATCTGCTGTTGATTGCAGACCGAGCCGAGCAGGAGGGCGAACGGATTTTGCCAACGATGAGACAGGAGGAAGGGGATACTGATCCGTATCATCGTTTGAGCGTTGAGGAAGTGCAGGCTGAGGAAGCCAAAATTCTGCGGGGCAAGCTCAAAGTATATATTGGTGCTGCTCCGGGGGTCGGTAAAACATACACCATGCTGAGAGAGGGAAATGATCTGCTGGAAAGCGGGATTGATGTGGTTATCGGATTGCTGGAAACGCACGGAAGAGCAGAAACACTAGCCCAGGTAGGATCTCTGGAGATGATTTCCCGTCAGTCTATCGAGCGTCATGGTGCACATTTGGAAGAGATGGACACTGAAGCCATTCTCAGGCGTAATCCTGAGGTAGTGCTAGTTGATGAGCTGGCACATACCAACGTTCCGGGAAGTCTGAGATCTAAGCGTTATGAGGATGTACTGGCCATTTTGGAACAAGGTATTTCTGTTATATCCACAATGAATGTGCAGCATCTGGAGAGCTTGAATGACGCAGTAGAACAAATTACTGGCATTCGGGTGAGAGAAACAGTTCCTGACCATATGATGCGTCTGGCCGATGAAGTACAGCTTGTTGATGTGGCTCCCAAATCGTTACAGCAACGTATGCGTGAGGGCAAAATTTACGCTCCTGCGAAGGTGGAGCAGGCACTTAGCCACTTTTTTAAGCTGGGTAATCTAATTGCGCTGCGTGAACTTGCTTTGCGGGAATTGGCAGATGATGTAGATGAGCGGCTGGAATCCTGGGATCGGCACGAGTCACTTCGGGGACCGTGGCGCAGGGAGGAAGTGATTTTTGTAGGCGTGACGCTAAGTGAAAATGCTGAAAGGTTGATTCGCCGCGGTTTTCGTATCGCATTTCGTTTGAAGGCTGTGTGGATTGTGACTTATGTCCATATCGGTGAGCGTATACCGGAGAGATTGAACCCTCGTCTGGAACAACTAAAGCTGCTGACCCACCGACTGGGGGGAACCTTTGAAATTCGGCTTGTTTCCAGCAAACGCGAGATTGCCGACATTTTGATTGCTCCAGTAGAAGGATATTCAGGTACGCAGCTCATCGTGGGACAGTCTTCCCGAAGTAGCTGTTGGGGGAAGACTGCGGTTGTGCCGAGGATTCTCCGTCAAGCACGTCATATGGATGTTCTTATCGTGGCGGATTATGATCCGGATATTAAGCTGGAGACAGATTATTAAAATGCCCAATCCATACATAAATAGTCATATGCTGGTTACCAGTTATTCACTGCTTCCATAGTATATTCTATCTCAAAGAAATGGAGGCGAGTTTGAATGTATAAACATCGTAAGCATGATTGTCATTTTCCAAAGCCAAAAAAACGTGTTTTTAAGAAAATCATTAAGGTGACTGTCATTAAGTTTAAACCAAAATTTAAACGTGATCACTGGAAACATGAAGACTTTGATAAGAAATGTCATTGCCGGAAACGTCGTCATCATCGCCATCATGACTGTCATCGTCGTCACCACAAATTCTACTAAGTTGAAGATCGTAGGAGGCGGGGCTAGACTGCCCGCCTTCTCCTAGTACCAGAATTCTAAGAAAATACTTGCGCAAAAAATACTTGCTCTAACACAGGTGCTATGCTATTCTACCAATAAATAGATTGCACGTGACGGAAGCACCGTTCACCAACCGTATGTACTTACGGATGGATGAACGGTGCTTTTTTGCGTTGTTATGCTGGGAAAGGGGATGAGCGTATTGGTTCCGGTAAAAGTGGTATTGGCCGTAGAAAGTCGGGATTATATTGAGCCTCTGCTGAATTATGTTCACGGAAGCGAGTACGCCAGAAGGCTCAGAATAACGGCTTTTTCGCAGCCGGAGGCATTTCATCAATACATGATGGAAACTAGCGGAATGAAAAGACCAGATGTGGTAGTAGGTGAAATGCCCTTTCTGAATCTATGGACAGCTCGGGAAGATGCGGATATTCCTTGTTTGGTATTGCATGAGGGAGAACAAGTAAGCGAATATGGGCAGCCTGTATTAAAATATCAGCCTTTATCTGAACTGGTCGGTATTATTTTGGAAACGGCGAGACAGAGGTCGAATGGTCGGAAAAGCGTAAACAGTCGGGAAGGTGGAATGATTATCGGCATGGTGGCAGCTTCAGGTGGATTGGGCAAGACAACGGCCGCGCTCAATATGTCCAAGCAGCTGGGGAATGAGGGATATTCGGTATTCTATTTGAATCTGGAAACGGTGGATTCAAGCTCGTTGTTCACTGGTTCAGACAGTTCTAGCGGAGTACAAGGAGAAGGAGAAGGAATGTCCAGACTGCTGTATGATCTCAAGTCGGAGAGAAATGAGGGCACTTCGTTATCTTTGGCTTCGTATTGTGTGCGTTGTCCTGAAATTCAGGCTGATACGTTTCAACCTGTCTATAATCGCAAGGAATTGACAGACATGACTTGTGATGAAGCGAAAGAGCTCATTCGAACGATTGCTGAAAGCGGGCAGTATGATGTAGTGATCGTAGATTGCGATTCTGAACATGGTGAGCGGGCTCAAGCCGTGCTTGAAGCTAGTCATAAGCTGATCTGGTTGCTGGCTGACGATTTAATGAGTATGCACAAGTGCGGATTATGGCTGGATGTTTTAGAAACTACACAGCCTGAAGGGCTTGAAGCCATGATATGCAAAACCAGCTTTGTGGTGAATCGCTACATGGGAACTATGATCAACTCGTTACCTCGTGACTTCATGGAACTGAACGGAGCGTTACCCTATATACCTTCATGGAAACAAATGCAGCATCGTGAGCTGCTGCTTAGTTCACCGATTTATCAGCGGGAAATTCGTCATTTGTGCCGCGAGCTGCTGGATATGGAGAGCACAGCACAGTCGACGGTTGCTTGGTCTTAAGGGGATGATGAACATGAATGAGGAACAATTTAAGGTATTGCGCGCGGATATTCGTAACGGGCTGGACGTAACGTCCTCGGTAAAGGATACAGATCTAGTACGGCATATCGAAAAGCGAATTTTACACGACGTAGAGCTGGCGAGCTTAACTTCCCGAGAAAAGCATGCACTTGTCCGCAAAATTTTCAACTCTTTCCGTGGGCTGGATGTGCTCCAGCCGTTGATTGACGACCCGACCGTAACGGAAATTATGATCAATAGTCATCGGGAAATCTTCGTGGAGCGGGCAGGTGAGGTGATTCAGGTGCCCGATCAATTCGAATCCCGCGAACGACTGGAGGATTTGATCCAGACGATTGTAGCCGGGGTGAACCGAATTGTGAATGAGGCTTCTCCCATTGTGGATGCCCGACTAAAGGACGGATCACGTGTAAATATCGTGCTGCCGCCAGTTGCTCTTAAGGGTCCGACGATGACCATACGGAAGTTTCCCGAGCGTCCCATGACGATGGATGATTTGATACGAATGGGTGCACTCAATATAGAAGCCGCCGCTATGCTCAAAGACTTGGTACGTAGCAAGTACAACATTTTTATAAGCGGCGGAACGGGCTCTGGTAAAACAACTTTTCTGAATGCATTATCCCAGTTCATCCCTTCGTCTGAACGGATTATTACGATTGAAGATTCGGCAGAGCTGCAAATTGTGACTGTCCCCAACCTGGTTTCCATGGAAACACGGAACGGGAACACCGAGGGGAAGGGAGAAATCACGATTCGTGATCTGATTCGTTCCTCCTTACGTATGCGGCCTAACCGCATTGTGGTGGGTGAGGTCAGAGGGAGTGAGGCGTTGGATATGCTGCAAGCGATGAACACGGGACATGATGGAAGCTTATCAACTGGGCACTCGAATAATATCCGCGATATGGTCAGCCGGCTGGAAACGATGGTACTCGGTGGGGCAGAGCTTCCGCTTGGAGTAGTACGGCAGCAGATTAGCTCGGCCATTGATATATTCGTTCATCTGTCACGGCTACGCGACAAATCCAGAAGGGTGCTGGAAATTAGCGAAGTGATTGGTTTTGAAAATGGTGAGGTGACGCTGAATCCCCTTTATCGCTTCCAGGAACACGGAGAAAGTAAAGGACAAATTGTAGGGGAACTGGAACGTTGTGGTGGGGGGCTACAACATACATTGAAGCTGCAAATGGCCGGGATCAAGCCGGAAATTTGGCACAAGGGAGGAGTATCGGCATGAGAACAGGAAAGGCGACTGCCAAGCAAGTGTCACGTGAGGTCCCTTCTCTGCCAGATTATACGGTGTATACATTATCGACTGCACAAAAAAGTATGTGCATTCTCTCTAGTGGAGTGTTGTTCGCGACGATCGGATATCTATTTTATCACCAATGGATATTATCGTTGCTGTGTGCTGCTGGAGCTGTGGTGATGCCTCGTTATTTTAGAAAGTTTTTGCTGCAACGACGTAGGTCTGCTTTAAGTATTCAATTTAAGCAGGCTTTATACTCGCTTTCGTCTTCTCTTTCAGCGGGAAGGTCGGTGGAGAATGGGTTTCGTGAGGCTGTAGAGGATTTGAGGTTGCTTAGTCCGGATGGAGATCACGATCTGATTTTTGAATTTAACATTATTACGGCCTGCCTCGAAATCGGACAGCCTGTAGAGGCTGCTTTGCAGGATTTGGCTCGTCGGGCTCAGATTGAGGATATTACGAATTTTGCGGACGTATTTGCGGCTTGCAAACGAACCGGAGGTGATCTGGTGGAAGTCGTACGACGGGCTTCAAGTGTCATTGGTGAGAAGCTGGAAATTCAGCAGGAGATCGGTGTAATGATTGCGCAGAAACGTTTTGAATCGAGGGTTATGTTTGCAGCGCCTTTTTTGTTTGTTTTGTTTATGACAGTGACCGCAGGAGACTACATGATGCCCTTATACAGCGGTACAGGTATGATTCTGTCAACCTTTTGCCTACTGGTGCTTGGTGGCTGTCTCGTGTGGATCAACCACATTATGAAGATTGAAGTGTAAGGAGTGATGGGTGTGGTGACGTTGGTTTGTCTGGTTATGCTGGTTCTGCAAGTGGGAGGTTGGGTGGTGCTGAACCAAATGTACACTGCTAAGTATGCACATTTTCGCCATATGAAGCTCGAAGGACTGCGGCTGCAAAAACTTTCGGTGCCTTTTGTACACATACTTCATGTTTCACGTGCCACTCATAGGTTGCCTTTGCTGATGTTCAAGCTACACCGTTCCATACAGAAGCTGTATGGTATGCGCAACAGCGGAGAAAAAACGATGCTTTTTCTGGCAGAAATGTTGGGGTACGGATATATGGTGGCTGCTGGTGGAGCTTTAATATCCATTATGATGGGCGGGGAAGCGACCGGACTGGTGCTTGGCTTGGGGCTCGGTGTTCTGGTGCCAGTAGCGCTGGTCAAGGATTTGCATGGGAAAGTACAGAAGCGGGATCAGCAAATCTTAATGGAATTGCCTGAATTATTGAGTAAAATGATGCTTTTGGTTGGTGCGGGAGAGACAGTACAACGGGCTTTGCTTCATTGTGTGGAGCGTAAAGGGGCGGATACGGTACACCCATTGTATCGGGAATTGCTGCAGACAGTGGGGGAATGGGAAAGTGGCTATTCCTTTCAACAGGCATTTGAACATCTGAGCAAACGTTGTGGTATTCAAGAAGTGACGATATTTACAACAACAGTTTTATTGAATATGAGGCGTGGCGGGAGCGATTTTGTAATGGCTTTACGTGAGTTATCTCAGACGTTATGGAGCAAGCGGACTTCGATTAGCCGTACAAGAGGGGAACAGGCTTCTTCAAAGTTAGTCTTCCCGATGGCACTAATTTTGCTAACGGTCATTGTGCTGGTGGGCGCTCCGGCTTTAATGATGATGAATATGTAGGAGGAATAAAATGATGATGACAATTGTAGCAGGTAGTATTCGTAAATTGCACAAGGATGAGGATGGTTTGGGGACGTTAGAAATGATCCTGATCATTGCGATTCTGATTGCGGTGGCGATTATTTTTAAAGATCAGATCAAGAAAATTGTAGAAGGGCTGTTGAAAAAGGCGGATAAAAAAAGTAACGATTTTATGGATTCATAATGCTGTGCAAATTGGTACAAAAAGAGGACGGAAGCTTCTCCTTGGAGACTTCCCTCGTCTTTCCCATTTTGCTGCTGGTTATTTTTATAATGTTATTCTTTTGCCTGTATATATATCAAAAATCTATATTGGTGCAGGTTGCCTCTACTGCTTCGGAAAGAGCCGCTTACAGTTGGGATAACAGCTTTAAGGACCCGCGTACGGGAGCATTTGCGCAAGGGCAACGGGATTCTCTCTATTGGCGCTTGAAGGATGACGTTATGTTAGGCGCCCTGTTTGGCTGGGCCGGAGCCAATAATCAGGAAAGTGTACAGGTACCAGGCGGCAATGAAGGAGGCTCGTTACCTGCTCAGAAGCTGTCCAATGCAGAAAATAGAATGCCTGCGGGTATGCATGGGCAGATGACATATGAGAACAGTATGATTCACCGTAAGGTGACCACAGAGCTAAATAAGATCGTGGAGGTACCTTTGTTGAATCAGTTTTTAGATCAGACAGATTTACAAGGAAAAATGAGCTCGGGTGTGGTGGAACCTGTGGAATGGATTCGTACAGTGGAGTTGGTCCGTTACTATGGTGCGAAGTTTATGGGTAGAGGCTCAGGTGAAAAGGTAGAACCGGCAATTGTAGGGAAAGTATTGATGCAATATGGGCAAAACGGTCAGTAAGGAGTAGTTAACGGGAATATAACTGGAAAGGAGGAAGCGGGTGTTTGGTAAGGGACGAAATACAAAGGACGGAGAATCAGGTGCTGTCACGGTATTCCTCATTCTGATTTTGGCGGTCATGTTCGGTTTTATTGCTGTATTTATTGATTACGCGAGAATTGCTGCGCTGCATGTGCAGACCGAACGGCTGACCCATGCAGCGGTACGGTCAGTGATGTCTGCTTATGATCCGGCATTACAACAGGAGTATGGTTTGTTTGCTTATGGTGAAGGCGGCGGCGAACAAATTATGGTCAAAGTGCTGAATGACAGTGCGCGGCGTACGGCGCGCGCGGAAACGCTACCGCTAATGAATATGAAGCTGGATTCCAGTTCACTGCAAATGGAAAGGGAGCTTGGTAAATATGCCATATTTAACGAGCAGATCCGTGAAGAGATGAAGTATAAAGCGCCTGTCGATTTTACGATGGAAGTGCTAGAAAAGCTAAAGCCGCTCTCTCAAAATATGAAGGAGGCTTCACACACGGTAGATTTGCTGAAACGGCTGCAAAAGCTGTATGACAGACGTGAGGCCAAACTGGATGACATGCTGGAGAAACAGCGTAAGGCAGGAGCTTATATGGAAGAGGTTCGCAAACGGATTATTAAACAGAGGGGGACATATATGCCTAATCAGTATATATGGGACCCACTTGAAGTTGTAGCCGACATTGCTGCTCAATATAAGCATTACGTACATGTATATGAGGACAACAAGAAGAGTGTGGATGACGTTAAAATCATGCAGATGGAGAAATATACAAGAAGGGCAAGGAAAGCACTGGATCGCCTGCGACAGGTCATGGTTCAGACTGGAGAGGAGCATGATAAGCTGCTTCTGCAAGCCAAGGAACCGTTAAATGAAGCCCGGCAGATTAATGAAGAAATGCGCAAAGTCATTGTTCAATATAAGCAGAGGGCGGCCAATGCAGGCTATGACGAGGTTTCTGCAGCCCCCACCCCAAGCGGAGCAGGCTCCAACGCTGATCCGTCTGTAGGAAGTGCCCGGCAAAGGGCAGAGGATTTGTTGGTTCCGAGCAATGAATTTGAGCAATGGGAAGCAGGAATCGAAAAGCAAAGGATCGCAATAAATACTGCTAACAATAGAATAACGAGCATGATGCGTACGCTGTCTTTCTATACAGATCCATTTTTGAATGCAGACATGCTCAAGCAAGAAGTTGCTTCAACGCTCAAGGAGATAGATAAATACTTAAATGCATATGCTTGGGCGGGACCCGCCAATGTACTCGACGGTGAGGCCAGAACGATGGATACGCGACGCGGCCCTGACAAAGAGCGCAAAAAAATGGAAAGAGAGGCAAAAAACAAGCTCAAGCAAGCTTATCGGATCATTGAGGTTCTTTCTAAAGGTAAACAAAGTGCTGAGCAATTCCGAGTAGTGGAGCAGTATTACAATGAAAGTATTTCGTTCAATCAGTCTTCATCCAGTCCATCTGTATCCGCTGATTTGTCCTATGACACCTATGATGCAACGGGGGCTTCCATGGATAGTATGGATGGTCTATACGAGGCGGCATCTAACTTACTGATTCAACTGGGAGACGAGTTTTACCAGAATGAGTACGCGCTTTCTTACTTCCATCATGTGGATTTCAGCCGTTTTGGCAGTTTGGCCGGATCAGGTGGAAATGTGGGTAATGCTGCACAGATTTTAGGGGACCAGCTGGAGGTGAATAATCAAGAAGTTGAGTACATCTTGTATGGGTTTCATAATCCGACGGGTAATCTGGCAGCTGCCTATGGGGAGATTTTTGCTATGAGGCTTGCCATTCGAACGATGGAGGGACTGGTCAAAAACAGTTCAAAGGGTAACCCGTTGGTCGTTTTGGCGGCAGCTTTGTTATATGGAGTAGAGAAGGCGATTGAAGATATGATCATGCTGGCGCAAAAAGGGGATGTTCCTTTGTCTGATTTTCTGAAATTTCGAATGACTTACAAGGATCATTTGCGATTGTTCCTGATGCTCCATAGCAATAATGAACGAAAAATGTCCCGTATGCTTGCTCTGATCCGCCTGAATACAGATGTCAATCCAGCTGAGCGACGGACGTATGCGAAGGGTGAGGTCAAGAATGGGATGAGGCTGTGGTTTCTACCTGGAGTAATGAAAATGCTCGGAACCGCCTCCAAAGAAGGCGAGAGTATTAAGGGAAGTGTGTACTATGTCACGAAAACAGCGCATTTTTCCTATTAATCAGTATCTACGGCAGGCTTGTGGACTGAAGCAGCGTGAACAAGGAAGTATTGTTTTAGAAGCGTCACTGGTGTTGCCATTGTTTTTGTTTTTTATTATTTTTCTCATTTATATGGTCCAAATGACACTGGTCTCCACAGCCTTGCAGACTACCGCTTCAGAAACGGTTAAGCAGGTTTCGGCTAAAATCTACCCGGTGTCTCTAGCCGTGGAGACGGCGTCCGCTAAAATAGATGCAGTCCGCAAACCGCTAGATGAACTTCCTAAGTTATCTGTGAGTGAATATGCAAGCCAATTCGCTGCCCAACTGCCACCTCCAATCGGCGACTGGGTAGAAAACGCTGTTCAAGGCGGTCAAAAGCCGCTGGAGGAGCTGCGGGGACGCTTGACGGAGGCTGCACTTGATCCTGTTCTGAAGCCGATGCTAAAGCCTTTTATGGAGAAAAGTATTCTGGAGTATGACCGTATTCATATAACGAGCGTACATGTACCCTCTCTTACAGAAACTAAGGACCCTTATTTTAGAGTAGAGCTATCGTATGAACTACCGATGAAAGTCCCCTTTTTGTATCGCAACATTGTGCTCCAAGCGGCGGCTGAGGAACGTCTTTGGATTGGTGATACAGGAGAGGGAGCAGGTACAGGTGATGAAACAGGGGATAAGGATGCGCAGCATTCCATACAGTTGCTTGTCAAGCCTGAGCCTGCTGTGAAGGGTGTATACAATTTGATCAAGGCCAAGGTTGAACCTGGGATGAATGCTACCCTTTCTGTACTTTATAAGTCAGGTGAAAGCACAGCTCAGCACTTGGGCTGGACCTCAGCCAATGCAGATGGGATTGTTGAATGGAACTGGTTTGTAGGAACAAACACAACACCAGGTCAATGGAGCTTTGTAATTGAAACGGAGGATGGCCGACGTATTGAGGTTCCGTTTTCTGTGCAGAAGACAACTGATGGATAGGCTAGATATAGACTTATAGAGATAACTACAATGAAAAATGATTTGGCAGGCCTGCTAATTTTCATTGTTATGAAGGGGGAAGACCGCATTGACATGGATGTATATTGTGTGTGGAGTTCTGCTGGCGATCGCGCTAGTGACAGATTTACGAAGCATGAAAATCCCTAATAAGCTTACATTGCCCGGTATAGCGGTGGGTTTGCTGTTCAATACTCTGTTCGGAGGCTGGCATGGTTTTTTATTTGCTATTGCTGGTCTTGGCACCGGCTTTGGATTCATGCTGATTTTGTACTGGATGGGAGCAATTGGTGCAGGAGATGTAAAGCTGTTTGGCTTAATTGGAGCATGGACAGGTGCAGCTTTTGCGTGGCAATCGGCTCTATATTCGATTTTTTTTGCAGGCATTATTGGTATAGGGATTTTGCTATGGAGGAGGGAAACCATCATGAGATTACGACGCGTGGCGTTTAATTTAGGAGGATTTTTCCTATTTCGCAGCGGCAAAGCGCTGACTAGTGGGAGAGAAGCGCACCTCAGGTTTCCCTTTATGACGGCAGTCATTCCAGGAGCGGTCAGCGCTTATCTTTACTTCTTGTCATGACGTGTCCGCTTGGGGAGATCATGCTACCTCAGGGGATAAGAATTGTTAAGGAGGTCATGAATTGTTTGGTTTAAGCAGGGATTTTGCTCGCAATGGCGGGACGTTTATGATTCTAAACAAGGAAGGCGGGCTCAAAACCGATGATTTAAATTCTGTACAGACCCGAATGATGACTGGTAATCGGATTCCCGGTCTGCTGGAACTTAGAATAAAAGAAGTCGATTTTCAGATCGAGTTACATTACGATATTTCGGGGCAACGTATGCTTTCCCAAGTATGGAAAGGTGGGAATGTGTCGACTTCTGATTTCTACCTGATTCTTTTTGAAGTGGTAGATGCTCTTCATCGTAGCCCACAATATATGTTAAATATCCGCCAGTTTATTTTGCACGAAGATTACATTTTTATAAGCGGTTCAGGCACAAGGAAGAACGTTAGTTTAACCTATGTTCCTTTGTGTAGTGTACAGTATACGCAACAAACCGGTAGCTATTTTAAGCAGATGGTTATTCGTTTGATGACTCGTGTGGCTCACCTTCAGGGAGAATCTATACAGCGCATACTTGATCTATGCGATAGAAATGAATTTGAGTTGAGCGCGTTGAAGGAACTACTATTACAAGGGATGGCGACTGGTGAACAGAGCATCAGCGGTCAGGCTGAAGGTAGATCATCTGTTCATTCCTCTCATACCATACAGGATAACGATACAGATCGTGGCGGAAGAACGCACGGCCAAGAACATCGGGAGACTCTGCAGGAAATTCAGGAGCTTAAGCGAGTCAATCGACTCAAGCAGTCCGCAAAATCAGAGGAGAATGTCGAGGTAGGAGCCGACAACGAAATGGAAAATGAAGAGGTGGAGCCTAAATCACAAAAATATAAAACATACATTGCTCTCGGATGTCTGCTCGCCTCGGCCATTGTTTGGCGTTATATTTATTTGGATCATCCAGAGACGGTTCCCTTGCTTATTTCGATTGTGCTAACTTTAGTGCTTGTCGCTGTTACTTATATAAGCTGGACGGGGAAATTAGAGCGCAATCGAGCTTTATCTCCTTTTTATAGCGAGGCAGTACCTGTACTGGATTCGGAATGGTTAGGAGCTGCTTCTCCAGCACAGCGAAAAAATGACCGTTATCAGGTAGATAAGCTAACTGGGTTTGTAGCGGGACGCCATCATCATGACAAGCAATCATCCGATTCAAGTGATCAAGGACAGGAAAGCTGGCGTTGGACTTTTCCAGACTCAGAATCTAAAAGCATGGAAAGCCGAACGACGGAGGATGGAGGGAAAGTAAGTACAAATTATGACTTGCACGAGCATTCGAGGAAAGGTGCCATGCGGGGAAATGAATTGGACGACAGCGATACTAGCGAGGCTTATTATAAGTCCTTGTCCGGGGTAACGGAGCTACTCAATACTATATCCAAGCAGGAAACCGTGCTGCTTCGTCCGGATCAAGAGATACCGAGTCCAACTGTTCAGCACTCGCCGATTGCTTGTTTGGATCGTAAGTTATCTGGGAGTGGAGAAACCGAGCGCATACGGTTGCAGCCAGACCAATTCGTTGGAGGTAGCTTTATCATCGGAAGAGATCCGCAATTGGTCCAGTTTGTAGAGCATACCGATGGAGTTTCCCGTTCTCATATTGAGCTTTGTATAGTTACAGGAGGACAAAGCCATATCATTAAAGATTTATCCTCGACGAACGGAACAGTGCTGAATGGAGAGCCTATGGTGCCTTATAAGGAGTATACTATGAAGGATGGAGATACTTTTAAAATCGCTGGAGTCTCTTATATTTATCGATTGGACTCTTTTAAATCCTCTAATGCATCTTGAGTAAACGTTAAATGGATATATGTTAAGAAGAGGCCTGTTATATTCTGGGCTTCTTTTTTATAACTAGAAGACCATTCATAGGCCTAAAACAAGACAACTCAAAGATCTCAAGTTTAATTGATAGATTATGTCTAAATCAAAAATGAACCCTAAGCTGGTAGAGATACAAAGATATTATCTATCATCCATAGAGTTCATTTTTTAATTCAACGCTACTTGTGAGAAGAATGGAGTTCCTCTAGCGCTTCCTTCAGTGAAGAATACTTAAACTTAAATCCGTGCTCCAGCGCTTTACGCGGTATTACCTTTTGACCGTCTAATACAAGCGTGCTCATCTCACCCAATAGCTTTTGGACTAGAAAGCCAGGAACGGGAAACCAGTGCGGACGAAGATATACCTTAGCTACTGTTTTCCCAAATTGGTCGTTCGTCATGGGGTGTGGTGATGAAGCGTTCACTGCCCCGGAAATCTCTGGTGTATGAATGCAGTACGAGATCAGACGAACGATATCGGCAATATGAATCCAACTTATCCATTGATGGCCGCTACCTATTTTTCCGCCGAATCCGAAGACGTAAGGCATCTTCATGAGTGGAAATGCTCCTTTTTTTCTATCCAGCACTAGGCTGATGCGTAACTTAATTAGACGGGCATCGGCAGGGTAGGCGTTGGTAGCTTCCTCCCATTGCTCAACCACCTGAGACAGAAAATCATTCGAACGGCGCGGACTTTTTTCGTCAAATGTTTCGGTCAGGGAGGTACCATAGGCGGCAACAGCCGAAGCCTGAATGATAACTTCCGGTTTTTTTTGCAGAGCATTCAATGCTTGAGCCAACCGGGCAACGGACAGCAGTCGTGATTGAAGAATTCTTTGTTTGGACTTGTCCGTCCAGCGCTGATTCAGCGTTTCACCTGCTAAATTAATGACCGCATCTGTACCTTCCAGTAATTCAGGCTTTTGTTTTAATTCGTTCCAGCTCATATACTGCAAGCGAGGGCTCGCTTCATGTCCAACCAGCGGCTTGCGGGTAATGACTTTCACGGTATATCCGTCATCTAGCAGACTTTTGACCAGTGCACTCCCCACCAATCCAGTTCCTCCGCATACGATGATATTCATGGAGTTATTCTCCTTCCAATTCAAAAAATGTTTCTGTTATAAAATATAACCCTTTCTGATACAAAAGCTTCATATTGAATGTATCTGGTGTACGCAAAAGAAAGTCCATTCATGCTTTAATCTACCTACATTTCAATAACATATATTCTGATGTGCGCTATGTCTGTAGGTTCCCTTAGGGAGTCACCTAAAAAAGTTGCCATAAACGCTATGTTGTTTGATTTCAATAATCACGTTAAAATGAATAAATTAAAATAAGACAAGCATAACAGGATAGGGGGATGAATCAAAATCATGCTGAAAATTGGTTCTCATGTGTCTTTCTCGGACAAGGGTCTGCTCAGCGCTACAAAAGAAGCGTCTTCTTACGGGTCCAGCTCGTTTATGATATACACGGGGGCACCGCAAAACACGCGCCGTAAGCCGATGGAGTCCATGTATTTAGAGGAAGGCAAGCAGCTAATGGCGGAAAAGGGAATGGAAGATATCGTGGTGCATGCTCCGTATATCATCAATCTCGGCTCCTACAAAGAAAATACCTATGAGCTTGCGGTCAGCTTTCTTCAGGAGGAAATTCGGCGCACACATGCGATTGGTGTGAAAAATATCGTGCTGCATCCGGGGGCTTTTACAGATAAAGATGCAGAGTACGGAATTAGGCGAATTGCCGATGGTTTGAACGAGGTACTGAACGGTGTGAAGGAGACAGATGTCAACATTGCACTTGAAACGATGGCTGGCAAAGGCACAGAAATGGGTCGTAGCTTTGAGGAAATTGCCTCCATTATAGATAAAGTAGAGCGCAACGAGCGTCTGACGGTTTGTATGGACACCTGTCACATTCATGATGCGGGTTATGACATTGTCAATGATTTGGACGGTGTACTGGAGCAGTTTGACCGTATTGTCGGCTTGAATCGCATCCAAGTTGTTCACATAAATGACAGCAAAAACCCGGTTGGCGCTCATAAAGACCGCCATACTCCGATTGGATCAGGCTGGATTGGTTATCAGACTATTCATAATGTGGTACATCATGAAGCACTTCAAGGACGTCCGTTTATTTTGGAGACACCGTGGATTGGAAAAGAAGCCAAAACTCAACGACCAATGTATGAAGTTGAGATTGCTTTGCTTCGTGGTAATGTAAAGGAACGCTTTGGAGATGAGTTTTTGGGTCAGGTGGAGCAGCTGCATTCGTTTTTCAAAAAACAGGATGTGGATGTCCGTAAATTTGTACTGGACACCTGGACTCTGCTGAAAAATGATGCCAAAGCAAGAAAAGCAGACCCACGTGAGCCGCTGGAGCGTCTGTATGACATGATAACGGAAGCAGGACTGTTTCCAGAGATGAGCGAAGAACACATTAATCAACGGTTGATTGCCTGTTTTGCCGGTAGTCATCTGCCAGTGACGGTATAAGATAAGGGGGACTAATAGCCACATGGAACTTCACGTAAAACATCAGCCAAACAGCACTGTATCTACACATGAAAACCGTGCGCGCATGCTTGTATCTTGTCCAGATGGGCCAGGTATTGTAGCGACTGTGTCCCGCTTTTTGTACGAGCATGGGGCCAATATCGTTCAATCTGACCAATATACAATGGACCCGTCCGGCGGTATGTTTTTTATGCGGATTGAATTCGATCTGCCAAATTTGAGTGCAGCTCAGTCGCAATTGGAGCAGGACTTTGTCGCTGTTGCTGAGCAATTCCGTATGGAGTGGACGATTTCTGCGGTCAGCCGCAAGAAAAAACTAGCTATTTTCGTTTCCAAAGAAGATCACTGTCTGGTAGAACTGCTGTGGCAATGGCAGGCAGGCGATCTGGATGCGGATATTGCATTGGTGGTTAGTAATCATCCGGATATGAAGGAGTATGTGGAATCCTTTGGCATTCCATATCACCATATCCCGGTGACAGCCGATACGAAGCCAGAGGCAGAGCGCCGTCAGCTAGAGGTCATTGGCGAAGAGATTGATGTGATCATTTTGGCTAGGTATATGCAGATTATTTCGCCTAAGTTTATTGAGCATTATCGCAACCGGATTATCAATATCCATCATTCCTTTCTACCTGCATTCGTGGGTGGCAAGCCGTATGCCCAAGCTTATAATCGTGGTGTGAAAATTATTGGTGCTACTGCGCATTATGTAACCGAGGAATTGGACGGTGGTCCGATCATTGAGCAGGACGTACAGCGGGTAAGCCACGGAGATGATGTAAATGAGCTAAAACGGATCGGTCGTACTATTGAACGGGTCGTGTTGGCAAGAGCCGTGAAGTGGCATACTGAGGATCGTATACTGGTTCATGAGAACAAAACGGTCGTTTTTAATTGAACTTAAAAATTTCAAATTGATGAACTTGCGAGTATACCTTTTGGATTAAACAAAGCCCAGTGCATAATGGGCTTTGTTTTTTTGTTTGGGGTATTTGCATTATTTCTGGGCCCTATATAAATTTTTTTACGATTTCATTATTTTTTAAATGATGTTAATACATAACGGGTATATTGATATGAGGGCTGTACAATATTTCGACCATTTCGACAATCATCTTTACAAACAATCTGGCAAACTTCCACGGCAAATGGTACAATACTTATGAGTGTATAAGTCATATTGAAACATTCAAGCAGATTCACTCACTTCAATAGTCTCTGTTTCTATATGAGACGGTGATTTTGAAGAGTATGACCGAATGCAATTGACATACTTCATACAATATGAGGAGGCAAACCATGACTGACCAGAATCAAGCGATTCAAAAGGATGAAAACTCCACTATCGACAATTTGTCCATCACAACAATTCGTACGTTGGCAATTGATGCCATCGAGAAAGCAAATTCAGGACACCCTGGTATGCCGATGGGCTCCGCGCCAATGGGCTACCAACTTTTTGCTAAAACAATGAACCATAACCCAGATCGCCCAACATGGGTGAACCGTGACCGTTTTGTACTGTCTGCAGGACACGGTTCCATGTTGCTTTACAGCCTTCTGCACCTGAGCGGATATGATCTGCCTATGGAAGAGCTGAAGCAATTCCGTCAATGGGGCAGCCTTACACCGGGTCACCCTGAGTTTGGACACACTGCAGGTGTAGATGCTACAACTGGACCTCTGGGACAAGGTTTAGCAATGTCCGTAGGTATGGCTATGGCAGAAGCACAACTGGGTGCAACATATAATAAAGACGAATTTAAAGTTGTGGATCACTTCACATATGCTATTTGTGGCGATGGCGATCTAATGGAAGGTATTTCCCACGAAGCTGCTTCGCTGGCTGGTCGCCTTCAACTGGGTAAGCTGATCGTATTGTTTGATTCCAATGATATTACACTGGATGGCAAGCTTAATCTGTCTTCTTCCGAGAGTGTTGCCAAACGCTTTGAAGCTTACAACTGGCAAGTGCTGCGCGTAGAAGATGGTAATGATCTTCCAGCGATCCAAAAAGCAATTGAAGAAGCACAAGCCGACTCGACTCGTCCTACGTTGATTGAAGTAAAAACAGTCATCGGTTACGGAAGCCCGAACAAACAAGGTAAAGGCGGACACGGCGGTACTCATGGTTCCCCGCTGGGAGCAGAAGAAGCTAAACTGACTAAAGAATTCTACAAATGGGTATACGAAGAGGATTTCCACGTACCACAAGAGGTTCGCGAGCACTTTGCTAAAGTAAAAGAGCGTGGTATCGCTGCTAATAAAGCATGGGATGAACAATTTGCGAAATACAAAGCGGCTCACCCTGATTTGGCAGCTCAGTTCGAAACAGCTGTAAACGGCGATCTTCCAGAAGGTTGGGATCGTGATCTTCCGAAATACTCCACAGAAGACAAAGCAGTTTCAACTCGTGTAGCTTCTGGTAATGCATTGAACGGATTGGCTCCAAACGTTCCTTTCCTGACAGGCGGATCTGCTGACCTGGAAAGCTCCACAATGACACACTTGAACAACCTGACGAACTTTACGCCAGAAGACTACGCTGGCCGTAATATTTACTTCGGTATTCGCGAGTTTGGTATGGCTGCTGCAATGAACGGTATGGCGTTGCACCAAGGTGTAAAAGTATTTGGCGGTACATTCTTCGTATTTACAGATTATCTGCGTCCGGCCGTTCGTCTGGCAGCTCTGATGGGATTGCCTGTAACCTACGTTCTGACTCACGACAGTATTGCTGTTGGTGAAGATGGTCCAACTCATGAGCCGATTGAACAATTGGCTTCTCTGCGTATTATTCCGAACCTGACGGTCATTCGTCCGGCTGACGGTAATGAAACTTCTGCTGCTTGGGCTTACACGCTGGAAAACAAGAAAAACCCGGTTGCACTGGTATTGACTCGTCAAAACCTGCCAATCCTGGCTGCTACTGCTGAGCATGCACGTGAAGGTATCAAACGCGGTGCTTATGTGGTTGCAGATGCAGCAGACGGCAAACCGGTTGCTCAAATTCTGGCTACAGGCTCCGAAGTACAACTGGCTGTTAAAGCACAGGAAGCACTGGCTGAACAAGGTATTCAAGTACGCGTTATCAGCTTCCCAAGCTGGGATCTGTTCGAAAAACAAGACAAAGCTTACAAAGATTCCGTTCTGCTGCCTGAAGTTAAAGCTCGTTTGGCTGTAGAAATGGCGTATCCACTGGGATGGGAAAAATATGTTGGCGACCAAGGCGACATTCTTGGTATCAGCACATTTGGCGCATCCGCTCCTGGTGACCGCGTAATTAAGGAATACGGCTTTACAGTAGAGAACGTTGTAAGCCGTGTAAAAGCTTTGTTGAAATAAAACACTGGAGCATCAGCAATTAGGAAGAGTTTGTCCATAAAGCAATGATCGTGTATTGCTGACAAACGACCTACCTGATCGTGGCAATCCATGTATTACAAACAGTCGTAACCTGAGTAAGGCTTACGGCTGTTTGTTTCATACATTTGTATTTTCGAAAAAATGACTTTTGGATTATCAGTCTATAGAGTACGCAGATACAGTGTGTATTTTCATACTGAAACTGGAATCCAAATTATGTTATGATGCACCATATTCATTCACCATTGAGAGCAGATGAGGGGATAACGAATGACACAGTTCGATGGAGTAAGCGTAATTAAAAAAGCAAATGTTTATTATGATGGTCAGGTTACAAGTCGTACAGTTATCTTGGGTGACGGCAGTAAGGTAACACTGGGGATTATGTTGCCGGGAACGTACGAGTTCGGGACGGATTCCCGTGAGATCATGGAGATTTTGGCAGGGGACCTGAGAGTGTTGCTTCCAGGTACCGAGGAATGGCTGGAAATACAAGGTACATCAACCTTTCATGTGCCTGCAAAGTCTTCCTTCAAGCTGGAAGTACGAAGTGTAACGGATTATTGCTGTTCTTATCCGGAATAATTAACTGAAAAGGGTAAGAGCACTCAAGCTACAAGCCAAGTGTTCTTACCCTAAAGCTGTGTCATAAGTACAAATGCACAGCAGAATGGTTACAAAGAAAAGTCCAGCTTACTCAAGAGGCTGACCACCAATGGTGCGGCCAATCCATGCTTCGTATGTCTTTACGACGGCAGATAGATCCTCATCGCCGTAGCCTTGTGTTTGTCCGGCTTGAAACAAGCTTTTGGCAATGGACAACATAGGCGTAGGGATGGACAGGCTGTCTGTTAGTGAGGCAGCGAGCTTCAAATCCTTGAGCATCAGAGCAAGTGAGAACTGGTTGCTAAAATCATGCTCGATGATTTTGCGCCCTTTCAGGTCAGCGGCCTTGCTACCTGCCGATCCGAGCTGTACCAATTCTAGGAAGCTGTCTGCTGGAATGCCGGATTTAGCCGCAATAGCAAAGCCTTCAGCCAGAGCGAGGTTATTTATACCGACCATCGTATTGTGAGCAAGCTTGGCTACGGCCCCGCTACCGTTTGGTCCCATATGGAGCACTTTTTTGCCCAAGGTATCAAAAACATCTGATTGTGCCGCAATCGCTTCTGCGTGACCGCCGACCATGAACACGAGTGTTCCATCAACAGCGGCAGGCTTGCTGCCTGTTACAGGTGCGTCAATGAAGGAGCAGCCCAGCTTGTCCGCCTCAGCGGCCAGTTGTTTAACTAACTCAGGTGAAATCGTGCTGTTGTCCATCACGGTCATGCCAGCCGTAAGACCAGCAAACACGCCGTCCTGACCGTAATAGACGTCACGTATTGATTGATCATCGCTGACCATGGTAATGACCAGGTGCTGCCCTTCGGCCGCTTCGCGAGGGGTTGAAGCTGTACGTGCGCCTTGCTCTATCAAGGGTTCGCAGCGCGAAGCGGTACGATTATAAACTGTGACTCCGAATCCCTGCTTTAGCAGATTGGATGCCATCGGGGCGC
The DNA here is from genome assembly GCF_000237325.1 of Paenibacillus polymyxa M1. Classification (NCBI taxonomy): domain Bacteria; kingdom Bacillati; phylum Bacillota; class Bacilli; order Caryophanales; family Paenibacillaceae; genus Paenibacillus; species Paenibacillus polymyxa. The sequence continues at coordinate 1,505,577 of NC_017542.1, forward strand.
CCATGGTGCCCAGTCCGATAAATCCGATGTTTTTCATTGCTAATCACCTTTCTTGTTGGAAGTTGCCGTCCGATGCAGATGCGAGTTCGGCTTGAATTGAATATTGAAACAGATTGATCTCAGTTCATTGTAGCATGGGCATGCTACCCTATCTACAGCAGGGTCTGTCAAGGCACAGGACATACAGGTAACACAAGCTTGTCAGGCTCAGCAAATTAAAGTATCCTATTCCTAAGTCCTTATGTTCGTATTCATGGTCTTAGTAATACCAAACAGGAGGTTCCAAACATGTCTAAAAAAGTTATTTTTGATTACACAAAAGCGCTCTCCTTTGTGGGTCAGCACGAAATTGATTATTTTGCAGAGCCTATCAAGTTGGCTCATGAGCAACTGCACAACCAAACAGGTGTAGGTTCCGATTTCTTGGGTTGGATTGACCTGCCTACCAATTATGATAAAGAAGAATTTGCACGCATCCAAAAGGCTGCTGCTAAAATTCAAAGCGATTCCGAGGTATTGATTGTAATCGGTATTGGTGGTTCTTACCTTGGAGCACGTGCTGCGATCGAAATGCTGTCGCATTCTTTCTACAATGCGCTGCCTAAAGATCAACGCAAGGGTCCCGCTATCTATTTTGCAGGCAACAACATCAGCTCTACATATGTGAATCATCTGTTGGAACTGATTGAAGGAAAAGACTTCTCTGTGAATGTCATCTCCAAATCAGGTACGACAACAGAGCCAGCTATCGCTTTCCGCGTATTCCGTGCGGCTCTGGAGAAAAAATACGGTAAAGAAGAAGCACGCAAACGTATTTACGCGACAACGGACAAAGAACGTGGCGCTTTGAAAAAGCTCGCTAACGAGGAAGGCTATGAATCCTTCATTATTCCTGATGATGTGGGTGGCCGTTACTCCGTGCTGACAGCAGTAGGCTTGTTGCCGATTGCTACAGCAGGCATCAACATCGAAGAAATGATGCAAGGTGCGGCGGACGCTTCCAAAGAATACAGCAACCCGAATGTAGCTGAGAACGAGGCATACCAATATGCAGCCGTTCGTAACGCTTTGTACCGTAAAGGTAAAGCAATTGAAATTCTCGTAAACTATGAGCCGTCTTTGCATTTCGTATCTGAGTGGTGGAAACAGCTGTACGGAGAAAGCGAAGGTAAGGATTATAAAGGCATTTATCCTGCTTCTGTTGACTTCTCGACAGACCTGCACTCTATGGGACAATTCATTCAGGAAGGTAGCCGTAACATTTTCGAAACGGTAATCCAAGTAGAAAATGTACCTAGTCACATCACCATCGAAGCAGATGAGGATGATCTGGATGGACTGAATTTCCTGGCAGGCAAAACGGTGGATTTTGTAAACAAAAAAGCATTCCAAGGTACATTGCTGGCTCACACAGACGGACAAGTACCGAACCTGATTGTAAATATTCCTGACTTGAGCCCTTACTCTTTTGGCTACCTTGCTTATTTCTTCGAAAAGGCTTGCGGCATCAGCGGCTACCTGTTGGGCGTAAATCCGTTCGATCAACCCGGCGTCGAAGCTTACAAAAAGAACATGTTTGCGCTGCTTGGCAAACCGGGCTTCGAAAAAGAAAAAGCTGAGCTTGAAGCAAGATTGTCTGAATAAGGGAGCTATAATCTCTGATTCGAAACAGGGTTTTCGGTCAGAAGCGTTATAGTGTATAGCATCAATTAAGTACAGGAAAGCAGTTCACCAGCTGCCAGAAGCGGGGAACTGCTTTCTTGTAAAATGAAGTAAGGAAGGTTATACGTGTATGTTGGAACAATACCGAACCGTACGCGGTGCTGGCAACAAGGAAATTGTAATCCGAAAATCCCGTTTTATCGGCCATATTCAGCCTGTTCAAACTGAGGAAGAAGCAGTTGCTTTTATAGAACGCATCAAAAAAGAGCATTGGAACGCTACCCATAATTGTTCGGCTTATATGATTGGGGAAAGAGATGAAATCCAAAAGCAATCGGATGACGGAGAACCGAGTGGGACGGCTGGTAAGCCTATTTTGGAGGTAATCCGCAATCAGAAGCTGAAAAATGTCGCTATTGTGGTTACTCGATACTTTGGCGGAATTTTGCTGGGAGCAGGCGGACTGATTCGTGCATACTCAGATGGTGCTGTTGCAGCTATTGAAGCAGGGGATGCGATTACGCGTGTGCTGCATCGTGAAGTTTTTGTGGAGTTGGATTATACTTGGTTGGGCAAAGTGGAAAATGAATTACGTAATCGCAGTATCCGTACTGGAGAAACGATGTTTACGGATAAAGTTACCTTAACCTGTCTGCCGCTGGCTGGTGATGCGGAATCCTTCTGCAACTGGATAACCGACTTGACACAAGGACAATCGCTTGTGTCGGAGGGAGAGCAGCTTTACTTTATTGAAGGGGAATAAATAATATGGCTAGAAGAGCAGTAGAACAGGAGTTGTCAAGAGGGCGGATTCTGGAAGCGGCCAGGCACTTGTTTATCACCAAGGGCTACCGTGCGATTTCAATGCGCAGCATTGGCCAGCATCTGGGTTACAGTCATGGTTCGTTATACTATCATTTTAAAGAGAAGGCTGAACTGTTCTATGCCATTGTGATTGAAGATTTCAATACATTGCGTGGAATTCTACTGCAAGCAGCAACAGGCACGCCTGATGATGGCTTGAGCAGATTGGAGTACCTGATGTTGGAATATATCCGTTTTGGCTTGGAAAATCCATATCAGTACGAAATTATGTTCATGATGCATGATGAAGAACTATTTGCATACTGTCGTACAGAGCAAAACCGTTGTGTGGAATTATTTGCGTCTATGATTCGCCAGGAATTAAGTGGTCAGGGACATTCGGAGGAAGAATGCTCAAGAGTACCGAAAAGTCTGTTTTTATCCATGCATGGCTTCGTGTCATTTTATATTCAGGACGGTTTAACATTTGAAGAGATCAGGCCCGCTGCTTTAGCACATGTAAAGCTGCTGTGCAGACAACTATGAGCGTACCTGCATTCACACGCTTCAGCCATGAACATGTAGGGCGCTTTTTTGGGTGTTTGCACTTCATGACGGTGACTTATCATTACGGTACTTTGCGAAAGCGACTAAGAATTTAACAGACGATGGTGTATCCAGCGGGGGAACATCATCGTCTGTTTTTTTTTTTTGCATGCCTCCGTCAGCCCTTCATAATTTTTACATGGTATTGACGTCTGCGTGGGCCGTCGAATTCACAAAAATAAAGTCCCTGCCATCGTCCAAGCAACAGCTTTCCATCATGAATGATAACCGTTTGTGAGGGGCCTGTTGTAATGGATTTAAGGTGGGACGCCGTATTTCCCTCCATATGGCGATATTGGGGATGTTCCCAGGGATAAACCTCATCCAGCCTTAAAATGACATCATGTTTGACGTCTGGGTCGGCATTTTCATTAATGGCGATGCCAGCAGTCGTGTGTGGACAATAAATCAGAGCTGTTCCTTGCTGCACCCCGCTTTTTTCAATGAGTGCTGCAACTTCGCGTGTAATATCACGCATTTCATCTCGCCGTGTAGTAGATAATTCGAAAGTATGCAACATAAATCCATCTCCCTTCTAAGTATTACTTTACCCTTTTCATTCTCAAGATAATATATAGAGTTGACGAAAATTACTTTCCTTTGATAAAGTATCACATAAGAAAAACAAAGTAAGTTTATTGGAATAATTGAATGCTTTCGAATGAGGTGCGTGCTTTGTGGTAAGCAAAGCTGCTGCTGTTCCTGAACTGGTCCAGAAGCGGAAAGGAAGTGTACGGATATGCATGTGGAAGTAAGAGGGTTAAACAAGCATTTCGGTAATTTTCATGCGGTAAAGGACGTATCTTTTGATATTCAGACGGGCCATCTTATTGGTTTGCTCGGTCCAAGCGGCGGGGGAAAAACCTCCATTCTTCGTATTTTGGCAGGGCTGGAGCAACCGGATGCAGGAGAGATTCACTTTCATGGAAAAAGGGTAAACGAGCTGGCACCACAGGAGCGTGGAATCGGATTTGTATTTCAAAACTATGCTTTGTTCAAGCATATGAGCGTGTACGACAATATTGCCTTTGGTTTGAAAGTGAAAAAAAGCTCCAAAGCCCGCATCAAGGAAAGGGTCACTGAGCTGGTCGAACTCACGGGGCTCAAAGGCTTTGAGCATCGTTATCCGCATCAATTGTCAGGTGGACAGCGACAACGGGTTGCTTTCGCGCGTGCTTTGGCACCGGAGCCTCAACTACTGCTGCTGGATGAACCATTTGCGGCTATTGACGCCAAGATTCGTCAGGAGTTGCGTACCTGGTTGCGAGAGTTGATTGAGAGGGTGGGTATTACCTCCATTTTCGTCACCCATGATCAGGATGAGGCGATTGAAGTAGCCGATGAAATTATGGTGATTAATCAAGGTCGACTGGAGCAGAAGGGAACGCCTTGGGATATCTATAAAAAACCGGGGACCCCGTTTGTGGCTTCTTTTATTGGGGAATCCACGGTGATTGAACAGGCGGGTAGTCTCAGAGGCTTTGAGGAAGCTGCCGGAGTGGGAACACGTGCCTTGATTCGTCCGGAGTACATTGATGTCGGACCTAGTGAGGAATTTGCGTTGCTGTCGGCGACCGAGGAAGGCATTGTGAAGCATTTACATTTTCGCGGGAGTGAATGGATGGTTGAAGTACAGGTTGGGGACCAGCGTCTCATGACATACCGTTCATTGGAGAAGTCTACGCTGGAACCTGGTCAGCAGGTGCGAGTGTTGGTGCATCGGGCCTATCTATATAATGAGGAATCCAGCTGGATGGTGGAAAATCGCCTGAAGGAAGACCCGATGCCTATCATCATTTGAAAATAAAACGATCACATATAAGGGGGGTGTCTGGCCTGTTTTACGGCTTTGGACATGCCCTTTTGTCGTTGGTCGCTGGGGTGATTTACGCAGACTTGATATGTTCGTTATAATAGTAGTAAAAACACCCAGATAGATAGGAGTTAAATCATGAATCGTCTTATTTTTCTTGGCACGGGGGATGCAATGGGGGTTCCGCGTGTGTATTGTGATTGTCTCGTGTGCACAGAGGCACGCACGACAGGAACGAATGTAAGGTTGAGATCGTCTGTGCTGATCAAAAGCGAGACAGAGGATTTTATGATTGATTGTGGCCCCGACTGGCGTAGACAGTTAGAATTGCGCAGCCTGCGTTTTATCCCTACGATCCTCGTGACACATGCACATTTTGATCATATTGGAGGATTGCCAGAATGGGCGGATGCCTGTCGCTGGACGGGGAACAGAGGGCGTTTGTACGCTCCACAGGAAGTGATTGACACGATCCTGCGTCAATTTTCCTGGCTCCCTGGAAACCTGGATCTTATTCCAGTAGATCAGGGAGTCCAACTTGGCGGATGGAACATCCGGGGATGGCGCGTGAATCACGGAAAGAACGGATATGCTTACGCTTATCGGTTGGAAAAAGACGGCTTCTCATGGGCCTACTGTTCAGATTCAATTGGACTGAATGAGGCGGAAATTTTGCCTTTACATAATCTGAATTTACTCGTGCTGGGGACGAGTTTTTACCATGAGAAAGCGGAGTATGCCACCCGTTCGGTATATGACATGCTGGAGGCTCAAGAGCTTGTAGGAAGACTGAAGCCCGGAAGCACGGTGTTTACACATATGTCCCATGATGTGGATATCACATACAACTACGGGTTGCTGGAAGGGATCAGTTTGGCACACACAGGCATGAGTTTGCCGTTAGAATAACGATTTACATCATTCGGCTGATGCGTAGAAGTGTGGAGAGCCCTTCTTTGATTTGCAGTTCATTGGCGTATGAATAGGACAGCCGTATATGCGTTTTACCCTCTGCACCGATGGGATCAAATACATTGCCTGGGACAAAGGAAACGGACTCTTGTATACTTTTGGCAAGCAGCTCATTAGGTTTTATCGTAGAAGGTAGCTGGAGCCACAGGTTGAGTCCTCCCGCCGGGCTGGTCCATGTCCAGCCGGAATCGCGGAGACTGGCTTCCATCGTTTCCTTACGAATCTGGAGTGCGATACATAGCTTTTTAATATGCTGCTGCATACGTGGGGATTGAAAATATTGTAAAAACAGCTTTTGATTCAGCAGTGGTGATCCATTGTCCACTAGCGCTTTGACGCTCAGCAGACTGTCCATGAGCTGAGGCCGACAAGTCACGGCTGCGATTCGCAGGCCGGGTGCGACATACTTGCTATAGCTGCGAATATAGACGACACTTCCCGAGATATCATAGGCGAAAATGGGGGAAGGCGGCTTTTGCCCAAAGCTGATATCATAGGTGCTGTCATCCTCGACAATAAGACAGCTGTAGCGCTCGGCCAGTTCGGGTAGTCGTTTGCGCTGCTCATCAGGGATCATAAAGCCGGTTGGATTGTGAAATGTCGGATTCATATAAAAGAGACGCGGTTTTTCCGTTTTCAGGCACCATTCAATGTGATCCATATCATAACCTTCCGGTCGTATATCCGTTACAGTCAGGCGGGCGCCTTGTCTGCGGAATATTTCCATGGCCGGGCCATAGGCTGGACGTTCGATTAATACACGATCTCCTGTACGGATCAGAGAACGGGAAACCAAGTCAATGGCTTGCTGTGCGCCGGAGGTAATCAGTACTTCGTCCGTTGATACTGCGAAATGCTTATCTGTGCTAAAATGCTGCGCCATGGCATCACGAAGCTCAGCATCTCCTTGTACAGCAGAATAGGTAGCCGCGATTTTCGGATGTTTTTCAAACACCTGGATCATTAATTCTCTCCAGTATCGGTTGGGTAGGAGAGAGGGATCAATTAGGGCCTTGGAAAATTGGAAGTCCGCGTTCATGGCATGAACCTGGGTGAGTCCATCCATCCCCCTCCAGACAGAAACAGACGGATCGTCTGCCATGTAAGTGGATTCTGAATGGAAGATCCGTCTTGTGGATGAACGCTCCGAATAGGTAGTAAATGGCCCCAATTCTGCTGCATGGGAAGCATGAGCGTAATATCCCGATTTATCCTTTACATAGATACGCCCTTGTTGCTTTAACTCCTGATATGCCCGGAATACGGTTAACCGGTGCACACCCAATTCCTGAGCCAGACTTCGCACAGACGGCAATTTAGCGTCTGCTGGCCAGTCCCCGCGCTCCATCCGCACATTTATGTAATGGACGACCTGCTCATACAGCTTTAAGCCCGGATCTGTCGAGATATGTTCTGTTGAAAACAATAATTCGCTGTTATCCTTGCCCATGCGGTCCACGCTCCTTTGTGTGTATTGTACTATACAGCACTTCCAAAACGTATACAACTGTTCTGTGGTTGCCCATCTGTTCTGTCTGTCTCCTTGTATGCTTGTGAGTAACAGAAGGGAGAGAGAAGTGTCATGATTGGTATCGCCTTTACAGTTATGTGTCTTATTTTTGGTACTACATTTTTGGCTATCAAAGTGGGAGTGGAGGCCGGACTTCCGCCGTTCTTATCGGCAGGCGTACGTTTTATGACAGCAGGGGCAATCTTGTTTATTGCGATGAGGCTGTCAGGAAAGGTTCGATGGTCGTTATTATGGCGAAAGGAAATGCTGCTAATTGGGACGGGAACGACCTTCGGCACATTCTCAACACTGTATTGGGCGGAGCAATATGTCAGTTCGGGAATCGGTGCTATTTTGTCGGCCACCGGACCGATGATGATTGTGCTAATGCAGTCTGCAATATTGCGGCAAAAAACGAGGAGAATTACGCTCATGGGTTGCATGATCAGCTTTCTCGGGGTCGTGCTGGTGGTATTGCCCGGCTTGGCGGTTCAAATCAGCGGTCTGTGGCTGGCTGGTTGTATGGCCATTTTGCTGGGTGAGCTGTGCTATTCGGGAGGAGCTTTGTATTCCAAGCGAGTCATGGACGTGTTTCGTGATACGAACCCGATTGCCTTGAATGCAGCACAAATGTTTCATGGTGGTTGGATGCTGCTAGTACTGTCGGCTTTTACAGAGCCTTGGAATTCTGGGGGATGGAATCTGCTGCCTGCCATAGGCTCTCTATTTTATTTGATTGTGTTTGGTTCCATGATTGCGCAGACACTATTTTACTGGCTTATGGCGCGTACGAATCCATTGTTTCCGACCACATGGCTCTACATTTCACCACCGATTGCTGTAGGCCTGGGTGCTTTTTTGTATGGAGAACATGTAAGCTGGTGGATGCTGGCAGGAGTGCTGCTCATTGTGACCGGGTTGATGTGCATGAATAACGGAATTATCCGTCTGGTGAACAGACGTAAATTTCGCTCTGCTGCCTGATACTTTGAAGTGGTCAGTTATGATATGATCTGACAAAAAGAGCCTCCAAACTGCCGTATGTTAATGAACATGCGACGTTTGGAGGCTTTGTTGTTGAAATACTTTATATAAGTATTACGGAAATAGTCACTTTTTGCTTATTCAACATTGAGTACGAATTTGTCGATGGCGTGCTTAACACCGTCTTCATTATTGCTGCGAGTAATGTAATCAGCCAGCTTTTTCAAATCAGGAATCGCATTCTCCATCGCTATGCCGAGACCAGCACATTCCAGCATTTCATGGTCATTCCACGAGTCGCCGATCGCAATGGTCTCCGACAGATCACAGCCAAAATGGTTTGCAAGGAAGGCAAGGGCGTGGCCTTTAGTGCCTTCATGATGCATAATTTCCAGGAAATGAGGTTTGGATTTTGTAATATGCACCTCGTTGCCAAGCAGTTCGCGCAGTTCGGGAATTAATTCATCCAACACTTCCGGCTCGTCAATGATCAGCAATTTAGGGGCCGGTTGCTCTATAACTTTACTGAACACAGGCTCTACAAAATATTCCGTGTTGTTCAGCTCGGTGTAATCTTTAATTTTCTGATTATCTTCACGTGTGTACAATTTGTCATCTATATATGTTTGCAGATGCAGATTGCGTTCCACGCAAAATTCGTACAGACGACGTGCAGCCACGAGTGGAACATAACGCTCATACAGCACGTTTTCGTCGAGCAGATTTTTAACCAAAGCTCCTTGGTACGTAATGATCGGTACATTCAACCCCGTCTGGCGTGCAATTTTGTGCGCGGAGGCATAAGCTCGTCCAGTAGCGAGAGTAACCACCACACCTTTAGCTACAGCAGCTTCCAATGCCTGTTGTGTCGCTGGAGTAACTTCTTTCTGGTCATTAATGAGAGTATCATCAATATCAATGGCAATTAATTTATACATATCGGTATCTCTCCTTTATCTCTATCATGGGGCAATATTAAAATTGTATCTTATAATATTCAAAATGACAATATTGCATTGAAAAAGGGACGCCGCCCATAAGAGCCTGTCCCCTTATAACCACTGAAGTATTGGCTTGAAACCATGGGAAAAAGTAACGCTTAGTCTTCCAAAAATACAAGTCCAACAAAGTCGTCCAGCTCAATATTACCAAAGTAATGCTTCAAATCGAGAGAGGATAAGGCTTGACGGACCTCACCTTCATCATAACGCTTGCCGCGCAGGATATTTTCAATATCAGCGACATCACCTACACCGAAGAAATCCCCGTAAATTTTAATATCACGGATGTAGCCTTCCTTCAGATCCATGCGGATATCTATAATACCGACCGGGAATTTACGTGTGTGCTTGATATTGCTCTCGGGGGATAGACCGTAGTTCCAATCCCACGATTGATAGCGCTCTTTGGAGATTTCATGGATTTTAGCCCAATCCGCATCGGTGAGCTTATATTGAGGCACCTGATCCAATTCTGAGCCAAAGATGGACCGCAGCAGTTCCTCGCGAAATTGTTCTATGGTCATCTCACGGTCCATCAGTTCGCTGATGTTAGCCACGCGACTACGGACGGATTTTGTGCTTTTGGATTTGAATTTTTCGGGATTGGCGTGCAACGATGCAGCCACATTGTCCAGATTCAAATTGAACATCAATGTACCATGGCTGAACATACGTCCACGTGTAGCAAATTGAGCGTTTCCTGAAATTTTACGTTCTCCGACTTGCAGATCGTTGCGTCCTGTCATTTCGGCTTCTACTCCCATTTGGCGGAGGGCGTCAATCACAGGTTGCGTAAATTTGAGGAAATTATGGAAGGACTCCCCATTATCCTTGGTAATGAAGCTGAAATTTAAGTTACCGAGATCATGATATACAGCCCCGCCGCCGGACAGGCGACGAACAACTTGAATATTGTTGTCTCTCACAAACTCAGCGTTGATTTCTTCAACGGTGTTTTGATGCTTGCCTATAATAATAGAAGGCTGATTAATGTAAAACAGCAGGTAGCTGTCGTCCAGCGGTAGATGCTTGAGCGCGTATTCCTCAATAGCAAGATTAATGGCTGGATCGTGTATGCCCTGGTTGTCGATGAACAGCATGTCCATTCCTCCGTATATAAACTGTGTAATTTATGTGTGCCTCCCTCTATTGTAACCCAAGTGAGCCATGTACAAAAGCTCATTTGCATTGACGGGACGCAAAAAGCAGCCTCATAATGGATCTAAATGATTGGAAACGGCCGGAAAGGATGAGAGGCAATGATAGAGGTTTACGGTCATGGCGGGGACAGGGAGACGGCTGCCGCGACATTTGGTGGAGCTGCTGCGGATTTTGTGGATTTTAGTGCGAATATTAATCCGCTCGGTCCGCCACCGGAGGTGCTTGAGGCGCTGCAAAGCTCATTGGACACGGTGATTCGCTATCCAGACCCTGGACACCGCCATTTTAAAAATATGCTGGCACGGCGGCTGCAGGTTCCACCGGAGGCTTTGAGCATCGGTAACGGCGCGGCTGAAAGCATGGCGCTCTTGCTATTAGGGCTGGCACCCAAGCGTGTGGGTACAGTGGAGCCGTGTTTTTCGGAATATGCCGAGCTGGCTGGCAAATTCGGAGCCGAGATCCATCGGGTATACGGGAAGGCTTCGCTTCAATGGAAGGCAGACGTGGAGGACATCCTTCAGCTCATGGAGCAGGTAGATGTATTGTTCCTTGGGCAGCCGAATAATCCAAACGGTGTGCAATATGGTGAGCAGGAGCTATATGAACTGGCAGAGGCGGCTGGCAGAACGGGTACCGTGTTAGTGGTGGATGAAGCCTTTATTGATTTTATCCCACTGGAACGGCAAATCTCATTATTGCCTGTGCTGGAACGCTATCCTCATGTGATTTTGATCCGATCGATGACCAAATTTTATGCCATTCCTGGCTTACGATTGGGCTATGCGATTGCTCATCCGGACTATATCCGGCAAATGACGGCCAAACAGGTGACCTGGAGCGTTAATGGACTGGCGTTGCTGGCTGGAGAGGCGTGTCTGAGAAGTGGGCAAGCTTATGAGCGCCGCACACAGGAACTGATTGCTACGGAGCGCAGTCGCTTACTGGCTGCCTTGGCGGAATGGGGCTGTGGTGTCGTTCCCGGCGAAGCCAATTACGTGCTAGCAAGGGCGCCGGGAACGTGGAGTGCATCGGCTATTCAGCAGGCGCTTGGACAACGCGGGATTCTTATACGTAGCTGTGCCATGTATCCTGGACTGTCAGCGAGCCATTTTCGAATTGCGGTTAAGGACGCCGAAGCCAACAATATGCTGCTGTCTGCACTGAGTGAAGTGCTGGAGGAGGAGCGGCGTGATCGTTAGCTTGGTTATCATGGCAGCCTATCTGCTGGACAGGCTAATCGGTGATCCGAGATGGTTGCCGCATCCAGTCATCGGGATGGGACATGCCATTTCAGCATTGGAAAAAGCGATTCGCCGTAAGGTCCGCAGTGACCGAGGACTGAAACGTGCGGGCATACTGCTTCCATTTATTGTGGCTGGGGGTTCCTTTGTGCTTGCCTGGGGGCTGTTGCGTGTGCTTGCCTGGATTCACCCGTGGTTGTCTGTCGTTGTAGAAATTGTTCTGATTGCAACTACGATTGCTTCCAAAGGTCTAAAGGACGCAGGGATGGCAGTATACCGAGCGTTGCAGGCGAATGACCTGACTGGGGCACGTCGGGAGCTAGGCATGATTGTCGGAAGGGATACGCAGCAGCTTGACGAGCCCGAAATTGTGCGCGGTACCGTCGAAACGGTCGCTGAAAATATCGTGGACGCCATTATTTCCCCGCTTTTTTATGCCCTGATCGGGGGAGCACCCTTGGCACTGGCATATCGTGCCGTAAACACGCTCGATTCAATGGTTGGCTACAAAAATGAAAAGTACCTGCATTTAGGCTGGGCCTCGGCACGGCTGGATGATGTAGCTAACTACATTCCGGCTCGCATGACAGCAGTTATGCTAGTGATAGCGTCGTGGTTGTATCGGCTGGATGCTGCAAGAAGCTGGCGGACAATCAAGCGGGATGCCCGTCTGCATCCAAGCCCAAATAGCGGATTTCCCGAATCAGCGGTGGCAGGTGCCCTAGGGATTCGTCTCGGTGGCTATAATGTGTATCACGGCATACGCTCCTTTCGGGCATATATGGGCGAAGGGATACGACCGCTGGAGTCGAAGGATATCCGGCATACGATCCGGCTGATGTTCGCCGTATCCACTATGTTTGTAGGGTTATGTTTGATGGGAGCTGCAGGGTGTTTTGCCTTGGGATGGATGCAGTGAGGAGTGACACGATTTTGAAACAAGATACAGAAGGAAAAAGAGTGCGAGAAAGTGCACCAAGTCCGAACTCACAACAGGTTAGTAAGCCGAATGATGCTAAAGAAGATCTGCAGTGGGACATGGAGCTCGTGCTAGTTCGTCATGGCACGACCTTATGGAATAAGGAACATCGATATCTGGGACATGCCGACTTGGGTTTGCTGTCGGGAGCAGAGCAGGAGTTAAAGACTTTACAGAAAAAATTGCAGGGACATTCCTTTGCTCGAATCTATTGCAGCGACTTGATGCGATGTCGCCAGACCTTGCAGATCATTTTGCCGGAGTCAGCATTGACGTCTGAATGTTCCCTCTCTGCTATGCCTCCTATCATGGAACCACATCTGCGAGAACTTCACTTTGGTGAGTGGGATGGAAAAACGTATGACATGCTTAAGGATGTGGCGTTGTATCGCGCTTGGATTGATGAGCCGCAACAATTCACCCCACCTGGAGGAGAGCCTTGGATTCATTTTGTGAATCGTCTGCGTGAATTCCTAGACTCTCTGTTTGCGTGGCGCATTGCTTTGGAAGTTCAGCCAATGGAGTCGAATGCTGCGCCGTCCTCTGTTTTGATTGTCACGCATGGTGGTGTAATTCGTCAGTTGGCTTGTATGCTTATGCCTGGCCATGATTTTTGGAGTCTGAATCCGAAGCCGGGAGAAGCATTTAGGATTCAGTTAAGGTTGACAGGACCGCACAATTGTATAGCAAGATTGCTTTCTCATTAGGTTAAACAAGGCGAATAAAGCGACTGCTTGGGTTGTAAGCTAACTCTTTTTAACCTATAATCATCAAGTAAAAGAACGGCTTGACTACCACTACATCAAATATCCAGCAGACGAGGTCGGCGCTATGTGAGGAACTTGCTTTCCTTTATTGCGCTGTTAAAAGGGAAGTCGGTGTGAGTCCGACGCGGTCCCGCCACTGTAAATGGAAACATGCTCATTAGCCCTGTTTTATGTGCCGCCAAGCATATGAAAGAATATCAGGACATGCATTTTCCATAAGTCAGGATACCTGCCCGTCCGCCTGTCACCATAATCCTTCGAGGAAAGGATGACGTGTTCGCAGTGACTGTCCATGCGGAAAGAAGCTGCCCGCCTGCGCACGATCTGTGCTAACGTGACCCCTGTGTCCTGATATGAGGATGCGGGGGTTTTTGATAGGAAAAGAAGGCTGGAATGAGAAAATATCGGATGAAGTTCAAGTAACGCTCTTAACGATTTTTGTATGAAAGGGTGCAAATCATGGCAGGAAAAAAAATAAAGGTATGGACTACAGGTCTATTGGCGCTGATATTGGCAGTTGGGCTGAGTGCATGTGGCGCGAATGGAAAAAATGCACAAAATAAAGAGGGCCAAGCTTCTTCACAGCAGCCGGGACAGACCGTAACCGCACAAGTGCCTCCGGGCAAAACGGTTTACCCGCTAACGCTTAAGGATGCAACAGGACAGGAATTTACATTTAAAAAAGCACCGGATAAGATCGTTTCCGTCTCCCCGGCAGAAACCGAGGCGCTGTTCGCTATCGGACTGGATAAGGAAATTGTTGGTGTATCCGACTACTCTGATTACCCGGAGGCAGCTACGAAAAAGCCTAAAATGGGCGGTATTATGAAACCGAACGAAGAGGCGATCATTGCTGCGAACCCGGAAGTTGTTTTTGCAGGGATTTCACTTAGTGAACAGGCTACGACTAAGCTGCGTGACATGGGAATTATGATTTTTAAAACTGAACCGAAAACAGTTGAAGATGTCATAGCTAACATCGAATTGTATGGGAAAATCACCGATCATCAGAAAGAAGCGAGAGCGGTGACTGACAAGATGAGAGCAGATGTAGCAGAAGTGAAAGAAGGAGTTAAAAATATCGGCAAAGGGCAGAAGCTGCGGGTATACGTCGAGTTTTCACCAGGCTGGACAGTGGGTAAAGGCGAGTTTATGGACGAGCTGATTACATTAGCAGGTGGTGAAAATGTAGGTGCTACGCAGAAGGGGTGGTACCAAATCAGTGAGGAAAATATTATAGCTGCAAACCCTGACGTGATTTTGTACAGTAAAAGTGTGAAGGACGACAAAACAGGCCAGACCCTCGGAGATATCATTAAAGCTCGCAGTGGATGGGATCAAATATCGGCTGTTCGTAACCATCGTGTATTTGCCGTGGATGATAATTTGATCAGTCGTCCGGGGCCACGCGTAACGGAAGGGCTCAAGGAAGTGGCTAAGGGCGTGTACCCTGAAATTTTCAAATGAACCGTAGACTGATCGGTTTTGGGGGGACAGGTCTTGTCTTGCTGCTGCTGACGCTGCTACTCTGTCTTGGCATCGGCTCGGTCAGTCTTCCGGTCAGCCAGATCACAGGTATTTTGATCAACCACCTACCGTGGTTAGGTGATACGTTTACACCGGATTGGAATACATCCTCAGAGCAGATCATTTTGAAGGTCAGATTGCCACGGGTGTTACTGGGAATGTTGGTTGGAGCAGCGCTGGCGCTGGCGGGAGCCGGATTTCAGGGTGTGTTGCGTAATCCCTTGGCTGATCCGTATACCCTTGGGGTATCCTCGGGAGCTTCGGTCGGAGCAGCAGTACTGATTTATTGGGGGCTTCAATTTTCATTTGTGGGTATATGGACGCTTCCGCTAGTTGCATTTATAACCGGCATGCTGACGCTGTGGATGGTGTTGACGTTGGCGCGTGAAGGTGGGAAAATTCCGACCCAAAGCCTCATTTTATCAGGTGTGGTGATGCAATTTTTTGGGGGAGCCATTGTTTCTTTTCTGGCAGCCATGTCGAAGGAAACAGTCAATGAAATATTGTACTGGACGATGGGAAGTCTCAGTCTGCGAGGTTGGTCATATACGGGAATTCTTTTACCTTACGTGATCGTTGGGCTGGTGTTTCTATGGAACCGGGCACGGGTGCTGAATATTCTGGCTTTGGGAGAACGTCAAGCGGCTCATATGGGGGTTCATGTAGATGCGACGAAGCTATCTGTCCTGATCATATCTACCTTGCTGACAGCTGCCGCTGTCTCGGTATGTGGAGTCATTGGCTTTGTTGGACTTGTTGTGCCTCATATCATTCGTCTGATGGCAGGTCCCGATTACCGGATGATTGTTCCGTTATCTGCACTGGGTGGAGCTATTTTTATGGCTTGGGCAGATACGGCGGCTCGCACGTTGTTGGCCCCAATGGAAATTCCTCTGGGCGTTATGACGGCCTTTGTTGGGGCACCATTCTTCGCGTATCTCCTGTACCGGAACAAGAAGCTACGCAGGGGGGATCTGTTGTGACCAAACAAAGTGAATTACAGAAGGTGTATGATCGGGCGCTAGAGGTAGCAGGCCTGACCCGTGCTTATGGAAAGTTCCATGTGTTGAAGAATATTAGCTGGAACGTAGACGAAGGAGCTTGGTGGGGGATCATTGGTCCGAATGGGAGTGGAAAATCGACGTTGCTGCATCTGCTTTCTGGCGTAGATCAGCCGACTTCTGGAAGTGTTCATATCTATGGTAAAAAGGTCGGTAGCTACAGCAGAAAAGAGCTTTCTCAACTTGTAGCCGTACTCCAGCAGGAGGGAATTCCTCCAGTGGGATACACCGTCAGGGAAGTTATAGAAATGGGACGGTTTCCTCATCAGGACTGGCTAGGCAGGGAAAAGGGAGTTGATGTGGAGGCGATTACGGATCGGGTCCTAGCGCGATTGAGTCTAACTTCACTGGCCGACAGAACATTGGACCGCTTGAGTGGGGGACAGCGACAGCGTGTAGCATTAGCAAAGGTGATGGTACAGGAGCCACAGGTATTGCTGCTGGACGAACCTACGACTTATCTGGATTTGCGCTATCAGCTTGAATTTATGGAGTTGCTGGCAGAATGGCGCCAAGAAACGGGCGTGACAATCATTGCTGTCCTGCATGATCTTAATTTGGCGGCACAGTTTTGCGATAATTTGCTTGTACTTAAGGATGGAATGGTTGAAGGATTGGGTACTTCATCGGATTTGCTAACAGAGGACCGGATTCGTCGTGTATATGGTGTTGAGCCTGTGATGCTTCCGCATCCCGATAGCGGTGTGCCGCAGCTCTTGCTGCGCAGAAGCGCTGCGTCTACAGCAGACCAATAGGAGATTGGGAACATACTAAAAAAAGAGCAGGGAGTGGAAGATATGAACGACAAGCTGCGTCAGCTGATCGATAGCATTGCCCAGCCGGATGGAGTGGCGGCTTCGGCAGCTTCAGCACATTTGGACCAATTAACGAAGCCACCTGGAAGTCTTGGAAAGCTGGAGAGTTTGGCCATCCAGTTAGCAGGAATTACTGGCGTGGATAAGCCTGAATTTGATCGTAAAACGGTGATGGTCATGGCTGCGGATCATGGTGTGTGTGAAGAGGGAGTTAGCGCCTTTCCAGCTGAGGTTACGCAGCAAATGCTGTATAACATGCTGTCAGGCGGCGCAGCAATTAATGTGCTGGCACGTCATGCGGGCGCTGATGTCCAGGTAGTAGATGTTGGCGTGAATGCGGATGTCTCTCACCCGAGTTTGGTGAATCGTAAGGTGCGCATGGGCACTTCGAATATGGCTAAAGGGCCAGCCATGCTGCGTACGGAAGCGGAACAAGCAGTTTTGGCCGGAGCTGAAGCTGTAGCAGAAGCGGTTAAAGGTGGCACACGGCTATTCGTTACCGGAGAGCTGGGCATCGGGAATACGACAGCCAGCGCTGCGGTCGTGTGTGCGCTCACCGGGCTTGAGCCGGAAGTTATCGTAGGCCGGGGGACAGGTGTAGATTCGGCGGGACTTACCCGTAAAATAGCCGTTGTCTGCCGCGCATTGGAGGTGAATCAGCCGGATGCCAATGACGCGCTTGACGTGCTGACCAAGGTCGGCGGTCTGGAGATTGCCGCCCTGGCAGGCGTCATCCTCGGCGCAGCCGCACATCGCTGTCCAGTGGTGCTGGACGGCTTTATTTCCGGCGCGGCTGCTCTCGCTGCACGCGCAATTGCGCCTGCAAGCGCGGCGTACATGCTTGCTTCGCACGCCTCGGACGAGCGCGGACACGCGGCGGTGCTTCGCCAGCTCAAGCTGGAGCCCATGCTCCATCTGGACATGCGGCTCGGGGAGGGCACGGGCGGTGCGCTGAGCTTGCACCTGATTGATGCGGCGTGCCGCATTATGCGCGAAATGGCGACCTTTGCCGATGCAGGCGTATCGGACGGTCAGGGAGCCGCGCAGCGATGAAGGCGCTCGTGACCGGCGGGGCACGCAGCGGAAAAAGCGGCTTTGCCGAGCGATTATGCATGGCGCGCGCGCCGCGCGCCTGCTACATTGCAACGGCCCAAGCCTATGATGTGGAGATGAAGGAGCGCATCGCCCTTCATCGGCTCCAGCGCGATTCTGCCGGGTATGACTGGCAGACGCTGGAGGAAGCGCAGGCGCTGCCGGAGCTGCTGCGAAAGCTTGGCGGTGCTCAAGCGTCGCAGCCTGCGCCTATGGTGCTGGTCGACTGCCTGACCCTGTGGCTGTCGAACGTACTGCTGGCCGCAGGCGAGGACGGTGAAACTGCCGCCAGAGCCGCCATGGATGAACTGGCGGCAGCTGTGGAGCAGTATCCGGGATCGCTCGTCATCGTAACCAATGAGGTCGGTGACGGTATTGTACCAGAGTATCCGCTTGGAAGGCTGTACCGGGATTTGAGCGGAGTTATGAATCAGCGGATTGCCCGTCTTTGTGATGAAGTTTTTTTAGTAACGGCGGGTATCCCCGTAGAACTTAAACAGTTGGAATATAAGCTATGAGCAGTGAACGTCAGGCTGTTGCTGCGGCTTTTCAATTTTTATCCCGTCTACCGGTCAAGGCGGAGCTGGATTTTTCCCCGGAGTTGCTGAAACGCAGTACAAGTTATTATCCGCTGGTTGGATTGGTTATTGCCATTATCGTTTGGAGCTTTGCGGCGCTTACGGCTATGGTTCTGCCACCAGTGCCATGTGCGATTCTTACCCTTGCTGTCTGGGTGTGGTTGACGGGCGGACTGCATCTGGACGGGTGGATGGATGCGGCTGATGCCTTGTTTAGCTACAGGTCCCGTGAACGGATGCTGGAAATTATGAAGGATAGCCGTGTAGGAGCAATGGGTGTTATTGCTTGTGTACTGCTACTCATGCTCAAGGCTTCTTTGTTGTATACCGTGCTGGTTGAGCGAAATGCGTCCGGCTTGCTGATACTTCCGATGGTTTGGAGCCGTTGGTTTATGGTACATGCGATGAGGCGCTGGCCTAAAGCCCGTAACGATGATGGGCTGGCGGCGCGTTTTGCTGATATGAATGGTAAACGTGTCGGACTGGCCGTATTCTGGGCAGTATTAGTGACGCTATGCGCTGCTGTAGGGCAATATATATTTGCAGGTTTAGCTACAGTAACAGAGGAAGCAGGGGGCCTATCGTTAGCAGGGGCATACTTACAGATGCATCTTTCGAATTCTGGGTCTTTTCCAATCTGGCTAGGATTTGCATTGCTTCCGCTTTTGGCCTACGGAGCTGGAACCTTTGTTGCAAACCGTATTAACCCTCGCCTTGGGGGACTTACGGGGGATATATACGGAGCTTTGAACGAATTGCTGGAGACGGTTTTGTTGCTGTTTATTGTCATTTTGTACGGGTTGTGACCCAATTTGAAATGAATTCGTTAAAGGGGAAGAGGCAATTGTCAACTTTCGAACCGTCCCGCACGAACCCGGCAGCTATATTGATGCTTCAAGGAACAGCGTCGGATGTGGGCAAAAGCGTAGTAACGACTGCGCTGTGCCGGATCTTTCTGCAGGACGGCTATCGTCCCGCACCGTTTAAGTCACAAAATATGGCGTTAAACTCTTATGTTACTGAGGACGGCAAGGAAATTGGACGTGCTCAGGGTGTGCAGGCAGAAGCCTGTGGTATTGAGGCGACGACCGATATGAATCCAATTCTGATTAAGCCAGTCAAGGACATGCACTCACAAATTGTTGTACACGGTGTACCTTATGCCTATATGAGCGCCTCTGATTACCGAAAGGATTTTTTGCCACAAGCCAAGCATACCGTTATGGATGCGCTGAATCGGCTGCGTGATACCTATGATATTGTGCTTATGGAAGGGGCGGGCAGCCCAGCAGAGATTAATTTAAAGGACCGCGATATTGTAAATATGAACCTTGCAGGCTGGGCGGATGCTCCAGTACTGCTGGTTTCGGATATCGACCGGGGCGGTGTCTTTGCCTCTCTGGTAGGGACTATCGAATTGCTAGAACCCCATGAAGTACAGCGTATCCGTGGATTTATCATTAACAAATTCAGAGGCGATTTGTCCCTGCTTCAACCGGGATTAGACTGGTTGGAAGAACGGACAGGTATTCCTGTACTCGGTGTATTGCCCTATTTACCGGACATTCGTATTGAAGCAGAGGACTCGGTCGTACTGGACAAGAAGCCTAAGCGGTCAGCAAAAGATAAAGAATTAGATATTGCGGTGATACGATATCCGCGTATTTCCAATTTTACGGACACGGATGCTCTGGCTGTAGAGCCTGACGTGAGCGTACGTTATGTCACAGAGGCCGGACAATTGGGCGTACCGGACGCTATTATCTTACCGGGAACCAAAGACACCATCGGAGACCTGCTGGAATTGCGTGAAAGAGGGCTGGAGGAAGACATTCGAGAGGCTATGAAGACGGGACGCACGCAACTGGTTGGTATTTGTGGGGGCTATCAGATGCTGGGCACAGCGCTATTTGACCCCGATGCCGTCGAATCTGGGTTGCCGCAGCAGGCAGATGGATTAGGATGGCTAGCTCTATCCACGACCTTCTTAAAGGAAAAGCAAACCGTGCGTGTTCAAGGAACCCTGTCTAATCATTGCCCGCTTTTGCTAAGCGCTGCACCTGATTCAGGTTCTGCCGTCAAGCCAATCATTGAAGGTTATGAAATACATATGGGTGTTACGGAGTATGTCACGGAACCACATGTATCTATAGACAGGACTCCAGACTCAACGAATATGAAAACATTATTCCAGATTCAGCGTGGGGAAGGGGCCGCCTTTGAGGAAGGTTGGGGCACGACTGACGGTAAGGTATGGGGAACCTACTTGCATGGTGTGTTTGATAATGACCGTTTTCGCCGGTCCTGGTTGGATGGATTACGACAAGCCAAGGGCTTGGCAGCTTTAGATAGCACTTTTACTGTACGTGAAGCCAAGGAACAAGAGTTTGACCGTGTCGCAGAGGTGGTACGCGCTCATTTAGATATGGAGCAAGTTTATCGCATTCTGGGGATGGATTCATAAACTTCTTCATGGAAGATCCTTTAAATCGCTTTAAAAAAATAAAGAGGTATCTCTACAGTCATTTTTGTGACTGAGAGATACCTCTTTTAGCAGCTCAGCTTACTTAATTTTAAATTTTTGGACCGCCTTTTGCAGCTCAGTTGCTTGTTGGCTTAATTGACGAACAACCTCACTTTGGCTTTCCATTTCATTCAGTTGCTCATCGGCATTTAAACCGATTTCCTGAATCATATGCTGTGCATTGG
The DNA here is from genome assembly GCF_000237325.1 of Paenibacillus polymyxa M1. Taxonomy (NCBI): domain Bacteria; kingdom Bacillati; phylum Bacillota; class Bacilli; order Caryophanales; family Paenibacillaceae; genus Paenibacillus; species Paenibacillus polymyxa. The sequence goes on from NC_017542.1 coordinate 1,526,859, forward strand.
CAGCAATGAGAGCTGTTTCTTCCACGGAAGCAGATACTTCCTCCGAGCTGGCGGATACTTGCTCTGTTGCTGCGGATACGGTTTGAATCGTAGCGTTGATCTTTTGCATGAGCTCACTTAGCTGGTTAAAAGCGAAACTCGCCTGCTGAACCATTTCTGTTCCCGAGTGAATCTCACGGCTAACCTGGGTCACAGAGTCCACAGATTGCTGCGATACTTCCTGAATGGTAACCAAGTAGTCCGAAATTTCCTGTGTTGCTTCTTTGGATTGCTCTGCGAGCTTGCGAACTTCCCCGGCAACTACAGCGAAGCCCCGTCCATGCTCGCCCGCACGGGCAGCCTCAATGGAGGCATTCAGGGACAACATTTGAATCTGTTTTGTAATATCGAAAATTGCAGAAACGATGCTACCAATAGCTTCTGAGCGTTCATTCATACTATGTATGTATCGAAGCGACTCATCAGCAGCATGTCCTACCTGTGACATTTGAGCTACAGCTTTTTGAGCAAGCGTATTACCGTTAACCGTTTCTTTCGTCGCTTCACTGATTTGATCAGATACATCATTGGCAGAGGAGGCGATATGCTGAACACCTTGAGCAATCTCCTCCATAGCCTGCGCATTTTCAGCAGCAGCAGAAGCGATGCTGTTGCTGCCCTTGGCTACTTCTTCAGCGGCAGCTGTAGAGTCCTGCACTTTTACACTCATAGCCTCAGTCCGACGAAGCAGCTCGTCCGACCCTTTAACAACTGCACCTGATGTAGTAAGCACGTGGCCAATCATTTCTTTCAAGTTATGAGACATAGATTGGAAGCTGCGGGCAAGTTGAGCGATTTCATTAACTCCATGAACCTTCGTGTCTTGTGAAAGATCACCTTGGGCAATTTTTTCGCTATGACGAACCAATTCGGCAATGGGCTGTACAACTTTACGTATGACAAGGGTAGAAATAACTCCGCCCAGTATAAGTGTTGTCAGTGTAATACCTATGCAAATCCATAGAATTTGTTGGGATTTTTCCTGTACAAATCCAACATCTTCGTTCACGCCAAGAATCAGATTACTGCCTGATATGGCAAAGAAGGCGGTTTTGTGTACTCCGTGCGAGTCGCTGTAAATGCCACTGATATTCATCTCGCCTTGTTTTGCTTCTTTAATATCCTCGACAGGAACGAGAGTATCCTTGACCTTATATGCTGATTTTACGTTTCGTGCGACAACTTCGGCCTTACCATCATCCTTCAGCACCGCAATATATGCTGATTCTAATTTGAGGGTGTCGACCTTGTCCTGAAGATAAGCTTCCATCTGCATAGCAGAGCCCGAATCAGAACCACTTCCTTGCCCAGCCTGAACAGCTAAGGAGATATTGAGATCCTGGTACACATTTTTAGCTCCAGTTTCTAGCAATTGGTCTACTTGAGGCATGACACTGCTATTAATGATACTCATAGAAACTGCATAAAAACTAATGCTGAACAGAAGGGACGCAAAGAGTTGAATCAGCAAAAACATAATCCGCAATTTTGCGCCTAGGGAACGATTAAAAAGCTTCATGAAAATTCTCCTCTCACATGATGGTAATAAAACAGACGGATTGCCCTGCTTGATGTAGGCCGCTTGTCCAATGAGATACTAGACAGCCATGATCTACTTGTTTCCTTTCTTTGCTTGAAGAAAAGACTGAAAATGTTCGGATTCTATGTATATTTCAGCTGTATTCAAGGGACAAGAATGAGAAAGGGAAGTAATCCATGATTTACTAAAAAGTAGGTTAGACCTATTTTACATAATTAACAGACGGTTGAATAGTCATATTTGCCCAAAAACAAACAAAAAATATATAACTATGGTCTTAGGTGTTTAGATGTAAGTTTGATGTAAATTATCAGGAGTAAGAAATTAAAAGGCTTTACCTGTGCTTTTATAACTATTGTAAAAAAGAAGGAATATAAGTAGTATAAGGAATGCTACTTTTTACAAGCTTCTTCTAAGCTAGCTTTAATACGTTCGAATGTGGCCTTCAATATACATATAATATAAAAGGGGTAAAGGCAGTTATGGATCGTGAATTACTTTCAAAGGAAATAAACTCGGAGGTAGAAGGAGAAGATAAACAGGAACCGACTAGAGACAAAGATAAAGCGAATAGAGGAGGGAATCCGTTCAGCCGCCTGTTTGATTTTATCTCAGATGTATTCACTCCGTGCTTGCCATTGCTAATTGGTGGAGGAATCATTCAGGTGATTGCGCCTGTTTTATTGTTCTTAGATTTATTTTCTGATACTCAAGTTTCCACTGTTTTAGGGTACATTGGTGGGGTCGTATATTATTTTTTGCCCGTTATGATAGCGGTAAATGCGGCAAGAAAGCTTGGTAGCAATTTATTTATTGCGGCGGCAATTGCGGCCTGCTCATTTCATCCTGGCATTATAGAACTGCTGCAATCCAGCATAAAAATGAACTCAGACGATTTACCCGTGGTGGAGCCACAGTATGTTGCTTCTTTTATACTGATCCTTATTGTTGTCTGGCTTGCATCAAAGATTGAAAAGGGATTGAGTAGGTTCGACCGCTATTCTATTCAACTATTGGTCGTTCCGACATTGACGCTTATCATTATTGTGCCTTTATTACTGTTTGTTTTTGGTCCGCTGTGGACGACCCTGGCTCATAACTTGTCAGATGGTCTTGCTTCACTGTTTGACGATGCGGAAGTATTTGCGGGTCTGCTGTTTGGCGGGACGATACCTGTGCTCCATTTTGCGGGTATGCAATATATGATGTCGATGAACATAATAGAATCCATGGCTACGAAGGGCTATGATTCTATTACTCCTGTTGTTGCGGCAGCAGTTATGGCTCAGGCAGGCGCGGCCTTCGGTGTATGTGTTAAATCCAAAAATGCCAAAGTCAAAACACTAGCTGCTTCCACAGGCATATTGGCTATGTTTGGAATCATTGAACCGGCATTATACGGCGTTAATGTGCGCTTCAAAAAACCGCTTATCGCGGGACTGATCGGCGGAGCTGTTGGCGGGGCGTGTATGTGTCTGTTTGAAGTGAAATTGACTGCTTTTGCAGCCTTATCTGGCTTGCTTAGCTTACCACTGTTTTCCGACGCTACATTTGTTTACGCCATTTTGAGCATGCTGATTTCGTTCGTTACGGCTGGCGTAATTACGTATTTTATGGGCTTTGTGGACGAGAAAGAGGAGCGATCAAAAATTGCATCCGCATCCCGCATCAGTGCTTCCTCCGATTTAAATGTGGAAAAGAGCTCTAACAATTAAGATGCAGCGACAGCACATAATTACATCATGAAAGTGTTTACAAAAAAATCTTGTCAGCTCAGTTGTTTATATGATACTATGATGACAGTTATTCAAAACTGCACAATCATGGATTGTTACTGAGCATATCGGGCAAAACCATAAACAGGCACTTTGTGTCAGTTTTGGTGTTGCCTTTTTTTTACTACTCCAAGCGGCTTAAGGTGATGGAATGAAGATAGCAAAGGTGCTGAATAATAACGTCGTAACGGTCATTGATGAACAGCAGAAAGAATTAGTCATTATGGGAAGAGGAATTGCTTTTAAAAAAAACACAGGCGATGAGATTGAAGAGGGGAAAATCGAGAAAATTTTCAAGCTTGAAAGTACCGAGGTTTCCCGTAAATTGATGACCCTGATGTCTGATATCCCTATTGAGTATGTTGAAATTTCTGATGAAATCATCCAATATGCCAAAACGATACTTGGTGTAGAGTTGCATGACAGCATCTATATTTCGCTGACAGATCATATCCATTTTGCCATAGAGCGTTATCGTTTGGGTATGGACATCAAGAATGCACTTTACTGGGAAATCAAACGAATGTACCGCAAAGAATTCGCGATTGGAACCAAAGCATTACACATGATTCAGGACAAGCTGGGGGTTACACTTCCAGATGATGAAGGGGCGTTTATTGCCTTACATTTGGTGAATGCACAGCTTAACAGTGAAATGCGTGAAACGATAACCCTGACTAATATCGTCAAGGATATTATAAACATTGTAAGCCGCTTTTTTGTAATGGAGCTGGATGAAGAGTCGTTAAGCTATTACCGCTTTATTACACATCTCAAATTTTTTGCCCAACGGGTTATGAATGGAACTCCTGTACAAAATACAGATAATTCCCTTCATGATATGGTTAAGGTACAATATAAGGACGCTTATGCTTGTGCGGAAAAAATAAGAGATTATACGACTAAGATCTATGGTCGAAGCTTGTCCCAGGATGAGATGCTGTATCTCACCATTCATATCGAACGCATCATTAAAAATCAATGATTTTATAGATGATCAGGGATTTAGGATTGCTACTTCTAAACCAGAAGGCAAAACCTGAATGCTGAAAGAAGATTGGCTTTTATAAAGCTGTCTGCTTTCTGTATTCAGGTTTTTTTTATTCCTAATTTTCACACTTTATACCTTAAAAAGAAAAGAGGAACACCTCATGGATCGAAATCAATTATCCAAAGAGATACTTACATTGGTTGGTGGAGAAGAAAATGTAGAGCAGGTCATTCACTGTATGACGCGCTTGCGTTTCAATCTTCATAATGATAAGAAAGCTCAAAAAGAGCAGTTGCAAAAAACGGATGGTGTCATGGGAGTCATGGAGAGTGGCGGCCAGTTTCAGGTGATTATCGGTAATGATGTAGCTAATGTATATAAATCGTTGGTGAGCAACATGTCCAAGGCACCGCAAAGTGAAACAGGCGCAAGCACTGCATCCAAGAAAAAACAAAACCCGATCAGCCAACTGTTCGACTTTATTGCGGGTATGTTTACACCTATTTTGCCGGCGATCACCGGTGCAGGTATGATCAAAGGGATCATTGCCCTATTGGTAGCTATGCACTGGATGTCTGACAAGAGTCAAACCTATACGATTTTAGCGGCAATAGGTGATGGTGCGTTCTACTTCCTGCCTATTATTCTGGCTGTCAGTGCTGCTAGAAAACTCGGCAGTAATATGTTTATTGGTGCGGCGATTGGTGCTTCTATTTTACATCCAGACATTACAGCATTACTGGCTTCGAATGTGAAAGTTAGCTTTATTGGCCTTCCGGTGACAGCGGCCACGTATTCTTCGACCGTTATTCCAATTGTTATCGCGATCTGGCTGGCGTCCTATGTTGAAAAATTCATTGATAAGTATACTCATGCATCATTGAAGTTGCTTGTTGTCCCAACACTGACTTTATTGATTATTGTACCTTTGACTTTGGTTGCTGTAGGGCCGCTCGGCTCTATTATTGGTAACGGCCTGTCTGGTGGTATCTCTTGGTTGTTTGAAAATACAGGTGCACTTGCAGGTCTGCTGCTCGGCGGTACCTTCTCCCTGATCATTATGACTGGTATGCACTACGCGTTGGTTCCGATTATGATCGGATCGATTGCAACGCTGGGTTATGACTACATGATTCCAATTATGGGAGCAGCTAACTTGGCTCAGGCTGGTGCTACACTCGGCGTATTCTTGAAATCCAAAAATGCCAAAGTCAAAACAGTGGCCTTCTCCACGAGCTTGACAGCTATTATGGGTGTAACCGAGCCTGCAATGTATGGGGTTAATATGCGGTTTAAAAAACCGTTTACGGCAGCGTTGATCGGCGGAGCTGTCGGCGGGGGCTTCATGAGTTTGTTTGGCACAAAAGCGTACGTCGTTGGGGGACTCGTTGGTTTACCTGGTCTGGCTATGTTTATTGGACCGACTTTCTTGTATGCAATTCTTGGTCTCATTATTGCATTTGTGGTTGCTACGATTGTTACCTATGTGATCGGTTTTACAGATGAAAAGAACGAAGAGGCACCACAAGTAGCAAATGCTACCGGTGGCATTTCTACTAAGGGAGTAGCACAATCTGCGGTGAGCTCACTTCCGAAAGGTGAGACAATCCCGGTTTTCAGCCCAATTATGGGTGAAGTTAAACCGCTCAGTGAAGTTAATGATCCTGCATTTTCTCAAGAAATTATGGGTAGAGGATGGGCTATTGAACCCTCCGAAGGTCGGGTTGTTTCCCCAGTTGACGGCACAGTGTTCTCTATTTCCAAAAGCGGACATGCTGTAGGCTTGGTGAGTGATTCAGGACTTGAAATGCTCATTCACGTAGGGATGGACACTGTTAAACTAAAAGGACTTCATTTTACGCCTCATCTTAAAGCAGGAGATCGCGTGAAGGTAGGCGATCTTATACTGGAGTTTGACCTGGTGGAAATCCGCAAGGCTGGTTACGAAACGATTACGCCTGTTATTGTTACGAATGTAGACCAGTTTAGCGAGTTGGAGCCCGCTGGAAATCAGCATAAAGTGGTTAAGGAACAAGAACTGCTATACACAGTGATCGTCTAACCGTTGAAAAAATCTATGCATAAGCTGAATACAAATCGTTGTGTTCAGAATAACAAACAGCAAGCCTTCATTTTAAGAAGGCTTGCTGTTTGGCGTTTACATAAAGTCTAAAGCTGAAGCATCTTTATTATTTTTATTTCAATAAAACCTACAAAAATAGTTGGCTTTGTGATATAGTAATCTTCGGATTGAAGGGTCGCTTTTTTATAAAACATCTTACGTTTAAGTTTGGAGGAAATGATATATGGATACCTTCTTTATTATTTTGAATGTCATCGTGCTGCTTGCACTGCTCGGCGTATTGGTCTGGATGCAGAAAAAGCGCATCTCTTTTACAAAAAGAGTATTTACCGGACTCGGCTTCGGACTGATCTACGGGGCTATTCTTCAGTACGCTTATGGGGCCGGCTCAGAGGTCATTACCAAATCGGTCGATTGGTTCAACCTTGCAGGTAATGGTTATGTCCGTTTGCTGCAAATGGTTGTTATTCCACTGATCATGGTGTCGATTATTTCGGCTATTATGAATCTAAAGGGAAGACAGAACCTTGGCAAAATAAGCGTGTCCATTATTGCAGTACTACTGATTACAACGGCGATTGCTGCTTCTGTAAGTATTGTAACCAGCCTGTCTTTTGATCTAAAAGCAATCGAGATTCAAAGTGGTGAAAAGGAGCAAGCGCAAGGCCTGAAGATGGAAGAACGACTGGGAACAGTCCAGGATATGACTATTCCGCAGCAGGTGCTGGAATTTATTCCTTCGAATCCTTTTGAAGATATGACAGGGGCACGCCGTACATCGACGTTGGCGGTGGTTATTTTCTCAGCCTTTATCGGGGTGGCAGTACTCGGATTGGATCGTAAAAAACCAGAGCAGGCGCAAACCTTCCGCAAAGTGATCGACGCAGTGTACGCTGTAGTGATGCGGATTGTAACGCTGGTGCTAAGATTGACGCCTTACGGTATTTTAGCACTGATCACGAAAGTTGTAGCTACGACAAATCCGGATGAAATCTTGAAGCTGATCAAGTTTGTACTCGCTTCTTATGTGGCTTTATTAGTCATGTTTGTTATTCATCTTATTTTGCTGGCCTTGTTCGGCTATAATCCAGTGACATATGTGAAAAAGGTATTGCCTACACTGGTTTTTGCTTTTACGTCTCGTTCCAGTGCAGCGACTATTCCATTAAATGTTGAAACACAAACGAAAAAGCTTGGTGTTTCCGACGGCATCGCGAATCTGTCCGCGACCCTGGGAGCAACCATTGGGCAAAACGGCTGTGCGGGTATTTATCCGGCCATGCTGGCGGTCATGATTGCTCCAACGGTGGGCATAGATCCTACAAGCTGGGATTTTATCCTCACGCTTATTCTGGTTGTTACGGTCAGCTCGTTTGGTGTGGCAGGTGTAGGCGGGGGTGCTACTTTCGCTTCCCTGATCGTGCTTTCTACCCTGAACCTTCCCGTGGCCTTGGCAGGATTGCTCATTTCGGTTGAACCGTTGATTGATATGGGACGCACTGCGTTAAATGTTAATGATTCTATTACCGCAGGTCTTATCTCAGGTAAAGTACTTAAGGAGAACGATCAAGACGTGTTCAACAACCATGGCACGGATCTGGATGTAGCGGCACACTCTTAAGTAAAAGATAGACGAATGGTGTACACTGCAGTCTCATATCGCATTTATAGCATAAGTATACGTGCAATGAGCACCCCAATATAAAGAGCCGACCTTAAGGTCGGCTCTTTATATTGGGCTTATGACCGTGTAAATTATAGCTGTTCACAAATCCTAATCTATGATACATTAAAATAATGTTTTTCCGGCTTGTTCGGATGAACCGCGGTTCGCAACCATCCCGCGCTATCAAAACTAGGAGGATTTCATGTTTAATCTGTTATGGGGGGCAGCATTTGTCCTCGTCAATTTTATGTTCTTTTTGTTATGTTATCGGTTGTTTGGTAAAAAAGGGCTGTACGCCTGGATTGGCGTTGCTACTGTATTGGCCAACATTCAGGTAACCAAAACCATTGATCTGCTCGGCATTACCACGACATTGGGAAATACAATGTATGTTTCTATGTATATGGCCAGCGATTTACTAAATGAAAAATATGGGCCTAAAGAGGCGCAAAAAGCTGTGTGGTTTGGCTTTTTCACTCTGATTATGACGACGATCACGATGCAGATGGTGCTGTTATTTGAGCCTACTGCAACGGATTTTGCCCAGACACCGATGCAACAGCTCTTCGGATTGTTGCCAAGGCTTGCGCTTGCCAGCTTGACAGCCTATGCGGTCAGTCAATTGCTAGACGTGCGTCTATATGCCTGGATTCGCAAGTTTTTCCCGGAGCGTCATCAGCTCTGGATTCGCGGCAATGGCAGCACGATGATCAGCTCGTTTATAGACACCCTCATTTTCTGTAGTATTGCCTTTTACGGCTATGCGTGGGGGATATGGATCGAATTGCTGTTCACCACTTACATCTTAAAATTTGTACTGACTGCGGCGGGTACACCGATTTTGTACATCGCACGCAATTTCTGTTTGATAGAAGAGGAGGGGCAAACCCTCAAGCCATGATTGGCTTGGGGTTGCCCCTCTTTTTTTATCCCAGCACGGTCAGTTCCTTCGGAAATGAGGTCAGCACTTCAACACCCTCAGAGGTGACCAGAACGTCATCTTCAATCCGCACGCCCCCAAGACCTGGAACGTAGATGCCGGGTTCGATCGTGAACACGAAGCCTTCATGAAGCAGATCGTTATTGCCTCCGTGTACAGATGGATATTCATGAACACTCATACCAAGACCATGTCCAACCCGATGGTTAAAAGCAGGGCCATATCCAGCGGCTTCAACAACGGCTCGAGCTGCCTGGTCTACGGATGCGCAGGAAACTCCCGGGCGAATGGCGGCAATTCCGGCTTCGTTTGAACGGAGAACCGTATTATATATCGTTTCCAGCTCAGTCGACAGCTTGCCAAAGGCAAAAGTGCGTGTAATATCCGAAGCATAACCGTCGCAATATACGCCCATATCAAACATGAGTAGATCGCCGTGTTGCAGCTTACGGGTCCCCGGAACACCATGAGGCAAGGCCGTTTTGAGTCCAGACAACACTGTCGTGTCAAAGGATGGGCCATCTGCACCGAGTTTTTTCATTTGGTATTCAATTTCGGCTACCAGCTCGACTTCTGTCACCCCTTCGCGAACATGGGTTAGGCCGTGACGAAGAGCATCTTCCACCAAACGAGCTGCATGTTTCAAACGTTGTACTTCCTCAGGAGTTTTTCTCACGCGCATTTCTTGAAGCACCGGACCCAGGTCCACATATTGAGCAGCGCCAATGGCAGTATGTAGTTGTTCGTAACGGAGGACGGAGACGTGTTCCTTTTCTAGTGCGAATGCTTTCACTCCGGTACCTGTGCGTTGGCGTAACAGATCATATGGATTGTCCGTATCGGTGTGGGTGGATATACGCGTCACCGAAGAAGCAGCTTGAGCGGCTTCTGCATCCAGAGCTGGTACAATCAGTTCTGGTTCTTGGTCACGAAGCAGCACGAGCCCTAGAAACCGCTCATGTGGATCACTGGCAAAGCCCGTCAGGTAGTAAATATGTTTGGGATCGGTCACAAGCAGGCCATCCCAAGCTTGTGACTTCAGTTCATCATACAATCTGGTAATTTTCTCATTCATAGAGTCTCATTCCTTTCTGTCCATTTATTCATTATAGCTCTTGTTACACCCTAATTTATATCTTTAAATGGTTTTCTCTCTTGACTGACTTAATGCTTGCAGACGTGCCTGTACGTTGTGATCGTAGTAACCACCATGGTAGCAGAGTACCTTATCAACATCCAATACAGTCAGCTTATCAAGGCTCTTTAGAGCCAACGGCATATCCGGCGTAGCTGACTCAGCGGGACCGACCAGCTCACCTTCGACTACACGCAGTTCATCTGCTGCCAACAGCAGCTTCTGTGCAGGCACATACAAGCTGATATGTCCTGGCGTGTGACCGGGTGTATGAATAATCTGTATGCCTCCACCATAAGGCAGATGTTCACCGTCCTCAAGAATATGAGCAAAGCGCAAATCTGGCAGGTGGCGAATCATATCCTCTGCTTGTTGCTTGAGTGCAGGCTCCATCAGATTGATGCGTTCCGGCGTCAGCTTTATAAATGGTCGTTCTCCTGTCATATATGGAATGTCATCCTTATGGGCCAGCAGGGCAGTGTTCGGTAGCAAGTCCAGCAGTGCTTGAACATTTCCGATATGGTCAATATCCTGATGCGTTATAATAATTCTTTTCAGACGGCTTATATCCTCACCCACATCTGAAATAGCCTTGCGCAGAGGCTCCAATTGGCCGAGCATGCCCGAGTCTATCAATGTAAGTCCATCCTCGTCCTTGAGCAGTACAGGATGAATGATCGAATTACCAAAAAAAGGTCCCATAGACACTTCCAAAATCAAAATTTGAGTTCCGATATTCATATTAAGCTGCTTCAGATTCTTTTAACTCCGAAGCATACCTCCCGTCTCATGTCGTTAAATCGGTTAACGTAGTGTTGGCTTATCTTCAAGCTCTATTATAAGACCCTTTGGGACTAATCCGCAAAACAACTCGATATGGCTGTTCGGGCGCTTGTCCTGTACAATAAATAAATCACCACAATAGGGGGGGCAGCTACGATAATGAATAACGACCAATCTTTTTCCATTGAAATTGCATGCAGGGAGGATCTTCCCGATATTGTGGATATATATAATTCTACGATTGCAGGACGAATGGTCACAGCAGATCTGGAGCCGGTGACAGTAGAGAGCCGTATTCCATGGTTTGAGGCTCATGAGGAAAACCACCGCCCTTTGTGGGTACTAAGACAAAAGGGGACAATTGCTGGATGGGCCAGTCTTCAGTCCTTTTATGGCCGACCAGCTTATAACGGTACAGCAGAAATTAGCATTTATGTCCATGAGGATTCTCGTGGAACCGGCACTGGAAGCCGTCTGGTACAGCACTTGCTAAATGAATGTCCTAGACTAGGAATTACAACATTGTTAGGGTTTGTGTTTGGTCATAATGAACCGAGTATTGCGCTGCTGCGGAAGTTTGGCTTTGAGCAGTGGGGGTATTATCCACGTGTTGCCGTGCTGGACAGCATAGAGCGCGATCTGGCTATATTGGGTAAGCGAGTAGATTAATATTGAGTTACAGAAAAAGGCTGCCTCCAACATCGTCTCATACACTGTCAGTGTAGCGATTTTAGAGGCAGCCTTTTTTTACTTTGTTATTTCTCCGTTTTTAACGCTGAGGTTTAAAACGTATGTTGTGAAAGATTTGGTTAAGCACCTCAGAGATTACCAAACCGACTGCTATCGCTCCTGCGATCATCAGTGTGCTCATGGCCAGCTCCAGTGCCTGAGGATAATGTTGTTGTACGAACTGGCGCATGGCATTATAAGCCATTCCTCCTGGCACCAGGGGAATCATGCCTGCCACGCTGAAAATAATCACAGGCATTTTGTACAGTCTAGCAAAACCTTGACTGACGATGCCGATGAGGATCGTGGCTAAAAGGCTGGCGCTCACAGGTCCCATGCTGTCCGTGGTTGAATAATAGACAAGCCAGCCCAGCATACCGACAAAACCACATTGCAGCAGCGAGCGTCGGGGGGCATGGAACAGTATGCCGAAAGCAGCGGTGGCAATAAAGCTTGTGAATAATTGTGCAAGCATAAGCTTGAATCTCCTCCAAATTACATATAAGAAATGATAACTGCAACACCAGCTCCAATGGCAAAAGACGTCAAGCAAGCATCTGCACCTTTGGAAAGCCCTGAGACAAGGTGCCCGGACATTAAATCTCGAAGGGCATTTGTAATTAGCAAGCCCGGCACCAATGGCATGACGGAGCCAATGATAATTTTATCCATCATCTGCCCCCCGCCGACGATCACTAACAGAGCCGCCAGCAAGCCGATTAGAAAAGATGCAGAAAATTCTGAGAAAAACTTAACCTTAACGAGCCTGTGAAAATATTGTAAGGCTGCAAATCCGATACCGCCGCACAACACAGCTCCGGGGAAATCTCTCCACACTCCACCAAACATGATCATAAAGCAACCGCTGGCCAACGCTGCAGCGATCAGCTGTACACGATTGGAATAGCGGAGGGGACCACGTTCAATTTCCGAAAGCTCTTTTACGGCTGCGCTGGGTGACAAAGTGCCTGCGCTGATTTTACGTGAAATGGAATTCACCTCGGTCACCTTGTGCAAATCTGTAGTCCGCTCTACGATCCGGATAAGCTTGGCAGGTTCCGAATCATTAATAGCAAAAAAAATTCCAGTGGGTGTTACATAGCTATGGGACTGGGATATGCCATAGGCCGAAGCAATGCGGGACATCGTGTCTTCAACACGATAGGTCTCGGCTCCATTTTGCATCATCAGTTTGCCTGCTAGCAGACAAACCTCAATGATTTCAGGAGTAGGATAGGAATGATTATTCATGCTCGCTCTCTTTCATGCGCCTCAGGTCGTTCGACCCTGTTGTTTTCATTTATTGTAGCACAAAAAGCCGCCTTTTCAGAGGCGGTTAAATTGGGGGAATCTATGGAGTTTATCGAGATTCCATCGTATCCGGAATAACGGTATAGTAGGACTCTTCTAGGTATGTTGCGGCCTCAGACAAGCCCATCAACTTAAGCTGCCCTGTTACAAAAGCACGAAGGGCTGAATGGGTGAACAGATGCCGTGTCTGAGCATCTCGAATAAAGGCCAGTCTGGCTTCATGCGAACCGCTGCGGAATAACTCACGTACAGCTTCACCTTGTTGTTCCCAGAGGAACGGCTCCGTTACGTTCAAGAAGTCGCTCTCAATAGAAGAGCTACGCTTCATAGAAGAAGATGTCTGAATACCCAAGCCATTCAGTGTAGGAGCAACTTCATTTTGCTTACGCTCTGTTCGCAAGCTGTCGATGTAGGCGGCCATATCTTGAATCGGCAGAATGCCAAAGCGCTCCCGAAAGCATTCGCGTACAAATGCGGTACGTTCATCCACAGCTTGCAGAGGACGCTGACCGGCATGTCCAGAATAGTCAGCTCCACTGGCATAGTATCGTTTTAATGAACTGTTTTCTGTATAAACAACGCTTAGAAAATCCTGCAAATGGCGGGCAACCACCCATACCCCCGTCCAATCGACGGGAGAAACGCATACAATCGGAGCCTGTGAAAGGTCCTTTTCAAGGCCAAAATCGGTTAAAAAGCCATAATGTATCCCGTCCACTCCAGCGTGGGCAAAAGGAATAACATCAGGCGGTGTAGCCATATATCGCGGAGCGCGGCCCTGTTCCATAATCAAGCCCAAATCAAAACTCAGAGAATGCCGGTTCGCTTCAAGCTCCTGTTCAAACTCTATAAGTGCCTCAATCAAAGGTGTGGCTGATCCGTAGGCTAGGTTAGAACCGGAATCCATTGTGTATACCTCCCTTATCCAAGTACATCTGTAAAGCGTTCATCCCTAAAAGGTACGTGATTTTACACGAAATGTAAACCTGTATGACGAATTTTTTCAAAAATGTGACCTTTTACCCGTGTGCTGTCAAAATAAAACGCTTTCGTTCAAACCAGGACAAGATACCTATGTTAGCGCAGTAGTGAAGTAAAGTGAGTTTGCGAAAATGCAGTCTTTTCAGTGTATGTTATCACCTGAGAAGGGTGAATGAGAGATACGGGCTGGGAAGGTAAGGGTGCAACGTAATAGGTCAACGGGTATAATATCAGGACAAGGTATAGAGAGTGTCATCCAAAGATTTAACAGAAAGAAGTGGGCATATGAACTTGCAAAAGAAGGCTGTTTTTTTTGATGTAGATGACACGATGTACGATCATTTGCACCCTACACGTGATGCATTGCGTACAGTATTAGGATTAAGTGAGCGTTTTCCATATGAGGAAGTCTACCACCGTATTCGCTATTACAGCGATTTACTATCGGCTAAAGGAGGACTATTGGAGGGGAAAGCAGGGCAGGATGAACTGGATGATATGAGGGAAGGTCGTTTTATTCTGGCTCTACAAGAATTCGGGGTAGATATTACCCGTGAGCAGGCAGTGCATGTCCAACAAGAATACTTGGATCGACAGTACCGAATTGAGTCTTTTGAGGGGGCTACCTCATTAATCGATGAATTGAGCTCGGCTGGCTATTTGGTCGGT